>JAKZYH010000399.1:0-15645 GCA_047514575.1 Acidobacteriota bacterium | reverse complement strand
GGGTTCACGAGCCTGAATGACGCCCATATTCGTTTCGTCCAATCCACAGGAACCTACTGACCGGAGAGCCGTATGCGGGAGAACCGCATGTACGGTTCGGAGGGAGGGGAGCCGGGTAACCGTGCTTCCCTACCCCTATCGTTTGCGAATGAAGTTTCAGGCTGGTGAGGCATCGCCTCAGACCTACAAACAATGTGTCGTGATCAAGAGTCTTCGATTGAGCCTTCCGGAAGAGAGCCGTCATCGACCCAGAGTCTCGTCTCCAGCCAGGCGCGATCAGTCGGGGAGACAACTGTTGAAGGGGAACTGCTTACGCCTTCGGCGTAGATGTGGGACCGGAGTTTTTGTGTCTTCCGCTCCAAATTTGACTCAAATGTAACGAAGAACTTCAGACAGACTTTCCTAGAGATCCCAGAATCTCGATAACCTGCTCCAGTGTGCGTTCGGAGTCCAATGTCTCTGGAGTCTCATCCGCCAACGGGCTCTTGCCTAGGAAGCGGTACATCTCGGCTGCACCCTGGTGGATAGAGGGAGTCAGCCCCAGCTCCTTGAAGGTCTGCGCGATCTCTTCCATCTCGCCCACCCAGCGATGCGCTTTGGGTGGAACCTGCGGCAGAGATTTCTCCATCCGGGCTAGCCTCTCTGGCTGACTCAAGCGAAGTTCCTCTATCAGAGGCTCATAGAGATCGAGCCGCCGAGCCGCGACCAGGATTCCGATCGCCAGAGCCGCGAATCCCTTGCTCAGGCCAGCGTAGGTCATCTTGAAGCCGGAGGCCTGACCCACCTCGCTTCCCAGGACGCGTACGTCGAGACCATAAGCCGACAGTCTCTCTACTTCGGCGGCATCAGGACCTGAGATATAGAAGCGGGTAGTGCCTTGCCGAATCGGTGGGGGACCGATGATTCCCCCGTCGACGAAGCGGCTGCCGACCTGCTTTACCAGTCGCGCGATTCTGTGGGCGCTGGAAGGAGCGATTGCATTGCAGTCTACGTAGAGAGTATCGGCCCCGGCGGTCCGGAGCGCCTGGCAAACAGATGCGGCGGCGCCCTCGGCCTCGGAAGGAACCAGAATCGAGAGGATCAGATCGACCTCTCGTACCAATTGCTCCTGGCTGTCTACCGTTCGCACTCCCGCTATTCGGGCCAGTTCCCGAGTCCGGGGACTGCGACCGTCCAGGCTGCACAGGACCTCCAGCCCCTGACTCTTGAGGATCATCGCAACTCTGTGACCCATGTCCCCTGGGCTGATCAGCCCCACCTTCTTGAAGCTCATCGCACCTCCGCGTTTACTCATGCCGGTTATCTGACTAATATTGGGAGACGAGTGTCTCTGGTTCGCTCGACATTATAGTGGTCGCGATGTAGCCATGTGCACACCATGAAGAAGTTGGGCGAGCACACCCTGCCAGGCGGAGAGAGGCTCTCCGTCGAATTTTTCGAGCCCGGAGAACAAGTAGCGGCGCGAGTGGTTGAGGAAATCACCCACTTCGTCATCCAGGTGGAGGACCTGGACTCGTGGGCTTCCGTAGCTGAATCCTTGTACTTGAAAGGGTGTCTGCGAGGCGAGTTTGCCAGAACCAGTCTGGACCCTTTCTTCCTGGGCAGGATCGAGGGTGAGATCGTGGGCGACGTTGGTTGCCAGGTGGCTCGAGACCAGGCTGAGCTGGGGAGTCTGGGCTGGGTCTTTACCAAACCCGAACAGCGGGGCAAAGGAATCAGCAGCTGCCTGACCGAGTTTGCGGTCCAGTGGTTCGAGCAGCGCGGCGGTCTTTGCATGCAGCTGGGGACAGCGAACCCGATCGCGCATCATGTCTACGAGAAGTATGGGTTTCGCGACTACAACGGCCACGTCATGCGTCGCCTGAGTGGAGGCGGGACGGTGGAGGAGTTCGACGAATACCTTTTCCCCGATTCTGGGAAAGCAGTGATCCGTCGCGCGGACTGGGGAGATGCCTCGCGAGTCGCGGCCCTGTATGCCGCGCCCCATCCCTGGCTCATCCAGGATCATCAGGAGGGCCTCTTTTCTCACCCGAGTCTGGTGACGAAAAGATACTTCTCGATTTTTCCTTCTCTGATGCTGCGAGCGGATCGCCCGGGAGGATCGCTCTACCTATTGGAGTGTCCGGGCCACCCTGTGGTGGGTGCAGCTGCTGTGCTGCCCGAGCAGGGGGAATGTCAGGGCCATGTAGGTCGGCTCGATTTCCTGATTCGACCGAACCATCTGAAGAAGGGAAGAGAGCTGGTCCAAACCGTTGTGGAAGAGGCGGCGCGAGGAGGACTGACCAGCGTCGTGGCCTATTTCGCTTCTTGCGACTGGGAGAAAATGGATCTAGCCGAGCAAGTCGGGCTAAGTCCCAGTGCAACTCTGCCCGATCATTTCCGGATCAGCGGGGAGCGACTCGATTTGAGACTTTATTGCAGCTAATTGCAGCCAGCCGCGGCAACTCTGAATGAGAGCCTGTGAGAGGCTGCGCTTTCGCGTGGTGCACCTGTTTTTGTCTTAACATTCTTGAGAACCTGGACTAGATTTCGCGCTCACTGTTTTTTGATTTTCTTTCCTGCAAGAAGGGGGTTTTGAACCGATGAGCAAGAGTGTGAAGATGGCTTCTTTTACGTCGTTTGTGCTGCTGCTATCCGCTCTCCTGTTGCCGCTTCATGGAGCCGTGGCTACAGAGACCATCACCAGCGGAGCAATTTTCTGGGAGCCGCTGGGTGAGTACGAGGCTTTGACGTTGACGGTCTCCGGTCCCGGAGGCGGCATCTACCGGGCCGTGTTTGGAGCCGGTGATGAGGTGAGCTTCGATCTGAAGGACGGGGACGGCAACCCGCTTCCGGACGGCACTTATAACTACGAGTTGGTTGCGACTCCCTCGGCGGGAGCCGAGACCGAGCCTCAGTCCGGCGTGTTCACAATCAGTGGAGGTTCGGCGGTGGATCCCTCGGTTGAAGAAGGGGAGGGAGTCGGGCTCAAGGCAACGAACGGCCCCAAGGGTCCCGATGTGCGTTTCGACTTTGTGATTAACGATGATCTCATCGTGGACGGCAGCGCCTGTATTGGTTTCGACTGCGTCAACGGAGAGAACTTCGGTTTCGACACCCTCAGGCTGAAGGAGAACAACCTACGCGTCCATTTTGACGACACCAGCGTCGCCGCCAGCTTTCCCAGGAACGACTGGCGAATCATCATTAACGATTCCGCCAATGGCGGAGCATCGTATTTCGGCATCGAGGACAGCACCGGCGGAAGAATCCCCTTTAGGATCGAGGCGGGTGCGCCGGCTAACGCACTCTTTGTCGAGGACTCTGGTGACATCGGTCTGGGAACCTCGACTCCGTCATTGGAGCTTCACATTGCGGACGGGGACACCCCGACGGTTCGGCTGGATCAGAATGGGACCTCCGGATGGACTCCCCAGACCTGGGACCTGGCCGGCAACGAGACCAACTTTTTCGTGCGCGACGTCACCAACGGCAGCAAGCTGCCTTTCCGCATACGCCCCAACGCTCCGACCAGTTCGATTGATGTGGAAGGCACGACGGGTGATATCGGAATCGGGCTCTCTTCTCCCACTGCTCCGCTACACGTGAGGCGGAGTAATGGCACTTCCCGGATCCTCGTGGAAGAGACGGATGGCACAACTGCTGCTCGTGTCCTCCTGACTTTCGAGAACAATGGCCTTGTCCAGTACGATATGACCGACACCAGCGTCGGAGGAGCGGGTACCTGGAGTGTGTTTACTGGTGGCACCCCGGGTGCGGGGACCTTCCATATCGACAAACCAGGCGGTGTTCAGGCGTTTATTGTGGACGAGAACGGCGGCCTAACGGTTGCCGGCTCATTTAATGTCGCCGGTGTTCCCCTGAATGTCCCCGACTATGTCTTCGAGGCAGACTATCAGTTGATGCCCCTCGAAGATCTGAATGCGTTTATCAAAGAGAACAAACATCTCCCGAACGTCCCTTCTAAATCCGATGTGAAGAAGGCTGGTAATCTCGACATGACCGAGATGCAGTTGAAGCTCTTAGAAAAGGTCGAAGAGCTGACGCTCTACACGCTTCAGCAGCAGCAGACCATAGAGTCCCTCAAGGACCGACTCGATGACTTGGAGAAGTTGAGAAGCGCAGACGACTAAATGGCATTTCTGAAGTGCAGCTGTTTGTTATTGATGAGGATAAAGGTGCTGGGTCAACGCAAGCCCCATCTCAAACGTTGCCGTAAACATTATTGAAGGGAGATTTCACTGTGAGTGGATTAAGCATGGAAAAGACCGTTGTCTGTTGGGCAATCGTTTTAGTAATGTGTGTGACGCTGGGACAAGCTCAGGGGCCCGATCTCGAGACCGAGCTCTGGATTGCCCCCGCAGACCACCCTGGCAATCACGCTGTAGGGAACTGGACAGTAACCGCGATCGGTGACACACATTTCGGCTTTGGTATCCCTGCCAACTTCGACACGTTGACGAAGGCTACGATCGTCCTGATTCCGGGAGACAATGAGGAAATCACATTCGATCTCTTGATGTCGGTGGCAAAGAACGGAGAAGCAGAGAATATTGCTACCTTTTCAGAATTGGAGATATCCGCGACCCTGGTCAAGGAGCAGTTGCAGGAGTTTGATGTTTCCAGCATTTTCTCTCAGGTCGGGAACCCCGTTTTGGGACCTGATGACTACGTAAGTCTTCTTTTCGAAGCCACGCCAAAGGCTGACGCGGAGGTCTTTGGAATGCGGTTAATCTACGACCGAATCCCCTCACTGGGCAACGTCGGCTGCGCCGCAGGTGAGGTGCTCACCGGTTTTGACGAGTTCGGTTTGCCCATCTGCGAACCCAGCGTCGGCAACGAGGCCTGTCCGTCGGGACAAGTCCTCACCGGATTTAGCAATGGTCTTGCCCAGTGCGAGAACAGCGTTAAAGATGAGATTTGCTCTTCAGATCAGGTTCTGACTGGCTTTGTCGACGGCGCTCCTCAATGTGAACCCAGCGTCAAGAACGAGGGATGCGCCGATGGAGAAGTTCTGGTTCGGTTTACCAACGGCGCTGCAGAGTGCGTGCCTAGTCAAGCTAATAAGGAATGTGGTCCAACCGAAGTGCTGGTCGGATTTACCCTTGGCGTTAAGAATTGCATACCGCGCACAACCCTTTTGGCGGGCGTAACATGCGCTTCCGGTGAGGCTCTCCAGGGTTTTGATCCAGCAGGCGCTCCTCTGTGCGTGGCAATTGAGGGAGATCTTAACACTACGCCTTTACCCGACGGTAGCACTCCTCCGGATGGGTTACCTTTGCTCTCAATCGCAAATGCAAGCCAGGATGAGGGGGACTCCGGAATGGCCGGCTTAACGTTCACGGTAACCTTGACTCCCACGAGTCCTGTTGCCGTTACGGTTCAGTACGCAACGAAGGATGGTACTGCGCAAGCTGGTGCGGTTTCTGGGGACGGTCGAAATACCGTTGGCGGTGACTACGTGGGCGTGGCAGTCGCTACGCCAGGACTCCTCACGATTCCTCCCAACACGGCGACAGGGACGTTCGATATTCAGATCAACGGTGACGAAGATATTGAAAACTCTGAATTCTTCCAAGTATTTCTCTTCAACCCGAGCGACGCACTGATTGACGACGGCAAAGGGCTTGGAGGAATCATAAACGACGATTAATCTGCCGCGGAACCCTGACGGGAGTTGGGATTCGGGATCTGAACTGTCTCGTGAACCGAGAATCTCTTAGAGCGTGACCGACGGCTATCCCGGTGGTCGGCAGGGCTGGTTTTTTTCGTAGCGATCCAGGTTCACCCGTAGGGTTTTGCCTAAGTCGTTTTTCTGAGCCTTCTCCGCCGCCTCGACCATCCGACGCTGCCACTGGGCCGCTTCCTGGCAACGGCCCAATTCCGCCAGCACCAACGCCACTGTGGTCCCGTGGCTGACCGACTGGCAGGTCTTGAAGACCTGAAGTGCCAGCTCCAAGGCTCTGGCTCCTTCTCGCAGCTCCAGATTCGGGGAGGCTGCCAGGAATAGCGCCAGGGTATGCGTTGTTCGGGCACGCCCGGGAAGGTCCCTGTTGGCCTGCTCCAGCTGCTCCAGAGCCTCCCTGAATCTTCTCCTGGAGACCAGCAGATTCACTTGTTGCAGCAGCACTTCTTCGTTGGCGGGATCGGATTCCAGGATTCGAGAGAACTGGGTCAGGGCCTCCTCTACCTGCCTCGTCTCTAGAAGGGCCTGTGCGAAAAGCAATCTTGTCGTCGGGTCCTTGGGCTTGGCATCGAGGGCCGCTCTAAGGTGGGGAACGGCCTCATGGTAGCGCTTCCCTCGGGCCAGAAGGAATCCCAGATTATATCGAGCCGTGGCGTTGTCTGGGTCCGCTCTCAGCACTTCGCGGAATTGCTTCATTGCCGCCTCGAGGTCTCCCAGCTTCGCCAGGGTCGCTCCCAGATTAACGCGCGACGTCACGCTGCTGGGTTCGGCGGCAACCGCTTTTTCAAACTCGGCGGCGGCCTCACTAAAGCGTCCGGCGCCGAAAGCCATGCGGCCGCGTATCGAGTGAACTCGCTCTCCCTGTAGTAGATCCTGGAGGCCATCGAGCAGCGGATCGGCGACCCGAACACCGACAGAACCTCGGCTTTTCAGGTGTGCCTGAGCTCGCTCAAGATCTCCCAGTGCCCGGTAAGCCATAGCGAGCGAGTAGTGAACCTGGCTTGCTCCGGGAACACTTTCCAAGGTCTTTTGGAAGAGCTCTATGGCAGTGGCGTGCCTACCTTGAGAGAGGGCGACTTGCCCCAGGCCGAAGTGGGCGGAACCACAATCGGGGTCAAGCTCCAGGGCTCTTTCGAACTGAGCAGTAGCCTCCGTGGGACGATCCTGCTGTAAGAACACGTCTCCCAGATGTACGGCGACGGGCAGGTACTCGGAACGGAGCCTTCCGGCTTCTCGGTAGTAGAGCTCGGCCTCGGGCAGGCGACCCTGCTTGTGGCAAAGGTACCCGAGAAGGTAAATCCATCTAAAGTCCTTTTCCTCCACTCGATGGGCGTTGAGGTAGCAGATTTCGGCCACATCGATCAGCGCGTAGGCATGATACATCTGCCCCAGGAGTCCATAGGCTTCGCTCAGTTGGGACTTTGTCGTCTCCGGTTTCCGAACCAACTTCGCCAGGTTTCGCTGTAATTCCCGAAACTGCTCCCGAACCTGTTCCTCGAGCGGCTCAGTGTCTGGATAGGGGAGGGAAAGCAGTCCCACCCGGGGCGGAGGCAGGACCGAGTCTTCCTGCTGGCTGCCAACCTCGGATCCGATGCTCGACGACCCGAAGGCGGCCGGGGCCAGAGAAAGGACACAGAGGAAGCCGACCGCGCGGATCAACGCCAGCTTCAAGGATGATGCCGCGGCTGCCTTCGGAGCCCCGGGAATGCACCTTGGAGCTGTCTTGACTCTTCTCTGGCCGAAGCCAAGATGGGTCAGTTTCGGCTGTTGGATGTTCCCTCCTTAAGCGTTGTGTAGCGATCGATGGGCGGTTTCCCCCATTCTTCTATTTGTCCGGATGGCCAGTGGACTCGGACCATCCGAACCTGGTCCCAGGTCCCCAGACCGACTAGAACCCGAGGATCGTGAGAAGAGCAGTAGCTTCCGTCTGTTCGGACCCGGCGCCAGATTGTAGAAGCGTCGGGCAGGATGAACTCGACCCTTGTCCCCAGCATGTCTCGAGGGCTTTCCTTCCCTAGCAGTCTCACCCCCAGCCAGTGGCGCCGATTGCCGATCTGGTTCAACAGCAGCCTCGCCGGGCCAGCGGTGTTCAAAGCCAAAACGTCGGTGTCCCCGTCATTGTCCAGGTCTCCGAAGGCAGCTCCACGGGAGACCTCCTTCTTTCGGAAGGAAGCTCCGGCCCGATCCGTGACGTCCCTGAAGACGAGTTTCCCCGTATTCCGAAAGAGCTGGTTGGTCTCACCCAGTGGGAAGGGATTGCCTTCTCGTGCCAGTTCTGGCAGCGTTCGAACCGCCCCGTTCAGGGCCAGCAGGTCCAGCCACCCGTCGTTGTCAAAATCCAGCCATGCCGTCCCAAAGCCGGTGAACCGGAGACTGGGTGAATGAAGGCCCGTCTCGATGGTTCGGTCTTCGAACAGCGCACCTCCCTGATTGACGTAGAGCGTGTTGGTTTCTTCGGCCAGATTCGTGACGAACAGATCCTCATCTCCATCACCGTCGAAATCGCCCGCGTCCAGGCCCATTCCCCCTTCCGCCCGTCCCACCCGATTCAGGGCTACGCCTGCAAGCAGGGCCTCGTTTCGGAAGCTGCCATCCTTCTGATTCATCCACAGCTGATTGGGGTCGCCATAATTGGCGACGTAGATGTCTGTCCAGCCGTCGCCGTTGAAGTCGGCCGTCACTATTCCCAGACCCGCTCCGAACTCCCGGTCGATTCCGGCGCTGCTGGACACGTCCTCGAAAATTCCCTCGCCCCTATTGCGAAAGAGCCGATCCGGCAGCGCCTCGTAAGCATCGGGGCCGCAATAATCGCGGGCGCTGCTGGCGGCAAAGCAGGTTCGATCCGCAGTGGTGCTGAAGTCTACATAGGCCGTCACGAAAAGGTCCAGCTTGCCGTCTCGATCGTAGTCGAGGAAGGCAGAGCTGGAACTCCAGCGCGGGTCGTCAGTTCCTGATTTGCGGGTGACATCCACAAATGTGCCATCCCGATTGTTGAGGAACATCTGGTTGGCACCCAGGTTGGATACGTACAGGTCCGGGTAACCATCGTTATCGATGTCGCCCACGGCCGCCCCCATCCCATAGCCCTCCGCCACGACACCACTCTCCTTCGTTACTCTGGTGAACCGCAACCGTCGAACACCCTCGGCTCCCAGCTGGAGGTCGTTGCGGTAGAGCTGGTCCCGAGGAGGCGTTGAATTCTTCCAGGGGAAGATGGCCTGACTCGGCTGCTTGGATGTCCCGATCATCGCACCCTGAACCAGGTAGACATCCAGATCACCGTCGTTGTCATAGTCGAACAGGGCCGCGCCCGCGCCCGTGATCTCGGGCAGATAGAACTCCCCGCTCATTCCGTTGAAATGTTGGAACTCCAGCCCGGCCGCCTCCTGACCGTCGAGGAAGACCGGGAGATCCTGGGTAGTTGAGCTGAGACCATTCGGGGCCAGATACTCCCTGGCACCGAGAAGCCAAACCACCGAAACGATGGCTCCCCCCAGGACCAGGGAAAGAGGGGAGATGATTCTGACTGCTCGATTCGACATACGTGCATTCAACAAGAGTCTGATCTTCGCCCAGAGCCCCGAATAGGTCAACTTCGCTGGATCCACCCGGTCATCCACTCTCCCCCTTGCCTCTGCCTCTGCCTCTGCCCATACTTCATCTATTGATCTTTATCTGGGAACTTCACCAACCTTCTGAGCCCCAACACGATTCAAAACAGTGGTCTGTTCGCTGGCTGTAGACCGCCACCGGCGCAACGTTCAAACGTCACAGGGTTTCACTGGATAATTCTTGAAGGCAAAGGCGAGGATTCCGGAGTTCACTCTTGATAAACGTATCTGGCCGCCAGGATGACCGCGTGCATCTGGTGCTGGCAGACGTCTATCCTTAGGGGTGCTTCTCTGCGGTGATTCATGACGCCGCCGATGGCCCTGGGATCGTTGGTTCGGTTCTTGAGCAAAAAGGCGTTCTGGTTGGGGCTGCCAACCTGCCAGCTTGTCAATTTGTAGAGACCATCGTTGATGACGTCGCCAATCATCCGGAGCGCCTCTGCGTTTCCGGTCAGACGGGCGAGTTCCCAGGCGCAGATCATTCCTTCGTAGGCGTAGGCGGTGTTGCGGCGGCGCTTGAGGGTGCGGTGCTCATTGATCATCCAATAGGCGAGGTCGATGACCCACTCGGCGTATTTCTCCTTATCTGCAGGGAGGTCACTCTTGTAGATCTCGAAGTACGCCATGGAACCCCATTGGTAGAAGCCCTTGGTAGTGTTGCTGTCGGGATCCCGTGATCGGGCCAGATCGACGTGAGACAGGTACATCGCTTCAGCTGATTCCAGCAGGAGCTCGTCCCATTGCCGGAAACCGAGGTAATTTCGGGCTTTCACAAGGGCCAGCAGTATCTCTCCGTCGAAGTAGGGCGACGGGCTCCCGTCCCCCCAGCCCGTCTCGTAGTCGTAGCTCTTGGAGAAATGGCCGTTAGCTTGTCGTAAGGAAATCAGAAAATCGAGACACTTCACGAGCGCTGCTTCGTATTCTGGGTGCTCCGCGATGGAGTCGTCCGAGCGCAGGAAATCGATCAGAGCCAATGCCATCAACGCGACCGTGCCACTTCTACCAGCTCCTTCTCCCGGATAGACGATATAGAGAGCACCCTCCCTGGTTTCCCTGGAGTGCTCGAGGAAAAACTCGAAACCCTTGACGAGAGCATCCGAAGTGGCTTCACTAGGCTTGTTTTGATGAATCAGGGAAAGCCCCCAGAGCGCTCCAGCCTGGCGAACCTGGCTATCGCGGGTGTTGTAGCGACGCTTCACGAAATTGTATTCGTACTGAAAGTTTCCCTGCTCTTTCTGGTTTTGGAGCAGGAAAGAAGTTCCCAGCTCCAACGATCGTTCGAGTAGCTTCCGACTGAGCTGGTTTCCGCTTTGACCATAGACACTCACGTTGACAGGGAGCGGGTCTTGCTGCTCAGTTTCGGATGCGTTGTCCTCTGAGCCACAGGACAGTAGGAACAGGCACTGAATCAGGAGCAGCGAAGTGCAACGGCCTGAGTGGCGGATCGACATAGAATAACCAGTATGCACTAGATCCAACCAGAGTGAGAAGAGGAGCCATCGACGAGGCTCCATCAAAGTAGGCCAGGAACCAGGGCCTATCCGACGGGTTAGGAAAAGGGGGATTTGAATCATGGTTTTTTCTGAGATGAAGCAGCGGCTGCTGAAGCTGGATACGGCCTGCATCTGCGATGCGGATAAGGAGCAGGGAAGGCTGGGGGTCGTGGACCCTGCTATTGGATCGATTTGCCTGGGACTGAAGCTGGCGGGCCGAGCCCATACCGTCCGCTGCCATGAAGACTTCTTGACCGTTATCAAGGCCTTGCGGGATGCCGAGGCGGGAGAGGTCATTGTGATCGATTCGCAGAACAGTCGGCGGGCGCTCACAGGGGAGCTCTTTCCCAGCGAGGCCAGGCGCAAGGGGCTCGCCGGAATCGTCATTGATGGAGCTTGCCGAGACACGGCCGCGATCAGGCAACTCGACGTTCCGTACTATGCACGAGGTGTGAACTGCGCGGCGGGGACTACCAACCGCCTTTTCGAGACTCAGGTGCCGATCAACTGCGGAGGGATTTCCGTCCATCCGGGCGACGTTCTCTTCGGGGACGATGATGGACTAGTGGTGGGTAGCGAGCAGGATTTCGCCGAAACCATCCCTCTTGCCGAGCAGATTCAGGAGAAGGAGCGTGGGATCCTTGAAGGAATGGGCCAGGGAAGAAGCCTTTTCCAGATGCTCAACTTTGAAGAGCACTGCGCCAAGTTGGAGGCCGGAGAGCCGAGCAAACTCCAGTTCCTGGTTTGAAACTTGGGAGAATTCGTCGGAACGTCTGAGGGTCGCACGTCGGAACGTCCGAGGGTCGCACGTCTCTTCTCCCGAGGAAGCGCCGGGAATGGGCATTCATTGGCAGCCCTAAACGACCGTCTTACTCTCCCAGCTGAAGGCTGATATCCATGGCTCTATGAGAGTGGGTCAAGGCTCCCAGGGAGATGAAGTCTACGCCGGTTTGAGCATACTGCAACAGGTTTCCCTCATGAACGCCTCCCGAGACCTCCAGCTCACAGCGGCCCCCGGCCAGGCCCACTGCTTCAACGACCGCTTCCGGTGCCATGTTGTCCAGTAGAATCGCTTCCACACCGGCCTCGAGCGCCTCCTCTAGTTCCTGGAGCGAGGTGACCTCGATCTCGATTTTCTGGAGGTGATTCGAGCGTTTTCGGCAGGCTTCCAGGGCGTGAGTAACGCCTCCGGCCAGGACGATGTGGTTCTCTTTGATCAGAATGCCGTCGTAGAGTCCAAGGCGGTGATTCTTACCGCCCCCCATTCGGACCGCGTACTTTTCGAGGGTCCGCCAAAGAGGCGTTGTCTTGCGGGTATCCAGAATCCTGACCTCGGTCGGAGCCACGAGGTCGACACACTTTCGGGTCAGTGTTGCCACTCCACACATCCGCTGCAAGAAGTTCAGGGCAAGTCGTTCCCCTTGCAGCAACACCGAGGGCCGGGCACGGATCGATCCCAGGAGTCCGGGCTGGACCAAGTCTCCTTCGGGGATTTGGGACTCACCCTCCACCGAGCCCAATAGCTGGAAGACCTGCATGAAGACAGGCCAGCCGGCCAGGCTGAAGGTCTCCTTTGCCACCACCCTGGCTTCGAGGATCGAATCGCTCTGAGGGCTCTGTTGAAGGATGGCCTCGGTGGTGATGTCCCCGCTTCCGATATCCTCCTGGAGGGCCAGTCGGATCAGGGGTTCAAGGCTGAGAAAGTTCATTGAGGGTTCCCTGAAGCTTCTTCAGCTGCTCCTCGGCTTCATGCTGACGGCGTCGGGTGGCTTCAACCACATGAGCAGGCGCTTTCTCAACGAAAGCGGAATTCCCGAGCTTGGTTCCGAGGCGTTCCAGGTCCTGGGTCAGCTTTTGCAGCTGCCGAGCAATCCGCTCTCGCTCCGCCTCGACATCCAGGGCTTCGTCCAGCGACAGAGAGAATTCTGCCAGTCGCGATACTCCGCTGACGCGAAGGCCCTTGTCCTTCTGGGCGGGAGAGAACTCTATCGGGTCGAGCCGGCAGAGGTTCTGGAGCTGTTGCTGCTGGGATTTCAGGAAGGTTTCGGATTCCCCTCGAGGGAAGAGTTGAGCCGGAAGCTTCTTGCTTGGTGCGATATTGCTCTCAGCTCGAGCCGTCCTGATGGAAGTGATCAATTCCTGGAGTTGTTCCATCTGACTGATCGCCTCCTCATCGATCCAATCAGCGCGACTCCTGGGATAGGGGGCAAACATGATCGATTCTCCCTCATGGGGAAAGCGCTGCCACAATTCCTCGGTCAGAAAGGGAATGAGAGGATGGAGCAGCCGTAGTGAGCTCTCCAAGACGAAGGTGGCGATCCGTGCAGATCCCTCGGCCTTGGTGGAGGAGCCGCCCAGGTCTGGTTTGATCAACTCGATATACCAATCGCAGAGCTCGTGCCAGAAGAAATGGTAGAGATCATGGCTGGCCTCATGCAGAAGAAATTTTTCCAGATTGCGGTCGGTGCCAGCGATGACCTGCTGCAGTCGCCCCAGGATCCAGCGGTGTTCCAGTGCAAGCTCGGGTTCCTGCCAGAGTGATTCCACGTCTTCTTCGCTTATGGGCGACCCGGTCTCAATATTCAGCAGCAGAAAGCGACCTGCATTCCAGATTTTGTTGCAGAAGGCTCGGTAGCCTGCCATCCGACTGATCGAAAACGGGATATCGGTGCCGGGTACAGCCGAGACCGCCACCGTGAATCTCACGGCGTCACTGCCATACCGATCGATCAACTCCAAGGGGTCGATGATGTTGCCTCTGGACTTGGACATCTTCTGGCCCTTTTCGTCGCGAACCAGACCATTGATGTAGACTCGCCTAAATGGGACCTCTCCTCTGAAGCGAAGGCCCATCATCATCATCCGAGCCACCCAGAAGAAGATGATGTCGAAGCCGGTGACGAGCGTGGTAGTGGGGTAGTAGGTGCTAAGCTCCTTGGTTTCATCCGGCCATCCCAGTGTCGAGAAAGGCCACAGAGCCGAGCTGAACCAGGTATCGAGAACGTCCGATTCCTGAACCAGTTCGCGACCCTGGCAGTGATCGCATACCTCGACATCTTCGCGAGACACCGTCAGCCCGCCGCAGCTCTCACAGTACCAGGCAGGAATACGATGCCCCCACCACAGTTGTCTGCTGATGCACCAGTCGTCGATGTTGGACATCCACTCGAAGAAGACCTTTTCATAGCTCTGGGGTACGAAAACGGTCTCCTTGTTCTCAACCGCCTGGATGGCAACTTTGGCCAGGGGCTTCACCTTCACGAACCACTGAGTCGAGACCAGTGGCTCTACGACCGTCCCGCATCTCTGGCATCCGCCAACATTGTGAGGATGGGGCTCCACCTTGAGCAACAGGTTCTGCTGCTCTAATTCGGCGACCACCTGTTTTCGGGCCTGATAGCGATCGAGACCTGAAAACGCCCCGGCTTCCTCCGTCATCTGCCCCTCTTCCCCGATGACCTTGACGATGGGAAGCGAGTGTCTACGGCCCATCTCGAAATCGTTGGGATCATGCCCAGGTGTGACCTTGACTGCCCCGGTTCCGAACTCCCTTTCGACAAAGCTATCGGTGATTACGGGAATCTCGCGGTTCATCAAGGGCAGGATGACGGTTTGACCGTGAAGGTGAAGGTAGCGTTCATCCTCTGGATGAACCGCCACCGCCGTATCGCCCAACATGGTTTCCGGGCGGGTCGTGGCAACAACCAGGGATTCCCCCGATCCTTTGATGGGATATCTGATATGCCACAGTTTCCCTTGAGTGGCTTCGAACTCCACTTCGAGGTCGGAGATCGCCGTGCGGCAGCGAGGACACCAGTTGACCAGGTACTCTCCGCGATAGATTAGACCCTCTTCGTAAAGCTGGACGAAAACCTCTCGTACGGCCCGTGAAAGACCCTCGTCCAGGGTGAAGCGCTGGCGACTCCAATCGCAGGAACAGCCCAGCTTGCGAATCTGCGAGAGGATATTGGACTCGGCTTCTTCCTTCCACTGCCAGACGACCCGTTCGAACTCTTCTCTTCCCAGGTCTGTGCGCTTCTTCCCCTGCTCAGCCAGTTGGCGTTCGACGACGTTCTGGGTTGCTATTCCGGCATGATCGGTCCCTGGAAGCCAGAGCACGTTGGACCCCTTCATGCGCTCCCAGCGAGTGAGGATGTCCTGCAAGGTCATGTTCAAGGCATGTCCCATGTGGAGAGATCCGGTGACGTTGGGAGGAGGCATAGCAATGGAAAAAGAGGGATTTGTGGACTCCCGGTCGGCGCGGAAATAACCGCGTTCCTCCCAGAGGGTGTACCACTTCTGCTCTACTTCCTGCGGCTCGTAGGACTTGGCAATCTCTTTACTCACGGGTCTCCTTCGACTAACGGAAGCATGTCAGCGATTCGAGAGCAAAGTGTAGCCCAGTTTGCCCAGCGAGAACCAGCGTTGTCTGACAACGGTGAAACTGGAACAGTGAGCAGTGATGCGGTGAGCTGTGGGCGGTGCCGGAATGTTGCTGCAGGGAACTGTCCCGGGTGATCGGGACCGCTCCCTTGCAGTCACGGCTCTGTCATTGGCGGAAGCGACAGCCACGGTAGACCTAACCAAAGTTTCTTTCTCGAATGGGGCTAGGGCTTCCTGGGGGCGGGACTAACCTGAAACTTGATTCGCAAACGTGGCTTCGGTCTCCAGGCCGAAGGTCCTCTTCCTTCGAGCCTTTGGCTCGATGCACGGCGGCCTGGAGACCGCCGCCACGCCCTGACGCGACGTTTCTTTCCGGTACGATCCGGCGCAGCCGGTGCCCTCGCTAAGCTGAAACTTCAAGAACACGTCGCACGTCGGAACGTCCGAGGGTCGCACGTCTCTTGTCTCTGAG
>JAKZYH010000398.1:0-11279 GCA_047514575.1 Acidobacteriota bacterium | reverse complement strand
GGCCGTAGCGGTCGCCGTAGCCGTTGCGGGCGGTAAAGCCGTCGAAGTACTGGTCGGCGTGGCCGTGGCTGTCGCCGTAGCCGTTGCGGGCGGTAAAGCCGTCGAAGTACTGGTCGGCGTGGCCGTGGCTGTCGCCGTAGCCGTTGCGGGCGGTAAAGCCGTCGGAGTACTGGTCGGTGTGGCGGTCGCGGTCGGCGTCGAAGTAGGAGTGTTGGTCGGGGTCGAGGTCACCGTCGAAGTGGGTGTCGCTGTCGCAGTAGGCGAGCTCGTAGGCGTCGAGGTCACCGTGCTCGTCGGTGTCGCAGTCGGAGCGGTAACCGTCAGGGTGTTGGTCCCCGTGCTGTTTTGGAAGATCCCACCGCCATCGCTGAAGGAAGCTTCGATGGTAAAGTCTCCTGGCCCCGTGCCGGCGGGCAGCTTGTAGCTGACTACCGCCACGCCGGCCTGAGTCAAACTCGTATCGGTTACGGCGGGTCCAATGGGGGTCGCGCCCGACTTGACCTGGAATGTCACCATCCCTTCGCCGGATACCCCGTGGAGGGTAGCGCCGACCGCTTGGGCCACAACGCTGACCGTTGCGGTAAGGTCCACGTGCTTTTCCGCTGCACTGAAGGACGTAGTTTTGGGGGCGACAGTCGTAAAGGTCAGAAAACCGGCGTAGGCGGGTACCGCAGAAATCGAAATCAGGGCCAGCACGATTCCTGCTATCAGGCTGAATCGTCTCTTGCCGGTCGATTGAGAGGAAACGAGAGTAGAAGCAACAGAAGGAAGGCGCGGGAGCCGCCCAGTCAGGCTTCTCGAATGTTTTCTCGATCTCTCCGTCCAAAGCATGGTTCAGGTTCAGCTCCACTCAGCTAGGCGCGTTTTCCCAAAGCCTTGGTTCAGTCGAAATACGTCACCCAGATTCCGGGCGAATGTCCTCTTGCTGCGCCAAAAGGGGAAGGAACATAAGAAAACATAGGACAAACCCCATACTAATCCTTCTCACCGGCTTTCCATTCATGCTTGACGCCCGGCTTGACGCGTTCGCGGCTCTCGAAGGACGAGGTGTCAGAACGGGCAGTTGGCACACGATGATGACAGGGCAATCGTACCACGACTCCTGCCTTGGGTCATGGATGAAACCAGGGGACTCGCCCACATCGATGAACAGATCCTCCTGCAGGAGAGGTTGGGCAGAGACGATCAGGTGCACTTCCTGATCTCCACAGGAGTAGAAGAGTCCTAGAAAGTTGCAGGCGGGACGGGGCTTGGAGCCGATGTAGCGCTTAGGATTCGCCACTGCCCCTCTGCATCACAGGCTTCGTAGAAGAGGCGGTAGCGACCGTCGTCCAGATCGATAACACACGGCTCTGAGGCATGGGTCTGATCCCAGGGCCCACCGATGTCCAGGCAGGGTTCGGGATCCTTGGTCCAGTCGAGACCATCGCGGGAAACGGCGGTGAAGAGACGCCCGTGCATGGGCTCATGGGTCCAGGCGGCGTAGTACATCCTGTAGCTTCCTTTTCCAAGTCGGACGACTTCGGGAGCATAGACAGCGTAGTCCTCGAGCCTGCTCTCCTGTGGGATCCGGATGCCTGGTTCCGGCCGGAAGTCAAGGCCATCCTCTGAGATCGCACTCACGATGTGATTTTGGGACCCCAGACCGGGCTTCAGGGGATGAGAGTAGTGGTGACAATAGAGACGGTAGCGGAGTCTCCCTCCTTTCCCGCCCTCCATGTAGAGACACCGGGGAGAACCGTAGGACCACTCGCCGTCTCCAAATCGGATCCCGGGTTCGGGCTGCCAGTCGAGTCCATCTGTGGAGACGGCGCTCAGAACGGTGGTGGGCCCCTCGGCGGTCCGGGCCTCGTAGTACATGCGGTAGCCCCCCTCCACCAGAGGGATAACGTCGGGACATAGCACGCGCCGGGTAGCATGCGGAGAGTGCACGTCCAGCCGAATCCCTGGCTCTTTCGTCCAAGCTACTGCGTCCTCGGACTGGGCGCTGAGGATGTATCCCACCGCCTCGGCTACTGGTCTGCCTGGGCCGAGTCCGGTGTAGTACATACGATATCCGCCGCCGGGGAGACGGATTACGTTGGGAGTTAGGATCTTGGTGGCATCCAGCAGAGTGTCCCGATCCAGGGCGATCCGAGAATCCTTGTGCCAATCTCGTCCCGGGTCATGCTCGGCGTAGTGCACCGACTGGATGCCGGGGAAGGAAGGGCTCATCTCGCGGTCCTCGGACTCCCTGGGGAATTCTGGAGATGCATTTCCGGGTCCTGTCCGCGAGGTACAGCTTGTCGCCAGCAGGGAGCTTCCAGCCAATAGCAGTCTGCGGCGTGTGAGATCCATCTCCTCATGCCTCTTCGATCCGACTGTTGAGGTAAAGTTGAGATCGATTCCAGCATATTTGATACCTCTTGGCTGCGAATCTCTCCATCCCCACCACCGTGACCTCTTTATATGCAGGTCAGAGCTTCGATCGAAGAAGCTCAACTTCTCACTTCAACAGGAACTTAGAGACGCGCCAGTTGTGGATCTCCGAAACGTAAAGTTCTCCCCCGGTTCCTAGAGCTATATGGTGCGCATAGCGGAACTCACCCGCTGCCCTGCCGGAGCGACCGAAGGTGGCTAGCACTCGTCCTTCCAGATCCAACTTGGAGAGACGCTCGTTGTGGCCATCCGACATGTAGAAGTGCCCCTCCCTGCTGAGGGCAAGGCCCCAGGGAGAACCTGCTTCGGCCCACTGGGTGAGGAACTTCCCTTCTGCATCGAAGATCTGAATCCGGTAGTTCTCGCGATCGCCTACGATGAGCCGCTCCTGGTTGTCCACCAACACGGTATGAGGAGTGTCGAACTGCCCGGGTCCCGTACCCTTTGTTCCCCAGGCCTTCAGATAGCGTCCCTCCTTCGAGAATTTGACAATGCGGGAATTCCCATAGCCGTCGGCCACGTAGATCTCCCCGCCGGAACCAAAGGCCACGTGGGTAGGTCGGTTGAACTGGGTCTCGGTCTCACCCGGCGCATCCTTCTGACCCAGGACCATCAAGACCCTACCCTTGGGGCTGAACTTGATCACTACCTGGGCGCCCATGTCGGTGACCCAGACATTGTCATCCGCATCCACCGCCAGACCATGGGACGTCTTGATTATTCCGTCTCCCCAAGAGCGGACGAACTTACCATCGGCCTCGAAGCACATGATGGGATGGGGACCTCGGTGAAAGACGTAGACCCGGTTCTGCGAGTCCACATCAACACCCGAAATCTGTCCGAAATTCCATCCCTCAGGCAGATCCGGCCAGTTGGCCACGTGTTGAAGCTGCATCTGGGAAGGATTGGTAGGTGCGCTCAGGCCCAGGACCAGAAGTCCGGCCAGCGTCACCAGAAGCAGTGCCCTTTGGGATCGATGCATGAGATTCTCCTTCCGGTACCAGAGAAGCGGGTACCATTAAAACCATCCGGTGTACTGGTCAGGTATCGTAGCACGCGGATAGCTCATTTTCAGTGGGCAAGACCGGAGCGACGACACTTAGGGCCTGCGCAAAAATAACTTGGCATTTTGGCATCTCATCTTCACACCATCTTCGGCCGCTCCTCAATCGCGAAATCCTCAACGTAGACCGAGCTACGCCTGCGGTTTCGCTCAATCGTTCGCGACCAAATCTGGTGCAAATCTGAGCGCCAATTCTACCAAGTTATTCTTGCGCAGACCCTTAGAAACCGTGCTGCTTCATCCAATCCAGGTAGCGGCGGGAATACAGGTCCAGGTTCTCGAGGCTTCCCCCGCCTCTCACGGCTGAGCACATCTCGTAGCTGGCAACACCGTCGAAGCCCCCTTCCAAAAGCCCCCGGTAGAAGCTCTGGTAGTCGATAAAACCCTCGCCGAAAGGTACGGCCCGCACCAGATCTGGTTGCTGCACCCGATAGTTGACGAACTGGGGCTCGTAGCGAAAACGGGGCAGTCGAACATAGTCTGCGCTGGTCGTAATGGCAGTATAGGGAGCTGCTTTCCGAGCCGCCTCATACAGGTCCTCACCTCTGAGGGCGGGGGACCAGGCATCGAATGCCAACTTGCAGTTGGGCCGGTCGATTTCTTTCAGAAGCTCCAGCAGGGCGTCCGTATGGACTCCTACATCGTGGTGATTCTGGACGGCCAGGACAACACCGTAAGATGCCACTCGGTCGCAGCATTCCCTCAGGCTCTCTACCACGCGGGTCCAGACGCTGCCGATCCCGATCTCTTGGTTCTCATAAGCGGTAAACACACGGATCAGCCGCGCCCCCAGTTCTGGGGCGATGCGAGCCAGAGACTCGACGTAGCCGATCTGGAGTTCTAGAAACGGGACCTCGGCCGCTCCCGCACCGGAAAAGTCGGTATAAGCGGCCAGCACGGGGCATTCGACACCCTCTCGCTTCAAATGATCCCTGAGCCCGAGGAGCCTCTCGGGAGTCGCGTCCAATGGAGCTAGATGAGGCCGCTTGCCTGCTATCATTACTCCCTGGTATCCCAGCCGCGCCGCCCGGGTAATGAAGGCCTCCAACTCAACGCGATCCTGCCCCCAGAGACCGGCGTAACTGATCGAGAAAAGGCAGTGCTTCATGTTGCTTTGGCCTTGCTTCCTCCAAGATATTCTCGCGCAGCTCTCTCCCTGCTTCAAGATTGGCTTCGCTATTTCAGAACCAGGATCCGGAGGGACCAGCGTGGCGGCTGGATTGCAAGTTGACGGAGGCTTGGATAGTCTCCCTCAGGGAATCAACCCGGGTCCCTTTCTGGAGCGATTAAACCAGGAGGTGAGTGCATGGAAGAGGTTCGGTATGAACGCCTCCGGCCTGCCCAGATCGTGAAGCGGCGACAGGCCTGCCCGGTTGCCTATCTTCCTCTGGGCGTGATCGAGTGGCACGGACTCCAGAATCCAATGGGTCTGGATGGCCTCAAGGTCCACGGAGTAGCCACCCGCGCTGCCCAACGAGGTGGCGGCCTGGTTTTCCCTGTCCCCTGGTACGGTGCCCACCGGGAATCCCATCTGCTGGAGTTCAGTGCACCCACTCGGGAGGCCGTCGCCGTTGCGTTGGAGCTACCCTCTGGCAGCTTCAGTCCCGGCTACATGGGTGGGGAGACGGTCGCCTCCCAGGCATTCTTCTATCAGCAGCTCCTCTTTCACATCTATCATGAGATCAAGAGCTACGGTTTCGAAGCCATCTTCGTCCTTTCCGGCCACGGACCCCTGAAGCCTTATGCGGTCCTCACCTGCCAGATCTTCGAACGACAAACGGGTGTCAAGATGGAGGCCGCCTGGGCGGCCGAGCTGGTGGAGGGATACCGGGAGGACCATGCCGGCCGTTTCGAGACAGGAGTGATGATGGCGCTGGAGCCCGACCTGGTGGATCTAGGGACCTTGACCGAGGAACCGTCCACCCTGACCGGAATCGGCGGGCCGGATCCCAGGGAGGGTTCGGCCGAGTTGGGAGAGGCCTTTCTGGACGCCGCCGTGGACGAACTGGTTCGGCGATCACAGCGGCTGCTACATCGACCCGCTTCTGACGGAGACATGGAGATCGAGTAGGATGCTAAGGGTCGGCGCAAAAATAACTTGGCATTTTGGCATCTCATCTTCACACCATCTTCGGCCGCTCCTCAATCGCGAAATCCTCAACGTAGACGGGGCTACGCCTGCGGTTCCGCTCAATCGGTCGCGACCAAATCTGGTGCAAATCTGAGCGCCAATTCTACCAAGTTATTCTTGCGCAGACCCTAAGAGCCTATGACTAGCGAGCAACCTCATACCTCCGAGGCGAGCTGAAGGGATTAGGCGCATTTCGACCCTTTCCACGCTTCGTAGCTGTCTAGCGTACTTGCGAGGGCGCACTCGTTTGCTGAAATCTGCAGATCAATCGAGGTCAATCCCAACAAGATTGCGGTTTCCAGCCCAGTGGGGCCACTAGCCCTGGGTTACGGAACCTACCTCAGAGAGGTCAACCCCAACGGGGTTTCCGAACCCTGGGTAAACAGCCATCCCTTTTGATCCCAACCCTCTGTAGGGGTTGTGGCCTCCTACTTCAACCGGTGTGCGATTGCGGTGTGGTCAACTTCCTTCCGCAACCCCTACAGATCTTGTTGAATTATCCCGCACACCCCAGGGTTCGGAAACTCTGAGCTATCAGACGCAACCCCCTTGGGGTTGACCTCTCTTGATATCCGAAGCGCCCCCATTTGTCTGTTTCGCAACCTTGATCAGTTTCTTAACTTTTCGCTCACCAAGGAACTCTAGCGTGCCTACAGTCGGCCGAAAGTCCCTTCGACTCGCGGTTGGGTCCAGTGCAAGCACCTAGCCTCCGAAAAGCGACTCCTGCGGACCCTGGTAGGAGATGTTGAGCTCTGGAGTCTCAAGGCGGCGATGTCCGGCCAGCTTGGAGTCCAGGCAGCGGTCGAGCATGGCACTCGTGATCTGGGTGCGTTCCACCGGATAGGGCGCTCGCCCGGAGACGATCATCTCCTCAATCTGCGCTATCAGACAGGCGGAATAGGTCACGTTCGGAGTCGGTGGAAGGAAAAACTGCGTCGAGACGATCCCGCCTGCTCGGAGGCGCGCCGCGAAGGTGAAATCCCTCATCGCTCCGTTGAGCATCAGAAGCGTGGTGCGAAGCCCGTCGCTTCGCTCGATGAAATAGGCCGCCGGGTTCTTCACGAGCGTCGGCAGTTGCCCGTTGCGGGCCAAATCCTGGGGTCGGGAGTCCAACTGCGAGTCGCCCTGCAGCGAGTCCGAACGGGAAAGGGCCGCTTCCAGCAGGCGTTCGGACCAGCGGCCCTGCTTGCCTGCCTTCCAGACTGCATCCCCCTCGAGCATCTGTACGGATCGGATACCCGTCTCACCTCCTTGTCGTCGCTCAACCATGCACTGCATCGCTTCCAGCGCGTGGTAGTCCATGGCATCCGAACCACCCACCCCCAGCATCAGCGCCTCCTCCACCTCCGCCCCATACGGGATCTCGACCGGCGGCAGACGCCAGGTCACCGGCAGAGATGAGCCGGCCAGGAAGGGGAAGCCGAGACGCTTTGAATCCGCCACCATCTGCCCGGCCCTCTTCCAGCTATACGAGAGATGCTTGTCGTTGAATACGGGTACCGATCGTCGGCTTTGCTCGAAAACACGCATCACCTCCTGGAAGAACTCGTAGCGCGGATAGAGCTTCTGGCCCTTCTCGTTAGAGGGGTAATTACCATGTTCTCCGATGATCACTACTGCATCGACCGCCAGCTTATCGGTCCCACGGCGCAGGGTCTCTGCAATGGTGGGATAGATCCTGAAGCCATGCTCGGTAGCACGCTGTCGACTCAGGTCTCCTTCCGGCTTTTGATCGACGTACAGCGACACGACTTCTAGCGGTGGGTCATGCCACCTTCCGTGCCGCGGGTAGCCCACCAGAAAGCGGTCGCCCATGTGCTGCGCATGAGACAGATATGTCCAGATGGTCGTGATGATAGCGATTCTCTTGGGGGCCGAGGATTCGGCCAGGCTGGGGCGTGTCGACACCAGGGTGGCACCGCCAACCGCTTCGAGAAAGGTTCGTCGAGTGAGCATCTAGGTTCTCCAAAAAGTCGATTCGCGGGTGGGCTCGTAGGGGATCGCCAGGTGCGGCGTCTGCAGCCGCTTTTGCTTTTGGTAGAGCGATTCGATGCCCGCCGCCGTCATTCCGGTGGTGAGCAGGGTACGCTCGAGAGGATAGGGTGATTTGCCGGTCAGAAACAACGATTCGATATGGTGGACTTGCGGGCTGAAGAAGTTGCGCATCGAATAGTAGGGGAGGTAGAGCAGAACGGAAAAGACGTCGCCTCCTTTGAGCCTGGCGGCGACGTTGCAGTCTCCTACTACGCCACCCCCTTTCTGATTGGGCGCCGCCTGGAACTGGATGATGCTGGCCCTCAGACCGTCGGCGTATTCGAAGCGGTAGGCGTAAGCGTCCGGCGCCAGACGACGCAGGTCCTTGTAGCTGGGAAAGACATTGCTGTAGGTGGCTCGGGCTGGATTGAGCTGGTTGCTTCGACAGAGCGCAGCTTCCAGGAGTCGCCGGTCCCAGCCACCCGACTCCCAGGAGCCGGATTCCAATGCTTCCCAGAATCGCTCGCCGCGCACAGCCTGAACCGCACGCACGCCGCTCTCACCGCCGCCGCGACGCTCGACAATCGACTGCAGGGCCTCGAGCGCATGGATATCCCCGCCGTCAATGCCACCGGCCCAAATACTCACCGCCTCTTCCACTTCGGCTCCCCGGGGTAGATCGATGGACGGCTGACGCCAGGTAACCGGAAGCGAGGACCCGGCCATGAATCCGAAGCCCATCCGCTTGGCCGTGTCTGCCATCTCACGGGCATAGTCCCAGTTCCACGACAGGTGTTTGTCGTTGAACAGCGGTGCGGTCTTGCCACTCTGCCTATACACCTCCACTACTTGCTGAAAGTACTCGTAACGGGGATAGAGTTTCTGTCCCTTCTCGTTGACCGGGTATTTCCCGTGCTCCCCGATGAGCAGGACACCGTCCACGGCCAAAGTGCTTCCCCCCTGGGTGAGGGCCTCGGCGATGGTGGGATAGATCTTCATCCCGGGGTGCCGTTGGGCGCGCTCGCGGCTGAGGTCGTTGTCCCCAACCTGCTCTACATAGAGCGAAACCACGTCCATCGGAGGGCGGTGGTGACCGCTCTCCCAACCGTACCCATCAAGGAACCGATCTATGATGTGCTGGGAATGGGAATACTTATAGTAGACGGTCGTCAGAGCCGCGATTCTGGGTCGACGTCCCACCGGGTGTCTGGCCTCTCCCGGAGGCATCGTCGCCACCATCCCTGCCAGAAAATCGCGTCGTGAGCCCCGCATAGTGTGACCCTCCCATATGTCCGAGAATGGTCCTCAGTTCCTTTGCCCGAGGCCAATTAAACGCGGCGTAGATCTGGAACTCAACAATCAGATCGAAATTGACTCAATTTTAACGAAGACGGCTAGAGACCCATTGGTCGAGGAAAGGTTAACAGACTGGTCAAGTTTCCTACCTCGGCGGGATGCAGTTTCCAAAGAGACCGCTAAAGCGGCCTGTGTAAAGGCGCCCCCTCAACCTACCCCAGGGGAGGGCCACGCCGCCCTAGCCGAAAGCGGGCACTGTCTTTTGGCCAACTGGACCCGTTCGTAAACTTTCGGAATTGTAATCCCCATCCAGCCCACGCTTCCAGACAAACGTGAGAGCAGAATTCTCAGAATGCGCGAGCCAGCAGCTAGCATAGGCCGTACCTTTCGATGTCCAGAATCACCCGAAGTCGCCGTCTTTCTCAACATCCCGGGAATCGGTCACCTCCGGCCTGAGAATGGGATGCCCCCAGAACGAGGGGAGAATGTCACCATCATCGGTCTCAAGGATGCGACCCGTTCTTTTTGGAATGCTACCTACTCAAACTCCACGATCACGCGCCGCTCCGTCACGGGGTACCAGTCGGCGATACGCTCAGCGAGCCGATCCACCACATCGGGATGATTCGCCGCGAGGTTCTTCTTCTCGTGCGGATCGGCCAGCAGGTCAAAAAGTTGGGGGCGCTTCTCCGTGCGGGGATGGGTGGTCTGGTAACGATTGACTTCACCGTCGTATGTAAGGAGCAGCTTCCATTTACCCTCGATGCACCAGCGATACAGCAGGGACGCCTCGGGTTTGGCGATATCCGCGATGTCGTGGGCAAATCCCTCACCCAGGATGAACTTTCGTTCAATCCTGGCGCCTGATTCGATATTGGGGAGCAGATTCAGCCCCGGCAGGTCTTTTGGGATGCGGGCGCCCGCCGCGGCCAGCATAGTGGGCACCAGGTCAATGCTGCTCACAACTTCATTCCGCTTTTCCGGTTCGAGGCGCGCCGGCCAGGAAAACATGATCGGGGTCCGAACGCCCCCCTCGTAGGGTGTCTGTTTCGAACGGGGCGCATAACCGCGCTTCTCCGGATTCTGGATCCAACCATTGTCGGTCACATAGACTATCAACGTGTTTTCACGCACTCCGTTCTTCTCCAGAATACCGACCAGCTCACCGCAGGTTTCATCAAACCAGTCACACATCGCGTAGTACTTGGCGATGGTGATCGGTCGCCCGTCCCGGCGGTACTCTTTCAACAGACGCTCCGGCGGATTGTGGGGGGTGTGCGGGAGAAACGGGGCATACCACAAAAAGAACGGTTTCTCCTCGGTACTGGCCTTGGCGACGAATCTAGCGATCGGCTCCATCCCCTCGCGGCCGATCTTCAGACCATCGTCCCCATGTCGACCGCCTTTCTGCGGAAATCCGCGCGTCATCCCATGAGTGAACCCTCCGCGCTTGAAGTTGCCCTCCCACCACTTGCCACTTTGATGACTCAGATAGCCACGTTCCTCGAGCAGTTCCGGCAGCGTGTCGAACTTGTCGATATAGGAGATGAGCCGCGCTCGTCGCTTGTTGTACAACTCCGAGTTACGCTCGGCGTACTTTGGGCTCGGATCGTTTCCGGTGACACCGTGTCGATGAGCGTAATGCCCGGTGACCAATGTCATCAGGGAAGGCCGACAGAGAGCCGTGGGCACATACCCGCGCGGGAACCAGACACTCTGATTGGCAAGATCGTCGAGGTGGGGTGTCTTGACGGTGTCATGACCCATGAACCCGTAGTCAGTCCATGCCTGATCATCAGAGATGATCATCACAATGTTTGGACGGTCCGTTTGCGCCGCCTGCAAAGAGGCGCCGATCAAGAGGATCAAACTGACAGCAGAGTGAAACAGGCACTTTGACTTGGATATCATGGGCGTTCTTCTACGGGGTTGTTAACACGGATGATTCAACAAGGTCACGGTAACATCTGGTTGATCCTCTCAGCCCATCGGAGCTGACCCGTGCCATCGCTCACTTAGGCCGCGAACGCGTATTAGACCCGGCCTTCAGGCCGGGGTCAGATGCGGCGCCATCCCTCCGGAGGGCCTTTCGAGGTCCTTCTCGAACCGCGGCTTTACCCGTCCGGCATCTGCTGGCTCGCCCACCCGGACCTGAAGAGGGTGTCATAAAAGGTCAACGCCAGGGTCCGGACAGCACCACGTCTGTCGATAAGCGGTGTTGAATCCGTGAGACATAGTCGTCTGTTTCCAAGGTGCTAAAGTCGAGGTCAATCCCAACGGGATTGAGTATGCTAGCCCAGGGCTTCCGAACCCTGGGTCAACGTCACCACCCCTTGGATTTCAACCCTGAATGGGTTGCGGACAGCTTCATCCAAGCCTTCTCGTGGAGTTTTGGAA
>JAKZYH010000397.1:0-4393 GCA_047514575.1 Acidobacteriota bacterium | reverse complement strand
GAACCGAGGCCGCGGCGATCTCGGCCAGCATCCGAATCAGCTGCTGCCGTCGTGCCTGCCCCAGCTGCTTCCACAGACGCTCGACCCAGGGGGCCTGCTGGGGATCGAACAGAGGTTGTTGCTCGCTCATCCTGTGCTCCTTTCTGGGGCGGATTGAAGCGAGCGGGGCTGACGTCAGCAGGGGAGCGCAGGGGCTGGAGGAGCTGGCGCAGCGCGGCCGGGCTAGCCCGTCCCCCGAGCCGTAAGGGTGGGGGAGAAGGGGAGCGGGAATGATCGGTCCAGGCGGAGGGAAGACTGGTGTTGGATCCATCCGGTAGACGCACGATCCAGTACGTCTCGCTCCCCTGTCGGAAGTGCCGGATCAGGGGGAGGGTCTTGCCGATCAGAGGGTGGGGTGGATGGACGATCCGAACCTCAGGCGGCGGATGACGAACGGCATAGGTAGTCTGGTCGGCACTGTGGGCACTTCAGCGGATCGACTTCGTAAGGCGAAACGAATAGAGGTCGGCGTTTTTCATAATAAAGCGGAGCCGTATTGGCTTTCCCACTAATCCCGTTAGCGATTTTCCTGTTTTCCAATCGATCTCAGATTCCAGAAAGTCTCCTTCCAGCGGAACACAGTCGTGGCGCCCGTACCCCGCTAACGGCTTGCCGAACCGGTCAAGAACCTCCGCGATGACGTACCCACCTTTCGCGGATGCATTTGCGATTAGCCTTCGCTGACCACTGAATTCGATGATTCGGGTGGTCATCGTGCCCTCTTCCTCCCCTGCACGGATCGAGACGAAACCGTCTAGGCGCAACTTGGCCAGCCCGATACCGCCGACGACTTTGCGCCCCTCGACGAGAGTGCTTCGGCTGTCGGAAAAGCGATACCCATGACCGCTGAGGCTTCCGCCGTAGTAAATCCATATCTCATTGTTGCGATTGATCATTCCGGTGGGATAGACCTCAAGTTCGTCCCAGTCGCCGGGTTGCCCTTTTGGCATAAAGGTCTGCCGGTCAGATACCCGGATCCAATGTCTTCCATCCCGGCTGAAGGCAAGTTGACAATCGATTGTCTGGTCCCAGCCTCTTGGTTCTGGATTCCTGGAACTCGTGATGTTGTGGTAAATCCAAAGAAATCCTATGTAACAGCCT
Source organism: Acidobacteriota bacterium (assembly GCA_047514575.1). Taxonomy (GTDB): domain Bacteria; phylum Acidobacteriota; class UBA6911; order RPQK01; family JAJDTT01; genus CAUZIZ01. Next base: position 3,253 of record JAKZYH010000397.1, on the reverse strand, counting down.
TCGTATTGATGAACAGACATCCGGTAGAACTCGATGCCGGGGTCGTCTTTCTCGTCGGGGGCCAATACTACATTCTCTTGGGGTAGTGTCCAGTGGATAAAGTCAGGACTGGTTGATCGACCTACGACCCTTATGCGGCCTCGCCGCGGGTAAGCAAGAAAAGGACGTGGGCGGAAATACCCCACGTACTTCTTGATCCGATCGTCCCAGATGATCATCCCGCCGCCTATCGGCTCGTCCATCACCGGATTGTCAGGGTGTTGCGTCCAGTGCAACCCGTCCGGAGACCAAGCAATCCCCACGCCAGCCGACGCGTCCCCCGTCCCAATGGTCGCCTTGAATCTCCTCTGCGGATCGGGATCGTGATCGTCACGGAAAGCAGGCCGGTAGGGTACGAGATTCGTTTTCTCGTGGGAACCGGGGAAGGCGATCAGGCCCAAGGGTGGTCTCGCGAAGTGGATGCCGTCCTTCGATATCGCATAGCATTCGGCATACACATTCAGGTCGCCATCATGGCGGCTGCGGATATCTAGTCCGGGTACCACGACGGCGCCTTTTCTTCCATGCAGCCCAACAACCTTCTCCAAGTCTTCCAGCCCTGGAAGGCTCTTATGGACTCCAAAACCGGTATACCAGAGTTTCCAGGTTTTCTCGTTTTGGTCGAAGACCACCAGGTAAGGGTTTATTGAGCGCCCCTCCCACGGCTTTTCCGGAAGCAGAATCGGGTTTTGCGGATGCTTCTTTGGTTGATGTAACACCCGATTCACGTTGTCCATGTTGCTGATCAGGTAGCCGTCTAAAAACAGCTGCTTCTCGAAGCCGACCTTGATAGGCGTCTCCTCGGCAAGTGTGGGGCTGGGGAGCAAAAACCAGGCCGCAACCAGAATCCTTACGTAGAGAGCTTTCATCAGTGACCACCCCCCATTGTTGTACCACCCCGAGTGAGAACTGCACCGAAAACAAACGGGGAATCGCGGCGCTTTTGTGACGCCCTATTTCTTTTCAATAATCGCACCGATACGGAACCAGTTTGTCGTATTCTTCAAACTCTGATCCATACTCTCGCCAGCTATCGAATATAGTCTATTCCCGATGATAACCATCTCAGGACCACAAGTAGGCTTCGGCATCAGGCTGGGCATTCGATGCCATTTGTCGGTTTGAGTATCATATACCAATACAAATGGACAGAAGTAGCGTGGAATTGGGTGCACGACACGAAAGTGATATTGGGGATGAAGGCCAGAGAACGTCAGGGATTGGGACTACCCGGAGAGCAGCCGTGAAGTCGATGCGGCTCACGCTCATGGAATCCGAGTTGCTCAAGAGCGATTCCGACGTTCCGGAGGCTCTGGCCAAAGACTACCTGAGATGGTCCCGAGAACTGCGAGAGGACTTGAAGATCCTAGGTCTACAACGCTGCTGACCATCTACTCTAGACTCGCTTTGGATCTGTACGCTTCTGCGATCGAAGACACGTTGCCCTAATCCCAGGGGAGACAGCTGCCTGACGCCAACCGTCGCTACCAGCGAAGCCGAACGAAAACTCACCCGCCGGGTCCGCCAGCGGGCTTACCGTAAGAGGTAACGGCGGAGCCTGACAAGTTATCGGTAACCGCCTTGTTTCAACCGGCTATCCCCACCCTAACCTACGTGTATCCCGCCCACATCCTACCAGTGATCTTAGCCCACTATTCTGACATAAGTCATTCCGTTTCAATAGAATGTAGGCGGCGCTTTCCGGGAATTGTCCTCCATGCGGGCAGTGAGGCGGGAAATCCCTGTCCCCGAAGGAGCACAGCGAGCCAGAATTAGACAAGTCCGAGAGCCTAGATCAACGAGACTTACAGGGGAATGGCTGAGATTGCTCTTAGGCGGCTTCGCGATAGTAGAACCGCAGGAGTCCGCCGAGTCGCTCACGGCAACGGATCTCGCCTTCGTGGAGGCCGATCTCTTCTTCCGGCTCTATCAATTCATTGCCCAGGCCCTGGTGGTTCCTTTCGTGGTGATAGTGCAGACAGAATTCCTTGATGCTGGAACGCAGTCGCCCTTCCCCGAAGATGATCATCCGACCCAGGCACTCCTCCTTGATGGTCCGCATGAACCGTTCGATGTGAGGTGTCAGATTCGGCGATCGAGGTGGCAGGCGAAGAGGCTTGACGCCGGCCTGCTCCAACAGATCCCGAAACTCCTGGCAGTGCGTGGTGTCTCGATCCATCAGCAGATAGCAGGAATTGCGAAGGAAGCCGTCGAACGGATCGGTCAGATTCCGGCCGATCTGAGCCATCCAGACTGCCGTTGGATTCACGGTGCAACCGGCCAATTGGACTCGACGAGTCGAAAGCTCCATGACGAAGAGCAGGTAGTAAGTGACCAACCCCTCCTTGGTCCAGACCTCGATGGTTGTGAAGTCAATCGATGTGAGGCAATCCCAGTGGATCTTCAGGAAGTCACGCCAGCTCGTCTGGTGCTTGCGATCCGATGCCGGTTCGATCCCGTGTGCCTTCAAGATGTTGCCGACGCTGCTGGAGGAGATTCGAAATCCGAGGTTCTCCAGGGCACCCTCAATGCGGTCGTAGCCCCAAGTCGGGTTCTCCCTGGCCATGCGAACTACCAAATCGACGAGTTCTTTTCCGATCCGGGGCCGTCCAGGCTTCTTGCGTCGATCGCTGTAGCCCCACTTTTCGGCAATGAGTCGACTGTGCCACCGCAGGATCGTGTCCGGGCTGGCGATGTTCGCTATCTGCAATAGCAGCCTGCGTCCTAGGAGCTTGCCTTTGACCGCCAAACGGCGGCGCTGATCGTCGTTGAGAAGGATGCGTTTCTTGCCCAGCTTTTCTTTGAGGATCTGGTTCTCGGTAATCAGATACTCAATGGTCTTCTGTTGCTGTCGGTTGAGCCAAGCGGCCAGGGCAAGGAGAAGCAACTGCCAGGGATGGAGGACGAACTTCATAGCGCACCGGATGCTGAAAACAATGTAGCCAGCATCTTCTGGACACGGTAGTTCGATGTCAAGCACGCCCAAGAGTATCGGCCGAACAACGGAGATAAAAAAACTGCAAGCTATTTATCGTCAGTGGCTTCTGGTTCGGCTGAGTTTTTGGACCCTACGCGAGTTCTCGTTTTGTTTCCCGCGGATCTTCTGAGTGGGGTTCAGGGACGTTTTCGAGGTAGGCCAGGTAGGCGTGGATCATGTTTTTGGCGATTGTCCACGCCCTGACTCGCTTGGGTTACTCGCTATATCCTGCGCCGT
>JAKZYH010000396.1:0-7755 GCA_047514575.1 Acidobacteriota bacterium | reverse complement strand
GTTTCGATCAGAGTCCAGTTCGGATCCTCCTGAAGCATTCTTACCAGACTGTAAACCTGCAGCGTTGTCGGCAGCCAGCTCATCAGGGCACCTCCGGGCCGCAGGGCTGCTGCAACGTGCGCGACCGCACGTTCGGGCTCGGGCAGGTCCAACAGCACCGCGTCCAGATCCCGTTCGTCAATGCCCTCGTATATGTCACGTATTGCGATTGAGTGCTCGGCGCCCGAGTCCCCATAGAGACCCCGAACCTCGTGGATCGATTTGGCGGCGAGCTGGGCAAACTCTTCGCGGCTTTCGTAGGAGGTCAACTGACCCTCTGGACCTAGAAACCGCAGCAAGAAGATGGCACTTGCGCCCGAACCAAGTCCTGCCTCGAGCACGCGAGCCCCGGGATAGATGTCCCCCCGAAGCAGGAGGTTTCCAAGATCCTTGGGGTAGATGACCTGGGTATGCCTTCGGAGTTTCCGAAGGATGTACTTCTCCAGAGGGGGCCTCAAGCAGACGACCTCCACGCCAGCTTCAGTGCAGAAGCGCACTCCGGGGGTGCGGCCGATGATCGACTCATGCGGTAGGTGTCCGGTGTGGGGATGGTGGAACAACCCTCCCTGACGCAGCCAGATGAGGTGGCGGCGGCCGCTGGGGCCGATCACGAGGACCAGATCATCACTGCGGAGGGGAGCTCTTTGGATCTCTCTCATTGAGGCTCCTGAAACATTTCTCACTCACCCCCACGCGACTCGCAGGGGACCCGATGTCGCCAGGCTCTGGCAGCGCGTCCCGCGCACACACCTTCGCAATCCCCTGCGACGATCCACAGATTGTAGGTTGAACTCTGCTCCGTGGCCACACTATTGTTACCTGATGCAGGACCTCTCCCTAGTCCGACGAACACTTGGCCTGGCTTTCTGTCTGGGAATCACTACTCTCCAGTTAGGAACGAGCTCCGGGTTCCCCGCCGCCGCCTCACCTCGGTCTAGTGCGATCAAGCCCAACACCGACCCCAGGGAAGCGAAGGAGCCCCTGCTTTCGAACACTCGACAAATGACTTTCGCCGGTCGCCGGTCGGGAGAGGGCTATTTCAGCCAGGATGGTTCCCGGTTCGTGTTTCAAAGCGAGCGAGAGGAGGGCAATCCTTTCTTTCAGATCTATCTGATGAATCTCGAAAATGGGCAGGTTCGTCGGGTCTCGCCCGGACACGGTAAGACCACCTGTGCCTGGATCCATCCCGACGGGGACCGCCTGCTCTTTTCCTCCTCGCACGAGGACGCCGAGGCGCGAGACAAACAGAAGCAGGAACTGGATCGGCGAGCATCGGGTGCAGCCAGGCGCTATACCTGGGACTTCGACAAACACCACGACATCTACGTCGGTGATCTGCGAGGAGCCGATCTCAGAAATGTCACCCAGACGCTAGGATACGATGCCGAAGCCTCGTGGTCTCCCGACGGTAGCCGAATCGTGTTTGCTTCGAATCGACTCGCCTATACGGGAGATTTGAATCAGACAGAGATAGAAGCCCGGGATCAGGATCCTTCCCTGTTCGTCGATCTCTACCTGATGAGGGGAGACGGCTCTGAAGTACGCCGTATCACGACCTCTCGGGGATACGATGGCGGCCCCTTCTTCAGCTCTGACGGCAAGCTGATCTGCTGGAGAAGGTTCTCCGAAGATGGCTCCACGGCGGAGATCTTCGTGAGGGACGTAGAAGGTACCTGGGAGCGACAGCTGACCCATCTCGAGACCATGTCCTGGGCTCCCTTTTTTCACCCATCGGGTGATTACCTCATCTTCACGACCAACGTTCACGGTTTCGACAACTTCGAGCTCTACATCGTCGCTGCGGCTGAAGGGTCGAAACCGATCAGGGTGACCGAAACCAAGGGGTTCGATGGCCTGCCCGTCTTCTTGCCGGATGGAAAGCAACTCTCCTGGACCACCAATCGCACCCCAGGAAAGACCTCTCAGATCTTCGTCGCCGATTGGGACGATGCCGAGGCCCGAAGGCTACTCGGTCTGGCTCCGGCGGTCGGGAGTGCCGACAGTCCATCGCCATCCAACCGGGTCCAGGGGGCTTCCAGGGGAATCCAGACGCAGGACCTGCGTCGTCATATCGAGTATCTGGCATCTGAGAAACTGGAAGGGCGGATGACCGGGAGCGCCGGCGAACGTCTGGCGACCGATTATGCGGCCTCTGTTTTTGAGGACCTGAAGCTGGAGCCCGCAGGCGAACGGAAAAGCTTCTTTCAGACCTTCCCTTTCCCGGCAGGGGTCTCCCTGGGATCACAGAATCGGTTGGAGTTGATTCGCTCGAGCGCTAAAGAACCCTTCGAGGCAGACCAGGACTGGAGACCTCTGGCTTATTCCAAAGTGGGTTCCTTTGAGCCAGCGGGGATCGCGGTAGCGGGCTACGGCATCGTGGCACCTGAAGGGGAGGACGGTTCGGTCTACGATTCCTTCGCCCATCTGGAGGTGAAAGGAAAGTGGGTTCTGGTCTTTCGATACCTCCCCGAGAATGCGCCCGACGAGCTGCGCAGCCGGCTTATCCGATATGCCAGTCTTCGCTACAAGGCAATCGTGGCTGCCGACAGGGGGGCACAAGGTCTGATCGTAGTGAGCGGTCCCAACTCGGGCGTCAGGAAACAACTGGTAGGGTTGAGCCTGGCCGGCTCGCTCTCGGCTGGAAGCATCCCTGTGATCTCCATAACGAATCGGGTGGCCTCCATCCTGTTGGAGAATTCTGGCAAGAGCTTGGAGGAGCTTCAGGACTCCCTGGATACCGGGGAGCTTCAATCCGGATTTTCACTGAAGGACCTGGAGCTCAAGGTCTCGGTCGATCTCGAAACTGAAGAACGCAGCGGTAGGAATGTCCTCGCCCTTCTGAGAGCAGAACAGGGTTCCTCATCAGGGACTGTTGTCATCGGGGCCCATATCGATCACCTTGGGTCCGGACTCACCTCTTCCTCTTTGGCACGTACCGAAGAAAAGGGGGGCATCCACTACGGAGCCGACGACAACGCCTCGGGCGTGGCTGCCGTTCTCGAGATCGCAGAGCACCTGGTCTCGCTGCGGCATCAGGGACGGTTGAACCAGACCCGGGACGTTCTCTTTGCGCTTTGGTCGGGGGAGGAACTGGGGCTTCTTGGTTCCGGCTTCTACACCCGCAATCTGAACGGTCCCGGAGCCGAATCAGAGATGCTCAGGCCACGTCTGGCAGCGTATCTCAACCTGGACATGGTGGGACGTCTGAAGGAGTCGCTCTTCATCCAGGGAGTGGGCTCGAGTTCCATCTGGCCCCAGGCCATCGAGTCATCCAACATCGGTGTCGGCCTCTCCATTGTCACACAGCAGGAAAGTCATCTTCCCACCGATGCCACCTCTTTCTACGTCAAGGGGGTTCCTATTCTGAGCGCCTTCACCGGCGGGCATGAAGACTACCACACTCCTCGGGATCGGCCCTCTGGGATCAACTACTCTGGCTGCACCAAGGTGACTCGCCTCATCGCGTCGATCGCCCAGTCTTTGGTGGCGAGCAACGAGGCTCCCGACTACCTTGAAATGGAGAGCCCGAAGAACAGGCCTGGACGAAGCAGCCTCAGGGCCTATTTGGGAACCATCCCTGACTACGGCAAGGCGGACGAGGTAGGAGTGAGTCTGTCGGGGGTTGTCAAAGAAGGTCCGGCCCAGCAAGCGGGCCTGAAGGGCGGAGATCTCGTGATCGAGCTGGGTGGGAGAAAGATCGAGAACATCTACGACTACACCTACGCCATCGACTTTCTAAAACCGGGGGTTGAGGTGAAGATCGTGGTGCTGAGAGAAGGCAAGCGCATCAGCCTGCAGGTCACGCCTAGATCCCGAGACTAGGTCTACTCCACCGTTGCCGCTCGAGGCATCACCTGGGGACCCCGATGAACCAGAGTGGCGGAGTGCTGCCGCGCCGAGAACTTCTTCGCCAGGGATTCCATGATCGAATAGGGATCAATCTGCTCACTACAGGTAAAAACGTCCACTGCAGCATAGCCATGCTCGGGCCAGGTATGAATGGCGACGTGGCTCTCAGCGATCACCACCACCCCGCTGACGCCGTAAGGGCTGAACCGATGGAAGACCGCTTGTACGACCGTAGCCCTGGCTTCCCTGACGGCTTCGACCAGACAACGTTCGACCAGCGAGATACTGTCCAGCATCCCCCCATGGCAGCCAGAGAGTTCCACCAGTAGTTGCTTACCCAGGCTCCGGCCCCGGGCTTGGAAGGGGTCTTGATTCACGAAAAACATTCTCCTCTGACAGGACGGTCTAATTGACGCGCAAAATCATGATGGAAGTCAAGCAATCCATTCCACGAGGTGCACAACACGAAAGTGATGTTGGCGCAGGCCAGAGGAAAAAAACTTCTCTACGAGGCAAGGACAACTGTCCTTCCTTCGACATTCGCCTGTTCGATATTCTGCGGTTCAGCGGTTTGAGCGGTGGCCTCGTCCAGCTCAAGGAATTTTAATTCATAAACCACAAACACCGAGCAAGCCAACTCCGAAGTGAAATCCGTCCTTCGAAAGCCGTCTTCAGAGGTGTGAATGAGCGATAAGAGTCCTCAGGCTTTGAGCCTCCGAGAGGTTCTCGGGAGACTGAAAACCCGCTGAATTCAGGGTAGTAAAAACGAATTGATTCTCTCTGGAACTTTTCTGCTGAGAATCGAGATAAGTGTGCTATGATGCAGGCCGTGCGGATGCGGGGAACAGTCCACGACTATCTTGAGCCCAGGGAAAAGCTAGATTTCCGGTCTGAGAGGAACCTGGCGGTTGCCATCCTCCGACAGGCCTGGCATGAGGCTGTAATCGATCTTCGAGTCGTCAAGGAAAACTCGCGCAAGGACTATCGGCTTCTCAAGAAGAAGGCGATCGAATGGATCTGTAGCGACGAGGAAGGCTTTCCTTACTGGTGCAAGTTAGCAAACGCGGATCACTCAGCTATTCGCCAGAGGCTTCAGTACAAGCTGACCCAACAGCTTCGTACCCACCAATCCTGAACTTCCCATTTCCTTAGAAACAGAGCCTGCCAGTCACACCGCGTACTGTGTCCGCGAGCTGGCCCGTCGGCTTTGAACCCCCGCTCCACAGAGGCATCTCTACCTAACGCTCAATGCTCAATCGAAAGCTAGTAGCCTAGTCGCTCTCGATCAATTGCCGAAGTTCCTTCGGCTCCGGGAAACGGCCTTCGCTGAGCTTAGAAAATACCAACTTCCCGTTCACACTCACTTCGAAGCGTCCACCACCCGAGGGAACGAGCTTAAGCTCGGATATGTCCTGGCGGTAGTGGCCCAACAATTCCAGCGCCATCCAGGCGGCTCGAGGAGTGTAGTTTCAATCGTCGCAGTAGATGATCTCTAGTTGGAATTTTTCTTCCATGCCTTCCTCCTTGCTCACTCGGCCTACCATAACTTCGAGCGATACATAAAGGCAATCCCCATTTGCAGAACGAGTCACCGGAAACCAGATTCTTGCCCATCAGGGTCCGCGCGCCGATCGATAGAATTGCTCACTCAGGTTCATTGGGTCTATAATGGGCGCTCATCAGGCGGGGCCGTAGTTCAGCTTGGTTAGAACGCCGGCCTGTCACGCCGGAGGTCGCGAGTTCGAGTCTCGTCGGTCCCGCCAATCCAACTGACCTCCCAACAACCATTTAGGATCGTTTGCTGAGTGCCTGCAAACAGGCGCTTGTTGAGCCGGGTGCGGATAGGGTGCGGATTTCACCGATTTCGGTACCCCATGCAACGTCTTCTTAGCTCTGCCCTGATTGTGGATTATGGCTGACGTTCTGTGACGTCTTCCTGCTCCCCGATTGGGGTGTCTTCTAGGGTGGGTAAGCGGTCCATTGCGTCCCGGTTTGCTCCTGGCACCAGGTGACCGTACACGTCTACTGTCATCCGGATGCTCGCGTGACCCAGCTGCTCCTTAACATAGGCTAGCGATTCGCCGTTTTGGATCAGCAGGGATGCAAATGAATGCCGAAGATCGTGAAAACGGATGCGTCGCAAACCTGCCTTCCGTAGACAAGGAAGAAAGTGACGGTTCTTCACGTTTTGCATGTCCGGCGGATTCCCTGCGCGGTCGCAAAACACCCAGTCTGGTATCTGATTCTCACCCTTCACTAGCCAGTCTTCTCTGCGTTGGCCCCGCAGCTTACGGAGGGCATCGAGCAGCGGAGTGGACAGGTCTACACGGTGTATCTTGTCATTCTTGGTTCGTTCCATTCGGCCGTGGGAGAAAGTGCGACGTACCACAAGAAACTTACCAAAGAAGTCAACGTCGCCCCACTGAAGTGCAGCCAGCTCGCCCGACCGTAGACCCGTATGGATTGCGCAAAGAAAAAGCGGATAGTATGCGGGTGAATGCTCCACGATGGTACGAAGGGAAAGGGTGACCTCTTCGGCTATCAGGGGTTGGATTTCACTGTGTCGAACTGGGGCTTGTTTATAGTATTTGCTCGTATTTTTCACGGGATTGGCCTCTATGACCCCGTGTTCGATGGCATGATTGAAGAGGGTGGAAACCTGGCTCATTGTTATTCTGATAGTTGGCTTCGCCAGGCCCCTCTTCACCAGGGAAGCGATAACGTCTGTGATCTGAGTGCGGGTGATCTCGTCCAGACGTTTGTTCTCCAACAAGGGGAGTACTCTGCGGAAGCTCGTTTCATACATATCCTTCGTGTTGGCCCTTACAACCGTCTCCAAGTAAGTCTGGCTGAAACGTTGGTAGTATTCACCCAGCGTTGGAGTGGCTGGAGACGTCTCGTGGATAGGGCTTTGCCCAAGCTTCAGCTGGGCCTCAATTTGCTCGGCAACCTTGCTCGCGTTTTGTCTTCTTCCAACCTTCTTGCTGGTGCGACGGTTTTTGTGGTTGATGAAGACCCAAAATACGCCCGAGCCTTTAACTTTTTCTCTGATCTTTACGCCCATAGATCCTCCTCTGTTCGATCAAGAACAGAGGCCAGGCTTAACTTTTTCCAAATAACGAGATTTGTGTGGAAAACTCGTGAGCAGGAACTCATCTCTAGTTTGTTACAGGTGCCTACCCAGCCAAAGGGATGGCACGTTTTGGTCCGTCAGGTCCTGTTGACGGTCCTCGATGGACACGTTCCGCTGCCATCAGAGGGTCACCACTGGAAAGTCTTCCGTGTTATGGCCCTTGGCCTTTTCTGCCTCACGGCGTTGGCGTCTGGCTTCCCGTTGTTCTTCTTTCTGCAATTCTGCAAACCTGGGTCCCCACTTGATTTGTGGATTGGGAGAATCCGGAATCCGGGCCAGTGCCAGTAGCTTCTGCCCAAGGGTAGCCAGGGGTTCCGGGTCTGGTTGGAACAAGGATGGAATTCTTGCCTGGTCACGAATCAGCTCAGACGAATACCGAGCCTCGTAGTGACCATCCACCAGTGTTTGGTAATCAGCCATCAACTGATCAGCCTGTTCCACAATCTTTTTCAATTTGCTGGTGATAGCGGAATACTGTTTTGGCAGGTTGGCGGAAAGGCTTTCTACCTTGGGAAGAACGTCCTTTAACCCTAAGTTACCTTGCGGAAAAGTGATGTAACCTGTTGTTACAGCTGAGGTAAAGTTAGGAATCTGGTGCGTCGCTACTGGGTACAACTAGAGGCGAACACCGAGAAGATCCAGCGCTCGCTGCTGAAGCGAGGTCGGACGGGTGATTTTGTCGAAGGCTGGAGAACCGGGCAGCTGCGGCTGGATCCGGTTTTTGGAGATCGTGG
>JAKZYH010000395.1:0-9797 GCA_047514575.1 Acidobacteriota bacterium | reverse complement strand
GTATTGATCTCGTGAGCAACCCCCGCAACCAGTTGACCCAAGGCCGCCATTTTCTCGGATTGCACGAGCTGAGACTGCTTCTGTCGCAGTTCCAGGGTGCGCGCCTCGACCTTCTCCTCCAGCTCCTGATAGGCCTCCCGGAGCGCCGCCTGGGCCTGTCGTTCCTCCGTCACGTCCCGAAAACTCCACACTCTACCCACGGTCTCGTTCCCCAGGCGCTGGGGCTGAGAAGAGCGTTCGTAGATACGCCCATCCTTGAACTCCAGGACGTCGTGGCTCTCCGCTTCCGGGTTGGCCCTTACTTCAGCTACTCGGCTCAGGACGAAACCCATTTCTTCCTTGGTACACCTCAACTCCCCAATCGGCTTCGTCACCCGCCACATTTCCAGGAATTTCCGATTGCAGTTGACGATCTTCCCTTCTTTATCAAGCACCAGAATGCCATCGGTAGTAGAGTCGAGAGTCGCACGCAGAAGCGAGAGCGAATGCTCTAGCTCCGCTTCGGCCCGCTTGCGATCGGTGATGTCCCGTCCATACAGGTTGACGGAATCAGCACCCTTGATCGGCACAGACAGAATGGCAAAGGTCCGGTTGGCCAGCTTCAGCTCTGTTTCCGTGGGCTCTTGTGCTCGCCTGGCTTGGGCGATCTTCGTCCTCAACTCCTGAGGCACCGCTCTCCCCACTCTGAGGTCCCACTGGTCCAGCAGGGGTTGGCTGGAAGAGTTGGCATACAGAATAGTGTCTTCTCCATCCACGCGAATTACCGGATTGGGATTCTCCGAGGGAAATCTTGCCAGATCGGCGATTTCCCGGTTGTGCGCCTGACGTAGTTTCTCCGACTCTTTTCTGGGGGTGATATCTTCCACCACCTGGGCCTCACACCAGACGCTATCCCGACTCCTGAAAAAGCTGGATGTGAATTGGTAGATATGGCCGTTCGCCAAGGAACGCTCTTCGGCGTATGCTCCCCCCTCCGTCAGATAAACCTTTTTCTCGGCTCCCGACTCCAGACGTGAATCATGCCAGGCAGCATGGGCAGCATCGCCCTCCTCACCATGGAACATTTCCTTTAGCTTCTGATTCTCGAAGTCAACTTTGGGGGTACTGTCGACGTTTCGCTTGACCGCGAGTCCTATCGGCATCATGTCCAGAATGCGTTCGTAATATTCCCGCAGAAACGTGTTCTCCTCCTCCAGTCTTCGGCGCTCGGTCACATCCCTGCAGAGCCTCTGGATCACCTTCCGGCTGCCCCAGGTGACCATGCTCGCACTGACATCGATAACCGCTAACGACCCATCCTTCCTGCGAAAGTGAAAATCACGGAAGGTTCCGTTTCCGGTGGCCGTAACTCTGCCGAAAAGGCGCTTTGCCTCTACCCTTTCCTCGGAAGGGTGCAGATCCCACACCTTCATCCCCAAGAGTTCAGGCAGGGCGTAGCCGGTCATCTCCTCGGTCTTCGGATTGGCCTCCAGGATTTCACCGTTCTCGGGACTGATTGCCAGGATGGCGTCACTGGCTTGATCGATCATCATGCGGTATTTCTCTGCCGATTCTCGAAGCTGCCTCAATTCCTCATCCGTCACTGCTACCATGAGTAGACCTCACAGGCATGAGGGCAGATCAGACTCCGCCACCGGACCCTGGTGCAACCGTGATCCTGCTTATCAGGCCCCGGAGCCTCTTTACGAGGGCCTTGATAACGCCCTCCGTGACCAGCACGTGATCGGAGAGCAGATCGATGAAATCCTCCCGGTCGATGCGAAGAAGCTGGGTATCCTCCAAGGTCGTCGCGGCAGCGACGTGGGGCTGATCATCGAAAAGCGCCCAGGTTCCAAAGACCTCTTTAGGTCCCGCGACCACCACCTCTCGACCGTCCCGATGCACGCGGACACGCCCCTCCAGGACCAGGTACATCGCATCTGCCTCACCTTGTTCCTGGTAGATTGTCTCCCCTTTGGGAAACGAGACCTCTCTCGCAATCGCCGCCAGGTGCGACAACTGTTGGGTCGAGACCTCCGAGAAGACGTCTACGCTCTGGAGGGCAATTACCTTCTCAATAATCGTCAACATCGCGCTGCTATGTCTAGAAAGATGCTCCCGCGCAGGGTTTGGTTACTGTGTTTCTGAGAGACGCCGACTTGGTGTCCAAGCGCTCCCGCAAGAATAATCCTCACCTGCGCCGGATTACCAGGTCAGCTGTCTCACGAACAATCACGTCCGGATCGGTTCGAGATTCTTCAATCAACCTCCCCAGCACAGACGAGCTCGTACCTATGCAGCTAAAGAGGGCACAGGCCTTCAACCATGGGTCACGCCCACGGATCAGCTGTTCTAGCGCTTGCTCTCGACTCTCGATTCGGAGACCAAAGAGCTCTTGTCCTCTTAGAGTGTCCATCTCAACCGTGGAGTGATCGAGGATGGGCAAAACGTACTTCTTGAGCTCGTTCTGCAAGACATTATCCAAAAACTCGATCGCATGGGCGCGGATCCCTTCCCGCTGACTCACGATGGCTCCGTAAGCGTTCAGCATATCCTTGGGAGGGTAGCGGAGCCCCAGGAGCCTGAAGATCAGTTCTAGATTCTCATCCTGCTTTTCGATGATTGCAGTCTGCAACAGCTGATCGGACGCGTTGCTGCGGGCGGCCTTTCTTTGTGCCTGGAGAATCTGAACCGCCGCATAGTAGGACCTCGTTTCCTCGATCAGGGACGCATCCACCTTCTCCCGAGGAAACCGCAACCGCGGATAGTTGGTATGCAATTTGTTCAGTGCCTTGACCAGATGGTACTTCACCAGAGGATCTGCTCGCACCAGATTCGAAGTCAAGATATCCACAGCCTCTTGACTCGGAATCTGGGCGAAGACCTTGACCACGTTCGCACGAATGGCCAGATCGAGGCTATCGTCCTGAAGAAGGTCAGCCAGCGTCCCCAAGATCTCTTTGCCGAAAGCGGCGAGGGCCCTGCGGGCATCGACTCGGAACTCCGAATGGGTGAGCTTAGCGAGCAGCCACTCGATAAACTCCGGGTCTCGTGTCTGACCCGCACTGTGGATCACCTGCCTCACCACGGTAGTGGAAGCGTCGTCTCTAAGCTCTAGCAGATACTCCCTCAGATCCGGTCGATTCAAGCTCCCCAGGAGCTTCGCCACCTGCACCCGAGCAAGTTCCGACTCCTCTCCCTCAGTGGCGAGCAACGCCTGAATCGCCCCTTCATCCACCTGCTCCTGCTCTTCCTCTGTGCCATAGGCTGCAATGTACCCGATGGCAGCGAGCCTGACATCGAAGCGAGAGCTCTTCAAATACTCTTGCAGTCTCTCCTCCGAATCCTCCGGGGACCGTTGGCAGAGGAGGTACAGAGCCTCCACCCGAACCTCCTAATCCGGATCCCGCAAGAGCTCTTCGATCTCAGCGATGAGAGCTTCGTCAGCCTGCTCCTGAAGCACCTGGAGCGATTTCCTTCGCACTTCAGCGCTAGGATGTCCCAGCAGTGGCCGCACAGCCGAGATCAGCTCTACGTTCTTGACCGACATCAACATGTCCAGGGCGTAGGTGACCTGCCTGTCGTGTTCGCTGGCAAGCGCGGCCAACAGTGGTTTCACCGCCGAGGCGTCCGTGATCTCCATCCGAAGCTCTTCCGGGTCGATCTGCCGCCTCTCGAGGGCCTCCCGGAAAGCGTTCACGTACTCTCGACCGACCGCAATCGCGAGTCCGATCCAGATGCCTGCCATGCCGATGACTACCAGACTGAGGTGTCGAACCGAAAAATGAAGCTGCGTTGTCAGAATCCAGATCAAGCCGCCTGCCAATCCTCGACACCAGCGGTCGACCAGGATGTCGGTGACGACCTTGATACGCCTTCTGATGTCCTGAGGGATGGGAAGAAACAACAGCTCCCGCCCCGTCTTGTCGATGGAATACCTGAAGCTCCCATCGATACCACGCATCAGAACGCCTACCCACAACACCGGAGCAGCAAACATCGCCAGGGATGCGGCAAAGAGGCCGATAGGGAGAAAAAGGATGCTACCACCCACTCCCAGCACCCTGAGAACGCGATAGCTGAGCAGAGATTGAAAGAGGAGGGAGAACAGGCTGAGACGACCATAGAACTTCCCCAGGAACGAAGTCAATTCGGGCTTCTCCGGAAAATTCTCGAACGAAATTGCCTTGAACTGGAAGTCAACGAATGTTGTCACCAGCATCGTCAGGGAGAGCATGGCGACGATCCCGGCCAGCTGGCGGCTCTGGAGGAAGATCTTGAGCGTCGAAACGAATGTCTCGCGACTCTCCTCCTCGACCGACTCCGGGTCTGAGACTTCATCCAAAGAAAATCCGCCTTCCGCCGACGCCAGATTCAGGATCACAATACAGATCGCCAAGAAGGCCAGGCAGAAGAAGAGCAGGTTTTCTGTGGGGACCCCGAAATCCTCGACCAGGAGGCTGGCAAGTTCGCCACCTGTGACAGCCCCCAGGATACCTCCCAGAGTCAGTAGGCCAAAGAGCCGTTTCGCCTGTCGGGGATTCATCGAGGCATTGGCAAAGAGCCAGAACTGAGAAGTAGACAAAACGCCAAAGATGCTGACCCACACGTAGAAGAGGTAGTACACCCAAGACTGCTCCAAACTCAGCAACCACCACAGCAACAGCAGGCTCACGATCAGAATCGCGGTCGTCACATTGATGAGGTGGATGAGTCCCAACCGACGGGCTGCCTTGGAGTAGATCACCGTTACCGGGACTGCAAAACAGGCCACCAGGACAAAGGCAAGGGTGAGCCGCTCGGTCCCGAGGGTTACCAGGAACAGACTGTCCCTGGCGGGTTTGAGGAAATAGTAGGTCAGAAGCAGCAGGTAGTAATAGCAGAACATCAGCGAGACCAGGGCCGCCTCGCCCTTGCGGACATCTACGATAGATCCGACAAAGCGCTTTATCTTCATCGAAAGCCCTGTTTTAGTTCAGTCCCACTCCGAGAAGCGCTGGCCCCATTCGAAAAAAACGTCTGGTCCGGCGTAGCGGTGGGCTCCAGGCCGCCGTTCCGAGCCAAGGGCTCGGCGAAATAGGACTTCAGCCTGGAGCCCAAAGTTACGCCGCAAGCTTTGAACCTGGACATCTTTCCTGAAATAATCAAGCTTTTTCTAAGCTGGTGGGAGACTGAAATGACTTTTGTGTCGGAGTTGGAGCCGCAAGAACTCTGGAATCACTTTGACCACATCTTGACCATCCCTCGTGCATCAAAGAACGAAGAAGCCGCGGCTCAGTATGTCATCTCTGTGGCCAAGCGAAACGATCTCTCCTTCAAGCGGGATCCCACAGGCAACCTGGTCGTAGCCAAGCCCGCAATCACGGGAGACAATTCCGCAGCCATCACCATACTGCAATCGCATCTGGACATGGTGACTGAAAAGAACGCCGACGTGCAGCATGACTTCACCAAGGACCCCATTCGTCCTCGGCAAGAGGGAGAGTATCTGTATGCCACGGGGACGACCCTGGGCTCAGATAACGGGATCGGAGTGGCTTCTCTGCTCGCGGTCATGGAAAGCCGATCCATCCAGCATGGCCCCATGGAGTTCCTCTTTACCGTAGACGAGGAGACCGGACTGACCGGCGCCGCCGGCCTCCAGCCCGATTTCCTGAAAGGCCGACGCCTGCTGAACCTGGACAGCGAAGAGGAAGGGGCAGTCTACATTGGATGTGCCGGGGGTGCCGGGACAAACCTGGAGCTCCCTCTGGGCTACCTCAGGCCCATACCCAAATCGTTGTCGCTGGAAGTACAGCTGGCCGGTCTGCGGGGCGGACACTCAGGTGCGGAGATCCACCTCCAGCGAGGCAACGCCATCAAGCTTCTGGTGCGGATGCTCAGCAACGCCCGGAAGAGCTGTCCTTTTCAGCTGGCCGGCTTCCAGGGAGGCAACATGCACAATGCCATCCCCCGGGAGGCCTTTGCCCAGGTCTCAATCGGATCGGAGAAAAGGGAGCTCTTTGAGAAGGTCCTCGGAGACCAACTGGCGGCGACTCAGGAAGAGTTCCGATCCGCCGACCCCGACATGCGTCTTTCGTTGAAGGATCTTTCGCCGCGCGAGCAGGTTTTCGACAGGGAGACCTCGACGAAAGTGCTGCACCTTCTCAACGCACTGCCTCATGGAGTCATCTCCATGAGCTACGACATTCCGGACCTGGTGGAGACCAGCTCCAATCTGGCCACTGCCCAGGTCGACAACGGTAGCTTGAAAGTCCACATCAGCAACCGGAGCTCCGTTGCCTCGGCGTTGGATGCCATCCAATCCCGGGTAGGGGCGATCGGCGAGCTTTCCGGCGCGAGAGTCGAAGAACTGGAGGGATATCCTGGCTGGAAGCCGAACCTCGATTCCCCGCTCCTGAAGACCGTGGAAGAAGTCCATACACGCCTCCTGGGCCAGCAACCCGAGACCAAGGCAATTCATGCCGGCTTGGAATGCGGAATCATCGGGGAGCACTACGCCGGCATGGATATGGTTTCGATCGGGCCCCTGATCGAGTTCCCTCACTCACCCGACGAGCGAGTCCAGATCAGCTCGGTGGGCTCCTTCTTCGGGCTCCTGAGGGCCATTCTGGAGGAGCTTGGTGGTGCTGGATCGTGAGCACTGTATGAGTGAGCAGTGTCTCAGCTCGAAGATTCATGGTTGGTCGGATGAAAACCCTTCACCGCTGATCACCAACGTACTACTCACTGACTAACCGACTCACTACCGAGCAACGTTCCCTCGGCGCGCATCGCGTTGACTGCCTTGTCGAAGGCTTCAATCGTGAAGTCGATGTCCGCCTCGGTATGGGCCGCCGTCGGACGCCAGCTCCAGCCGCCCTGGACGTCAACACCCTCGTTTAGAAGCGCCTTCCGGAAATGACTCATCACCTTGACGTCGTTTGCTTCCTTCAGCTGCTCGTGAGGAGTGACGCAGATTCCGTCCTCATCCAACTCTTCTTCCAACCCGAACGCGACAAACATGTTGGAGCAGACGTTGTAGGCAAACCCTCCGTCACCTCGGCTCAGCACTTCGTTGATACCCAACTTGAGCCGCTCGGTCAGGGCATCGACGCGTTCGTTGATCGATTCTTCGGCGATAATCCCGAGAGCCGTGGTGCCGGCACTGGCGGAAAGAGGATTGGCATTGAAGGTCCCCGGATGAGCCACCCGCCGGGTTGTGTCCCATTCGGAATCCCCTCGGTGCTGAATCATGTCGAGGATGTCGGCTCTCCCTACGACCGCGCCCCCGGGCAACCCCCCAGCCATGATTTTGGCATGGGTGCTCATGTCAGGCGTGACGTTGTAGTACAGCTGAGCCCCACCCCGAGAAACTCTAAAACCGGTGATCACCTCGTCGAAGATGAGAATCACCCCGTGGCGTCGAGTCACTTGACGTAGTTCTCGCAAGAAGCTCGGCTTAAGCGGAAACATACTGCCGAGGGCGCCGGTGGGCTCCAGAATCACGGCGGCGATATCCGGATCCTTCCCTAGCATATCCTCCACTTGTGCGATCTCCGGCTTGACGACCCTCACAGAGGCCCCCGCTCCAGCCGGAACGCCCGGAGCAGCCTGGGTCCCGTCGACGACTGCATAATCATTCCAACCATGAAAGTGTTTTTCGAACTTCAGAAGTTTGTCTTTTCCTGTGAAAGCCCGGGCCAAGCGAAAAGCCATGAGTGTCGCCTCGGTTCCCGAAGAGACGAACCTCACCCTTTCGGCGCAGGGCACCAGCCCCATAATGGCTTCAGCCCAGCTGATTTCGAGCTCGGTGCTGCCACCCAGGTGAGTCCCTTTCTCCATCTGCTCTTTCACGGCCTCCACAATGGCGGGATGGCTATGCCCCAGGATGACGGCCCCGTGTCCCACCACGTAGTCCACGTATCGATTCCCATCGACATCCCACTTGTAGGCCCCCTCGGCTCGTGTCATGTAGATCGGGAAAGGAGTGATCCAGCGAGAATCGTGGGTGACACCGTCCGGGAAGGACTGACGTCCGGATTCTGCTATCCGGGCCGACCCGGCATGAGTTTGGGCAAAGCGTTCATCTATGGTCGACATGTCTCAGCTCCATGAGTTCGTTCGGGTTTGTCGGTGGCTTCGAAACCGCCACCATCATAGGCCGCTCACTAGCCTAGTTCAAACACGACCAAGGGTCCGTGTTTGGGCCTGTCGCGAGGTTATGGTAGAAAAGAGTTGGGGGGACAACCATGAACGCAACCGCGACTCCGAAGAAGAAGTCCTCGGCCATCAACCGGATTCTTCTGATCGGCCTCCTTCTGGGACTTTCGCTGCTACTGGCTTGGACTTCTCCGGCTCGGGTGCGAGTCAATCTGGTCGACGCCAGCTCCGGAAAACCGGTACCGGGAGTGCTCCGAGTGAGGGCGGCGGGTCACGCCAAAGCGATCCAGCTGGAGAGGCTCCTGCCCAGGGGGCAGGGTCTCGAAGAACAAAAGGATGCGGCTGGCTCGCTCTACCCGATTCTGGATTGGTACGCCTTGCCTTCGGAAACCGAGATCACTCTTCCCCGGAAGAAGGTCCTTCTCGAGGCGTTCTCCGGGCTGGAAAGCGAGCTTGCTCGGGTGGATCTCGATCTTCGGGAGTCCACACCCGAGACGGTCGTCGTCCCAATAACCTTCTTCAGCAAGGTGTCGGAAGATCGCTGGTTCGGAGGCAATACTCACCTGCACCTAAGGGATCTGGACGCTGAAGGCGCCCAGCGCTATCTCTCCGAGATTCCTCATGTCGACCGACTGGATATCCTCTTCATTTCCTACCTTGAGCGAGGGATCTGGCCGTCGAAACCCCGGAAAGCGTCCCGCGACGACGAAAGCTACATTACCAACCGCTACCCTATCGGCGAGTTGGGCCGGTTCCGGGCAGGAGGGCCGATCCTCTCCAACGGCGAAGAACACCGCAACAATCTGCCCGAGAGGACCGGCTTTGGCCACGTGATGCTGCTGGGGATCCAGGAGCTGATCAAGCCGGTCAGCATCGGTCCTCAGATCGAGGGCGACGGAAGCGACGGGACTCCCTTGCAAGAGGGAATTCTGGAGGCGAGGAGACAGGGAGGAACCACCATCTGGTGCCACAACGAGTACGGCTGGGAGGACGTCCCCAACTTCGCCGAGGGAAATCTGGACGGCCTCAACCTGTTCGACGGAGGCGGGGAGAGATCCTCCTACGGCACCTGGTACCAATATCTGGATGCCGGACTCCAGGTCCCTGCGTCCACCGGGACCGACTGGTTCATGTACGACCTGGCCCGGGTCTACGTCCAGGTCGAGCGTCCTCTTTCGGTCAAGAGCTGGCTTGGAGCGCTGGCTTCCGGCAGAACCTTCATCACCAATGGTCCGCTACTGGAGCTCCAGGTGCAGGGAAGGGGCGTGGGAGAAGTGGTACCGCTACAGCAGCCGGGAAGGGTCCGGGTTACAGGCACGGCCGAGGGTCGACAACACTTTGGAAAACTCGAACTTGTGCAAAACGGCAAGGTGATACATCAGGTTGAGGCCTCGCGAAAGGCAGGGCATTTCAAGGCTGACCTGGAGTTCGGGCTCCAGGTCGACGTTCCCACCTGGCTTGCACTCAGGACAACGGGCTCGGGGACCAGTTATTACGGATGGCCACTGTTCTCCCATACCTCAGCCATCTATATTTCCATCGAAGGCCAGCTGCCCCGGAGCCGCATGGCCCGGAATGCCTTGATCAGGGATATGGAAGAAGCCCTGGCCGACATTCAGCGCAAGGCCATCTTTTTCTCGGCAGAGGAGCGAGAGCGGGTCCTTGGTGTGTATCAG
>JAKZYH010000394.1:0-2679 GCA_047514575.1 Acidobacteriota bacterium | reverse complement strand
CGGATCCATGCTGTAGGCCTCGCTGAAGAAGAACCAGGGATAGGCGATCCTGGAGAGGTTGAGCATCCAAGCCTCATCCGTCCGATTCCCCGAAACTCCCGAGGAGGTCGAGTGAGTCTTGCGGGTGACATTGGGATACTTCCGGTAGATCAGGCCCAGGTCGTACTCGCCGTAGAAATCAAAGCCCCACACATTCTGCAACTCTATCGTGCCGCCGACGATCTGATGCGCCGTTGGCAGGCCGTATTCGAACTTGAGGACCCTCAGGTTGGTATTGTCCTGGACGTTCCCATCGGCCTGGGCAACCAGCAGCAGAACCGAGTTGTCGTTGGAATTGAGCTGACGGTCGGAGGTCATCCAGATCTGGTAATCGTTTCCTACGGTCATGCTGAACTCCACCTTCATGATCTCCTCCTTGCTCCCGCTGGCCCGATTCACGAAGGCGGGGGTGTCGAAGTCGTAGCGGATCCGGATCTCCTCGGTACCGTCGGCCGCAAGGAACCCCTCCTGCACGAAACCTCCCTGAATGACTGGCTCGAAGCGGATGTCTTTTCCCTTGTCGGTCTTCCCATTCGTGTAGGTGATGAAAATATCCAAGCCTGCCGGGAAGAACGCCGCACCACCCGTCCCATCATCCGGGGAATCGTCCCTGAGCACGAACTCAATGAAGGAGATAGTGGAATTCTGACTGATCGTCAGAGCGCCCGCTATCGGGTTGCCCTTGAACCCGCTTACCAGGGTGTTGGACTGGTGAGTGTTGACGAAGTGCAGCCCTAAGGTGGTGAAATCCCCGACCTGAGCCGTTGCGCGCCCCCCCATCAGCGTGGTGAGATTGGTTCTAAGTTGTTCTAGATCGTTTGTCGAGCCCCCTCCGGGACTGCTGATGCGCGAGAAGATCAGGGTCCCCTGGTACTTGTCCGTGGCGAAGTCGAACTGGATCCCATCCCAGCGTGGCTTCGAGAAGCTCATAGGGGTCAGGGTTGTACGGAGTTCGTCTCCTACAGTCAGAGAGTAATGGTACTGGCCCTTCTGGTCGGAGGCGATGGCCACCTTTGAGAACCACTGCTCGAACCTCCTCGCCTTTATAAGAGAATTCCCAAACTGGAGAGGTTGTGTCTGAGAGTTGGTAAAGATCAACCAGCCGCGAGTGACAAAATTGCCAAACAGGTCGTAGAAGTAGTCGCCTTCCAGGTCGATATTGACATATCTTCGGTAGTGTTGCCTGGCATAATTGCTGTATTCCCATTGCTTCCACCGATACTCATTGTAGAGTTCCTGAGGGACGTACCACTTCTTGACTGCCGGGTCCAGGGCGTCGAACAGGACACCCGGCCCGTAAGGGGCGAAACTGACTGCCCCGCCTCGCTGCACCCCTAGCCGCGTTCCATAGTCCTGAGCCAGAGAGGGGCCCAGAGTGGCAATCAAAACCAAGACAACCGCAACGGGTGCAATATATCTTTTCCTGCGTTTCATAGCCCCTCCCTTTTGGGCAAATGATGCACAGTCGAGTGGTGCCTTACCTAAGAGGTTCTGATTATACTCAACGCTGGCCTAGACGGTACTTTATTTGGGATAGGCTTCCACGGTGTCCTAGTCAAGGCAGATGTAGAGGCCTTTTCCGATGTTTTAATAAGCCACAGCTACTACGAGGGATAGGGTCTTTCCTTTAGCTTCCCCCGAATCTGCTCCCAGATGGATCTGGCAGATGTAGAGCCCTGGTGGAAGGATGCTGCCTCCTTTGTCCACTCCTGTCCATCTGAACACATGTGGTCCTCCATGGGCCATCTTGACGTCCTCCCACATCAGTCGGCCATCCAGGGCATAGATCCGCATCCGGGCCTCCCGCTCCGCGGTCACTCTGAATACGGAGAAGGCAACTTCTAGGACATCGTTCACCCCGTCTCCATTGGGGGTGAAGGGGTTAGGGGAGAGCACCAACTCGTCGATGATCTTCCCGCCTACGGGCACGGAAATGGTCAGGCTACTACCTGAAGTCAGGATCGTAGCATCCCCGGGATCCACCTGCTGCCACAGAAAGTCGCCGGCATCCGAGATTTGATCGGCTTTCCGCACAAAGGCCTTCAGGGTGGTCCCGTTCAAGAAGACAGTGGAGGCAAAGCGCACCTGAACCAAGCGTCCGGTGCCGATGACTGTCCCCCGCACTGATCGTTCGAGTGCGTTATACGTGTCGGGCGTCAGAGAGTCCCCCCTGGCATCGAACGAAAATTCGGCTCCAGCCCCGACCAGCTTGCGGAAATAGCGGACCGGCCCCTGCTTCTCCGGATCGAGTTCATCGTAGGCGAACTGATTGGCGACCTCCTCGAATCTCAGGTTCCCCACACTATCGGTGGTCTTCTTAAAGAAAAGGCTCCTGCCTCGTTCCGAGTCGGGGAGAAGCCCGTACGCGGCTTCTGTAAGGATATCCCCATCGTGCCCCACCGGCACTTCGTCGCCTTCAGAAGTGACGCGGTTGTAGACCTTGGGAGCGAGAGCGACAGGCACGCTCTGCATGGAGGCGGGTAAACGAACCCACAGAGAGTCCCCTCCTTCCCGAAATACATCCAATGCGTCGCCCGAGGCGCTGAGGAACCCACCTTCCGAGACACGCTGAAAATTCTGGTAGACCTGCCCCTCCCGGAATTCCTCTTCGGTTCCGGTGCTCACACTCAGCAGGTGGAG
>JAKZYH010000393.1:0-28043 GCA_047514575.1 Acidobacteriota bacterium | reverse complement strand
GAGTTATCCAAGCAATTTTCTGAAAACCGTGGCGGTGGCCTCCAGGCCGCCGTTTTTCGAGCCAAAGGCTCGAGGGAAGGAATACGGCGGCTTGGAAGCCACCGCCACGCCGGCCGAAGTTTCTTTTTCGAATGATCCGGCGGTCCGCCGCCGGTGGGGGCGCCACTAGTCTCCAGACAGCGCGGCGGTGAGGAGAAATCGGCCGGATCCAAGTTCTTTTCGCATTCCTACTTCTTCTGAGCCGCTTCCAGTTCTTTAGCCCGCCGGATTTTCGCCTCTCCCTCCTGCTGGCGTCCGGTACGCACGTAGATATTTCCCAGATACCGGTGCGCTCGAGCATGCTCCGGTTCCATCTGGAGCGCCTCCTGGAGCTGCTCCACCGCCAGCGGTGCGGCACCGGCCATGAAGTAGGCGAGTCCCAGGTTGACGTAGGCATCGGTTAGACTTGGTTCTAGCTCAATTGTCCGTTGGAGTTCCTCGATGGCCGCCTGCAGATCCTGACGATTCAGGTAGGCAATCCCGAGATTGTGGTGGGATGCCGCCCGGTTTCCCTTGAGGGCAATCGCGCGACGATAGGCGGCAATAGCCTTGTCTATCTGCTTCAGTTTGCTATAGGCTCGTCCCAGATTGTAAGCAGCAGCCTCGGAATCGGGAAATTTATCCAAAACGCTCAGGCAACGATCCAGCGCCTTCTGATAGTCCCGTCTTTGCAGATAGCGGTTCGTCAGGGTGTGCAATGCAATCTGGATATTGGGATCGCGGTCGAGCAACTGCTCCAGTAGAGAGATGGCAGTTGCTCCTTTTCCCATCTGCGCAGCGTCCTGCGCCTGTAAGTACATGTTGAAAAGCGCGACCTTCTCCTTGGGATCGGGCAAACCCTCATCCCCTTTCGAGATTTGAGAGACACCCTCTGACAGGGCAACGTATCCAAGGGACCTCAATGATTCAGCAACTTGTGGATCCAATTGCACACTCTTCTTCTGTTCCCGCGAACGGCTATATCGTTGCTCCAAGCGAAGTAGCCTCTGTTTGAAACCATTCGCCAAAGAGGGCCGCTTCGAAGCAATATTCACCGATTCGTCGGGGTCGTCCTCTAGATCGTAGAGTTCCGGTTGAGGTGCCAGGATGTATTTGTACTTCTGCGTTCTCAGGCTGCGTAGAGGACTCCATCCGAAGGAGGATCGAGGATAGTAGCTCTCACTGAACGCCTCCAGCCTCGACGCTCGCAGTGGCTTTCCTTCGATCAATCCTCGCAGACCAACGCCTTGGATTTCTTTCGGTGCGTCCACACTCAGGTATTGCAAAACCGTAGGCAGGATGTCGATACTCCGGACCTGGGTGTCAACAACCTGGGCTCTCCCATTGGCCTCGGGAAGCTTCATCAAGAGGGGAACTTTCAGAGTCGTGTCGTAGATGAAAAAACCGTGATTCTGTTCTTGATGCTCTCCGAGACTCTCACCGTGATCGGACGTAAAGACGATCAGGGTATTGTCATAGAGGTCCTTCTCATCGAGGAAGGCGAGAATGCGGCCAACCAGAGAGTCGGTATACGCAATCTCTCCGGTGTAGGGATCCATGTAACGCGAACGATACGGTTCGGGAGGAGTGTAGGGATGATGCGGATCGTAGAGATGAATCCAGGCGAAGAAGCCACGATCTCGGTTCTGCCCCATCCATTCGATCGCTCTAGTTGCTACCTTATCACCTCGCCTCTGAATGGTCCCCGGATCGACGCCCCCATACTTCTTCAGGTTAAAGCGCCCGTCGTAGTGGTCGAATCCCTGATCCAGTCCGAAACGGGCATCCAGGACGAAGGCACCGATGAAAGCACCCGTAGCGTAGCCACTTCCCTTGAGAAGTTCGGCCAGGGTTGTCTTGTCCTGGCGGAGCGATCCGTAGGAAAAGTCCCTGACCCCGTGATACATGGGATAGGTGCCGGTCATAATGGAACAGAAGGAAGGCAAGGTAAGAGGCACTTGCGCAACGGCATTTCGAAACAGAACTCCATCTTTCGCCAAACGATTCATGTGAGGAGTTCGCACATCTTTGTAGCCATAGCACTCGACATGGTCGGCTCTCAGGGTATCAACGCCAATCAAGAGGACGTTGATCTGGTCTTGCGAGTTAGACTCCGGTGTGGCAACGGGCCCAACGAACATCGATTTTCCGGCTCCCGCTACCCAAAAACCCAGCAGCATACAGCCCAGGTAAAGCAACATGAAACGCCCCCGTAAGCCAGACATCCGTTCTCCAGCACGCTCTCCGGCCTTCATGCCAACACCTTAACACCATCCTGCGACTCCGAAGATGCTGACGGCTAGATCCTTGACTGGAGTAAAGCGCGTTTTTAGAATGACTAACAGGAATTCATGCTAGAAACGAATCAGCTCCGCTCCTTCATAAAGGCGAGTCAGAGCCTGCCTGCTCTGCTGTTACTCTTTTCTCTTCCGGTCACCCTATTGTCCCGAGAGAAGGACGTCCAAAAAGAAGAGCGTCAGGACTACTTCGAGAAGTGGCTGGCGGAAGATGCCACGCTCATCATCAGCCCCGAAGAGCGAAGCGTCTTCGAACATCTGAGCTCCCCGGAGGAAAAGGAGCGATTCATCGAGCAGTTCTGGCTTCGGAGAGACACCAACCCTGGAACAACACACAACGAATTCAAAGAGGAACACTACCGCAGGATCGCCTTCGCTAACGAGCGCTTTCGCTACGGGGGCTTCCCCGGCTGGAAAACAGACCGGGGCAGAACTTACATCAAGTTCGGCCCGCCCGACGCGAAAGAATCCCATCCACACGGGGGAACCTACATGCGTCCTCGCAATGAGGGTTCTGGATCCACCTGGGCTTTCCCTTTCGAGATCTGGCGCTATCGCCATTTGGAGGACATTGGAAGCGATCTGGAAATCGAATTCGTCGATGCATCAATGAGCGGCGAATATCGAATGGCCTTGCGGGCTGACGAGAAGGACGCACTGATGAACACACCCAGGCTGGGGGCTACCTTGCTCGAGAACCTGGGTCTGAGTCACAAGGGGGACCGCCCCTACTTCAGCCCCGGGAACTCCAACAGTCTGGAGTGGCTATCGAAGAGCGGTATGCGTTCCAAGGATCTGCCCTTCGCCCGTATGGAGCAATTCTTCAATCTCCAACGTCCCCCTGCAATCAAGTTTACCGCCCTTCGGGGAATGGTAAAGACCCAGCTGAGCTATCGGGACCTTCCCTTTCAGATTTGCCAGGACTTTCTTCACCTCGAGAACAACAGTTTCCTGGCTCCGGTCACGATTGAAATCAATCATTCCGATCTCAGCTTTCAGAAGCGCTCCGAAGTCATGCACGCAGCTGTGAATGTCTATGGGGCAGTTACAAATCTGACCGGTGGGTTGGTTGCAGAATTCGAAGACACACTGAACAAGGACTATTCCCAAGCCGACTTCGCCAGGGCCGCCGTACGCAGGTCTGTCTACCAGAAACTGTTCCTTCTGGAAGCAGGGACGTACAAGCTCAACCTGGTTCTAAAGGATGTGAACAGCGGCCGACTGGGAACCTTCGAGGGCCGACTTTCCGTTCCGCGACATCTTGAGAATCGCCTGTATCCGAGTTCGCTGATACTCGCGAGCCATATCTGGCAGGTAAACCCTTCCCCCGATGAGCTGGAGCAGTTCGTCATCGGAGATGCCAAGGTTATTCCCAGTGTGAAGAAGACGTTCCCGAGTTACGAAAGGATCGGCGTCTACTTCCAGCTCTACAACGTAGCCATCGACCAGGCCAGGATGGAACCCTCTTTGGACCTGCTCTACCGCATCTCGACCCTGGAGGGGGAGGTACTCAAGGAAGTCAAAGATGAGACTGGCGAATCGGTCCAGTTCTTTTCGCCTCACCGCCTGGTCATCATCAAAACGCTCTCTCTCAGTGAACTGGCCGACGGAAGCTACCGGCTTGCCGTTGAGGTCAAGGACAGGGTCTCGGGGCAGGCTACCTCCTGCCAAGAGACCTTCAGCATAACAGCTGACGAGCGGGCGGGTTGAGAGGTCTTATCGAACAGACACCCGGTTTCTGCTCATCGAGCCCCGAGGTCACAAGCGGTATCACTGGTATAATGCTGACTTTAGGAGCTGTCCGGAAGGAGGCGATGGTTCCTTTGCTTGAACTTGGAAGTGAGACTGTGAACTCTTGAAGGAAGCCAAGAAGAAACTACAGGACGAGATCCGTAAGTTGGATCGGGAGCTGAGAGATGAACTGCCCAAGGCACTCAAGATCGCCATCGAGCATGGGGATCTGCGGGAAAATGCGGAATACCAGACCGCCAAGGAGCGGCAGTCCTACGTTCAGGCGCAGCTTGCCAACCTCCAGCAGCGCCTATCAGCGCTTTCCATGATCGACCTCACAAAGATCCCTACCGACCGAGTATCCTACGGCTCAACAGTCGTCCTCTTCGACCTGGACATTGAGGAAGAGGTCACTTATCGACTGGTGACCAGCGAGGAGGCGGACGTCAAGTCGGGACTCATCTCGACCACCTCTCCCATTGGAAGGAGCCTGATGAGTCGCCAGCAAGGCGACGAAGTAGAAATTCGCACTCCGCGAGGGCTGAAGAGCTACGAGATTCTCGAACTAACGACGATACACGAGAGCAAATAGCAAGCCACATTGTGGGGCACTGGATCATTTAGCGAAGATCAGTAGTGCTGGACAAAAAGGAATGCTCTCGGTTTTCAATGCTGTAATCGAGGTCAATCCCAACACTCCAACGTGCGGCGAATTGTTCAAGTTCAGGTCAGCGGGACCCCCGGCTGCGAGCCGGATCATTCGCGAAGAAACTGTTGCCCCCGGCCGGGCATTGCCGATTCATGGAAGCCTGAAGCGCGAGCGAGGGGCTGGGGAACACCGCAAATCACCCCGAGTGCGCCGCTTCCCAGAGTTTTGAGCCCCTTTGCCCACGCAACTCGCTGCACCCCAACCCCTCGCCCTCGCTTCGGGCTTCATGTCCCCTTACCAGCAGCGACGAACTGGCCAAAACCGGGCAGGTTTCACCCTAGTGTAGAATGAGGAACAGATGGTAACCGCAGTAAAGAGCCGTAAGCAGAAGAAACCAAGACCGCGCTACTTTTTCTGGCTGACCTTCGTACTTCTGGCTCTGGGGGCGGCCCTCGTAGGAACCCTTACGGGCTTGGTCCTGGCATACGGAATCGATTTACCTGAGGTCGAAGACCTGCAGAGATCCCAGCCCAGTGTCGTTTCCTATGTATACGCGTCCGATGGTCGGGTGCTTGGCCAGTTCGCCTTGGAAAAGAGACGCCTGGTCACCTACGAAGAGATTCCCCTCGTCGTCAAACACAGCATTCTAGCCATCGAAGACGCCAATTTCTTCGAGCACCCCGGCATCGACTTGATTCGCTTGATCATCACCATCGTCAGGGACATTGCGTACGGGGAGAGGAAGGGGGCCTCCACCCTGACCATGCAGCTGAGCAAGCTGCGTTTCACGAGTACCGAGATTACCTTCGAGCGCAAGATCAAGGACATGTTATTCGCTATTCAGATCGAAAGAGCCTACTCCAAGGAAGAGATCTTCACTTTTTACTGTAACCAGATCTATATGGGTCACAACCGCTACGGCGTCGCCGCAGCAGCTAATTTCTACTTTCAGAAATCGCTCAGCGAATTGAGCTACAGCGAGGCAGGCGTCCTTGCAGGCCTGATCAGATCCCCTGTCCGCAACTCTCCGATCAACCACCCAGAGAAAGCCATGGGGAGGCGGAATCTGGTCCTGAGGCGGGCCTACGACGAAGGCTTCATCAGCGCCGAGACCTACCGCGAGTGCCTGCAGGAGCCGCTGCAACTCAATACCAGCAGCGATGCCCGAAGCCCCGCGCCCTACTTTGTGGAGTGGGTGCGGCAATATCTGGAGGAAAGATACACCACCGACAGAATTTACAAAGGAGGGTTGAGGGTCTACACCACACTAGATTACGAACAACAGGTGGCCGCCCAACAAGCTCTGCAGCAGGGTTTGAAGAAATTCGACAAGAAGCGCCGATGGCAAGGCCCCGGGGAAAACATCCTCGATCAGGGGAAGGATCTGCAGACATACGTCCATCCCGACTGGAAACGGCTTTTCTTCGAGGGTCAGATGGTGCACGGACTCGTTCTCGAATCCAGCCCCACTCAGGCGCGGGTCCAGATGGGAAGTTACACCGCGCTGATCCATCCCACCGACATCGTCTGGACCAAAAAAAAGAAGGTGGATCAGGCACTGAAGCCTGGGGACCTTGCTGTTTTCACGCTCCAGAGCATCGACCGGTCCAATCGCACGATTGAGGCCACTCTGGACCGTATCCCTGAAGTTCAGGGAGCTATTTTAGCCATTGAGAACCAGACCGGAGCCATCCGGGCAATGGTAGGAGGCTTCGACTTCCAGGCCAGCAAGTTCAACCGAGCCATGCAGGCCGAACGCCAGCCCGGATCCGTGTTCAAGATATTCACCTACGTCGCCGCCGTTGAAGCTGGGTATTCCCCTGATGACACCGTACTGGACGCTCCGGTGGACCTGGCGGACGGACTGGGCCGTCCCTATGCCCCAGAGAACTATGATAAGAAGTACAAGGGATTGATTACAATCCGTCAGGCACTGGCTGAATCGCGCAATGTCCCTACCATCCGATTGGCAAACGCTTTGGGCGTCGACGCCTTGGTCGAAGCAGCCCACCGGTTTGGGATCCAAAGAGACTTGCCGGCGTTTCTTTCTCTGGCACTGGGTGCAGCCGAAGTTACTCTGGCCGAGATGGCATCAGCTTTCTCCGTCTTTCCGAACAACGGGGTGAGGGTAACCCCCTATTTCATTGACAGGGTCGAGGACACCAATGGAATCTTGCTGGAGCGGGAAAATCCGAAAATACAAGAAGTGATCTCTCCGGAAACCGCCGAAACGATGATCGGTTTGTTACGAGGTGTGGTTCAACGCGGGACAGCCGGTCGGGCTCGCGTCCTCAAACGTCCCGTAGGTGGAAAGACAGGAACGACCAACGATTCGACCGACAGCTGGTTCGTTGGCTTCACTCCTCAGATTGCCGCTGGTGTTTGGGTAGGCTACGATGAGAAGAAGTCGTTGGGGGAAAAAGTCGTTGGTAGCAACCTTGCTCTCCCCATCTGGATCGAGTTCATGAAGGGCGCCCTCGGGGACACACCTCCCCAGAACTTCGTACGGACCGGAGCGACGCCTACAAATCCCGACCCGGACTCTCAGGCCAAGGAGGCTGCTGAAGACGAGTCTCCTCCACAGGAGCCGTCAGAGCAAACTCCAAAGAATCTGATCTCGATTGAGGACATACCCCCTCCGCCTGGATCAGTAGAAGAGACGAAGAACGAGGAAACAGAGCCGTGATGGGAACAGACGAAAAGGGACTGCAGACTATTTCCGGCGGTTGATCACCAACGTGGGGACACTCAGAAGAGCCTCTCGATAGACCGAATCCGGGAAATCGACAATGCACTGCTTGGCCTCTGACGCATACTTCTCCGCAATTGTTCGCACCTCGGCAAGCGTGTCATAGGCATTGATAAGACGCAAGATCTCACGTTTGTTCTGCCTGCTGAAGTCTTGACTCTCCACCACTCCGCGGACAAAGTCTCTTTCAGAAGACTTAGCCTGTCGCATCAAGAAAATGATCGGCAGGGTTACCTTCCCTTCCTCCAGATCCTTCAAGACAGGCTTACCCAGGACCGTCGTCTGACCGGTATAGTCAAGTAGGTCGTCAACCAGCTGAAAAGCCATACCCAGCGACTTGCCATAGTGGCTGAGCTTATCCTCTCGCTCTGGGTCGAGCCTTGCCAGAATCCCGGACATGCGGCCACAACCGGAAAACAGACAAGCGGTCTTGCGGAGACAAATCTCCAACTGCTCTTCCTCGGTGATGTCGAGTCGACCGTTGTATTCCAGTTGCATCAACTCTCCCTCGACCATCTGACGAGTAATAGAGATGAGGACATCGAGAATCCGGAAGTCCCGCTGCTGGAGAGCAACCTGGAAAGATGTCATGTAGAGCCAGTCACCCATCAGGACCGTGATCTCGCTCCCCCACTTGTCGTTTACAGAGGGCTGGCCACGGCGTACTTTCGAATTGTCAATGATATCGTCGTGGACAAGAGTCGCCACGTGAATCAGCTCCACTACCGCACCCAGCAGGATCACCGGATCGCCCTTCAGACCACAAAGCCTGGAGGTCAGGAGTAGGACTGCTGGTCGGAGGCGCTTACCTCCGCTATCGTGAAGATAGCGATTGATGTCGTTAACCAGAGAGAGGGCGGAGTGGGCCTCGCCTCTCAATCGACGCTCGACTTCCTCCAGGTCCGACTCGACCAAACGAAACACATCCTTGGGAGTAAGTACCCTGCCGGACCCTGACTTCATGCCGATTTTTTCGCGCTAACTATAGCAATCCACTCTGGGGCTGGCTAGTCGGAAGTTTGCTCTGTCAGGGCTCTTCCAGGCTGAAACAACTGAGCGAAGTTCGCTGTCGTCAGGGCTCCTATTCTCTCTGGCGTCGTGCCTCTCACCCGGGCCAGCTCTTCGGCAACCCTTACCACAAACGAGGGTTCGTTTCGCCGGCCTCGGTAAGGCACCGGCGCCAGATAAGGAGAATCCGTCTCAATCAGCAGTCGATTCTCGGGTAAACCGCGGGCAATCTTTCTGAGTGATTCAGACTTCCGAAAAGTCAAGATCCCGCCGAACGAGATATAGAATCCGAGTCGCAGGCAGCGCGCCGCTGTCGCCTCATCGGCTGTGAAGCAGTGCAAGACCCCTGCCCGGCAGACATCCTCCAAGAACTCTGCTTCCAGGAGAGAACAGACCTCTTCCTCGGCTTCCCTGCAGTGAATGATGATGGGCTTTTCGCAGGATCGGGCAAGCTGAATCTGGGCTCGGAAGGCACTACGCTGCTGCTCGGGGCTGGAGTGTTGGTAGTGATTGTCAAGACCTATTTCGCCCCAGGCCAATACCTTGGGATGGGCCACCAGCCCCAGAAGTTCAGCACCCAGGCGCTCGGTAAAACAGTCGGCATCATGAGGATGAACACCCAAGGAGGCGTAGAGGAAATCATATCCTTCCACCAACTTGAGAAGCTGCTCGGCCGACCTCAAATCCGAGCCTACACACCCGATCGTCAAGACCGTCTCAACAGCCGACTCCTGGGCTCTGGCTAAGACATCTTCCAGATCGGATTGGAAATCGGGCGAGTCGAGGTGGGCGTGCGAATCGACAAACACTACTTCAGCCGAGAGCCCAATTGGACCGGTTCCGTCGGGGTAACCAGAACCGGACGGTCTCCATCCGATGCTGCGACAATCATGCCGTTCGATTCGACTCCCATCAGGCGCGCGGGTTTCAAATTGGCAACGATCACCACCAACCGGCCAGGAAGACTCTCTGGGGTATATGCTTCGGCTATTCCTGCAACGATCTGCCTGACCTCAGACCCCAGGTCAACTTGAAGTTTCAGCAGCCGCTTCGACTTGGGCAAAGCCTCGGCCGAGAGGACCTTTCCGACGCGCATATCGATCCGAGCGAACTCATCAATACCGACCCGATCATCGGTTTGGCTCAGCGCTATCGGATCTGCATCCGAGGCTGGGACGGCAGCTCCTGACCTCTTGGCCGCCGCCTCATCGATGCGCGCCTGAAACTCTTTTGGATCCAATCGCGGATACACCGGAACGATCTCTCCAATGGCAGAGCCGGGCTCCAATCTTCCCCAAGTAAGGTCCGATACCTGATGCTTCTCTAGAGGCTTGGAAACTCCAAGCTGACCCAGGATCGACGAGGCTCCACTGGGGATCACGGGACTGAGCATCACCGTTATTAGACGCAGTGCTTCGGCGCTATTGTAGAGAACCGTTCCCAACCGATCGCGCTTAGCGGGGTCCTTTGCCATCATCCAAGGCTGATTCGCGACCAGGTACTTGTTCAGGATTGAGATGAGTTCCCAAACGCGGTCCAGAGCCTGGTTGATCTGGAACTGGTCGAACTTCCCCTTGTAGAGCTCGATCGTCTCCAGGCTGAACTCCCTGAGCTCACTGTCCCCACCCTCGGCCTCACCCAGCTCCGGGATTGCGCCATCGAAATAGTTCTGGATCATCTTCAGGGTTCGGTTGGCAGAATTCCCCAGGTCGTTGGCAAGGTCGCTGTTTATCCTTGTCAGGAGTCCGTCGTAGGAGAAGTTGCCGTCGGCACCGAGCGAGATCTCGCGCATCAGAAAGTATTTGACGCAGTCCGCTTCGGCCACCTCCATCAGCTCTCCCGTTGTGATGAAGTTGCCGCGTGACTTGGACATCTTCTCACCGGCCACCGTCCACCAGCCGTGGGTCAAGATGTGTCGAGGCGGTTCCAGACCTGCAGCCATGAGAAACGCGGGCCAATAGACGGCATGGAAACGAAGAATATCCTTGCCGATGAGATGCACATCCGCTGGCCAATACTCCTCGAACTGCTCGGGTTTGCTGCCATAGCCGGCGCCCGAAAGGTACCCCGTCAGCGCATCGAACCAGACGTAGAAGATATGTTTTTCATCGTCTGGAACAGGAATTCCCCAGCTGAAGGAAGTCCTGCTGATACTTATGTCCTGAAGTCCCCCTTTGACGAAGCTGACCACCTCATTCATTCTCGTGCCCGGGAGTACGAAGTCCGGGTTGTCGGCGTAGAAGTCCAGCAATTCTTCCTGGAGAGCCGATAACTTGAAAAAGTAGCTCTCCTCCGTCATGAACTCGGTAGGACGGCCGCAGTCAGGACACGTCTTTTCTCCTTCCGGAACATACGATTCGCAGCGAACGCAATAGTAGCCCTCGTACTTCCCAGTGGAGATGAAGCCGTTTTTCTTTATCCTATGGAAGATGTCGGCTACGGCCTGATGATGGCGGTCCTCTGAGGTGCGAATAAATTGGTCGAAGCTGACACCCAACGATTTCCAAGTCTTTTCGAACTCGGCAGCGAAGGTATCGACCAGCTGCTGTGGTGTAACTCCCTGCTCGCCTGCGGCACGTTCCAACTTCAAACCATGTTCATCGGTGCCTGTTAGAAAACAGACGTCGAATCCGCACATGCGTTTGTAGCGGACGATGGCGTCAGCGACCACAGTGGAGTAGGTATGCCCCACGTGAGGGACGTCATTGACGTAGTAGAGCGGTGTGGTCAGGTAGAACTTTTTTTTCATTGTCCTGGAGGGTGGATCAGGTGCCCGAGACCCGGTTCATCGCGATCTGTCTCAGAACTTTTAGTGGCGTCCCAGTCTCCTCTGCGATCTTTCTCAGGTCTTCGTACTCGGGCCAGGCGTTGACCACCTGACCTCGAAAGCGAGCAATCTTCACTCGAATCACACCAAATTCGGTATGAACTTCTTGCATCTCTCGATCCAGGACCCATCGCCTCCACCGACTCCAGCGGACGCCCAACGTGGTCGTCTCACGAAAGGTCAGCTCGGCTATTCGTTCCCTGTCCTTGTTCTGGCATAGGATCGTCAGAAGGAAACCAGGTCGCCCCTTCTTCATCTGAAGTGGAGCGCAGTGGGCGTCCAAGGCTCCCTGTCGGAGGATAAGGCCGATGAAGTGCCCCATCATCTCCGGATCCATGTTATCGATACTCGCTTCCAGGACGAGGACTTCCTCCTCCTGGACCTCTGGTGGGCGAGGGTCTTCGCCCAGGTTCTCTCCCAGAAGCAATCTTAGCACATTGGGTATCCCCTCCGGCTCCCTGTCCCCCGCGCCAAAGCCAGACGCCTCGAGAGAAAAGGTGGGTATCCCCTCCACCTGCGCCAGGGTCGTGACGATGGCAGCCCCCGTGGGCGTGGTCAACTCGCCTTCGACCGGGCCCATGTGCACCGGGAATCCCTCTACCAGCGCGGCGGTCGCAGGGGCAGGAACCGGCCAGGTGCCGTGTGAAAAAGTAACAGTCCCAGCCCCAAGACTGAGGGGATTCGTATAAAAACTCTCGACCTCGAAGTATTGAAAGCCGATACACGCTCCGACGATATCGATGATCGAGTCCAAAGCACCTACCTCGTGGAAGTGCACATCTTCTGGAGAACTTCCGTGTACTCGAGCTTCGGCTTCTGCCAGTCTTTGGAAGATCTTCAGAGAGGTGTCTCGGACCCAGGGATCCAAGTCATTCTTACCCAGCAGTTCCCGGATCTCCTTCAAATGCCGCCCGTGATGGTGATCGGCGGGCTGGGACTGGCGGACCTGGAAATTGGTGGCGACAACGCCTTGGCGACTGATCTGGCGTGAAAGAAGCTCGAACGGCTCTTCCAGGTCGAGCTTCCCGAGCCCATCCTGGAGGTGGCTCAGAGGCAAGCCCATGTCCAGGAGCGCGCCGAGAATCATATCCCCGCTGGCCCCGTTGAATGGATCAAAATGTAAGAGCTTTGGCATGTCTAGCCTTGTCGCAGGTCACAAGTTCCAGGTTGCAGGCTTCAGGTTTCGATCACCGGCTATCGTACTCGCCTTGATTCTCGGTGCAGTACTCAATCGCGTCAACTCCTTGGAGCCAGTTTCCATGACGCGCATGGACGCCGGTCGTCAAAGGACTGTGGTAGAGGCAACCTGCAACCATCGACCTGATATCATAGAGCCTATGCTTCTCGATCGGGCCCGGGATACCGAGACCTACTTGCACAGCTTCGTACTCCAACGCTTCGGTGTTGATCTCGGCCCAATCATCTCTGAGTTTCCTCCCCGCATCGAGTTTGGCGATCTGGCCTTTCCCTTCGCCTTCGAGCTCGCCAAGGTTCTGCGCAGACCACCCCGGCAGATCGCCCAGGAAGTTGTCGATCATATTGAAAGCCCACCTTGGATTGAGCGGTTTCAGGCTGCCGGCGGAGGCTATGTCAACGCCTATCTGGAACGCACCCGCTTCTTCAAAGACGTCTACATCTGGCTGGGCAAGTCGGCACCCGATCCGGACGGAGACAAGATCATCGTAGAGCATACGAACATCAATCCTAACAAGGCCGCGCACATCGGGCACCTGCGGAATGCCGCCCTGGGAGATACCTTCGCGCGAATTCTTCGCGCTCGTGGCTCCCAGGTGGAAGTACAGAACTACATCGACGATACCGGTGTGCAGGTAGCAGACGTCGTCGTTGGTTTTCAGCGCCTCAAGAAAATGGACCTTCTTGCGGTCAAAAACGTGGACGAGCCGTTCGACTACTACTGTTGGGATCTGTACGCCGAGACCGCCAACTGGTACACCCAGGACGAATCCCATCTGGAGTTCCGTCTTCAGGCTCTACACGAAATCGAAACGGGTGTCGGCGAAACTGCCGAACTAGCAGAGCACATCTCCTTGCGAATCGTCCGGGCTCACGTTAAGACGATGTGGCGTATTGGGGTTTCCTACGACGTTCTTCCCAGAGAGAGCGAGATCCTGAAATTGAAGTTCTGGGAAGAGGCATGGGAACAGCTTCAAGCCAGTAAGGCAGTGACCTATGTCGAGTCGGGTCCCCACAGCGGATGCTGGGTCATGAGGCTGCCGGGCGAGGAGGGCCAAACGGAAGAAGAAAAGATCATCGTCCGCAGCAACGGGACGGTGACCTATGTGGGAAAAGACATCGCTTATCAACTCTGGAAGTTCGGCCTCTTGAGCAGAGGCTTCCACTATCGTCCCTTCCACCAATACCCTGACCAATCCAGTGTCTGGATGACTACCTCCAGTCCCAATAGCAAAGAGCAACCCGAGTTCGGGCGAGGACGGAGCGTCTACAATGTAATTGATGTTCGGCAATCCTATCTTCAACGCGTTGTCGTCCACGGTCTGAGGAGTCTCGGTTACGAGCAACAGGCCGACGATTCTGTCCACTTCTCTTACGAGATGGTCGCATTGTCCCCTGGATGCTGCGCTGAACTAGGCATTCAACTCTCAGAAGAAGATCGCGCCAAGCCCTACGTAGAAGTTTCGGGAAGAAAGGGACTAGGGGTCAAGGCGGACGATCTAATCGACAAACTGATTGAGAGATCGCTGCAGGAGGTCAGCGCCCGACAGGAAGAACTGAGCCTCGAAAAACGTCAACTCATCGCCCGTCAGATCGCGGTAGGCGCTCTGCGATACTTTCTTCTCAAATACTCCCGCAACTCCGTAATCGCGTTCGACTTCGCCGAGGCACTCAGCTTCGAGGGTGAAACTGGCCCTTATCTGCAGTACTCAGTGGTGCGTTCCAAGAACATCTTCAGCAAGCTTGAAACCCAGGAAGGTTCTGCAGCAGTGGAGGACTGGAAGCGGGAGTTGGCGGATTGGTGGACCCAAGTCGATGGGGATGAGCCCCTGTTTGAGGAAAGTGAAGTCTGGGCGCTCCTGCTGCAAATAGGACGCCTGCAGGAAACCGTGGACCAGTCGATCAGAACGCTGGAGATGTCCTACCTGGCGAAGCATGCCTTTGTTCTGGCGCAATCTTTCAACATCTTCTACCATAAGCATCATATCCTTTCAGAAGAAGATCGCCTGAAGCGGTGCCTCTACTTGACCATAGCCGACGCTGGCCTCAAGGGCCTGACCCGAGCTCTCGACCTGCTCGGCATCGAGGTTCCGGAGAAGATGTAGCGATGATCGGAGTCCACAGATTACTCTTGGTCTGCCTGCTGCAGACACAACCTGGGCCAGAGAGCCAGGAAAAACTCCTGCCTCTGCAAGACATCCTTTCGAGTCGGGAGATTCAGGACTACAAGAAAAAGCCTCAGTACCGTTCTCGAGTAAAACTGTTCAGGAAGGTATTCAATCGACAGGCCAAACTGCTGCAGGGTCAAATCAAAACACTCAAGATCGACGCAGCTCTGGAGACGCTGCATAGCCTGCGCTCCCTATCCGATCATGCTCTGGCCCAGAAACCAGAGCGGAAGAAGGACCTGCGCTCCAATCAGGTGAAAAGGCTCGAGATCGATCTGAGAAAACTCCTGGAGAACCTGGAGGAACTCAGACGATCCGTCCCCTTCGAATATCGCACCCACTTCGACCGGTGTATCGAAAAGATGGAGGAGCTACGCAACCGCCTTCTCACACAACTGTTCGGCCAAACGCAGCGCTTCTTGGTTCCTCCGCCAACAGGTGTCCCTGGCCAAGTGCGGGCGCTTTCTGCCTTCCCACACCCTCCGACGAGCGCTGGACTAGTGGCGTCCTACCAATCCGGAGATCGTTTTACCGACAGGGAATACGTGAAGATCCAGTTCGCTCAAGAAATCGTCAGACGCGTCGGGGTCTTTCTCGAAATAGCTGCCCGCCGACTCGAGGAGATCGATCTGAGGATGAACCCGGATAAGAGTAAGAATGTGAAAGAAGCGGATAAGAAAAAGGATAAGAAACGAAAGAAGGAGAAGCATCAGGAGCAAGAGGAAGTCGAGGACTCGCTCGAGTTCTACACCTATTGGGATATGCTGCGTGCCTACGATCGTGCCATCGAAGGAATCATGATCAACATCGACGAAAAGGCGATTCACAAGCTGGCCAGACCCCGTGAAATCCGCAAGGCCATGAAAAAGCTCTGCAACAAGCTCCCGGAGTTCATTCCCCAGTTGGAGCCTATCCAAAAGCTCGCCCTTGAGAAGCAAGACGAGGATCTACTGGCGGAAATCAAACAGGCTCAGGAAACATCCTCCCTGGCCCAGAAGGGGTGCCTAGTCGGTCTTGGAAAGAAAAAGTAGGGGGTGTGCCGCCCTCGGGCTGTGGGCCAGACCATTCGAGAAAGAAACTCTGGGCAGGAGGGAAGATTCTGCTGTGGCCCAGCTCTCTCCTCGGAACTGGGGCTAATACTGCTCGCGAGTCAAGTCGTTCGTGACTCTGCCGGGCTTGCCTTGTACTACTGAATTCCCAATCAACCGGTAGTGTTGGAGCGTCCTGGATTCTCCCGTAGCTTCTCTACTTCTCGGCTCAACCAGGTAATGCCGGCGATCCCCGCCGCGCCCGTCTCGGAGATCTTGTCGAATAGCGAGCGATCGATTCCTCCGAGAGCGAACATCGGGACTTGGAAGGTGGCAGACAATTCCCGGAAACCCGAGTACCCCAGGGGAGTGAATGGCGATTCTTTCGACAGGGGAGCGCAGACCGGACCCAGCAGGACATAGTCTGCTCCTTCACGCTCGGCATCTTCTACCTCGAGTGCCGAATGGGTGGACTTGCCCAGGAGAAACGCCTCGGGTCCCTGAAGATCTCGCAGCTTGATGGCCGCCGCTAGATCCTGAACCGAAGTCAGGTGGGCGCCATCCGCCTCTTCTTCCAGAGCTATCTCGACGAAAGAGTTGACGAGAAAGATCTTACCGGTGGTCTTCGAGAGCCTGACCCCGCGCCTGACGAGCCTACGAGAGTCCTCCAGAGAAAGACTCTTTTCGCGCCACTGCAAAATGTGGGCAGGTGTCCGGAACAAGAGTTCAAGATAGCGGTCGGGAGACAGATCAGGAAAGGCGGCCAGACTCGAAATTCCGTAGAGCAGCGGGGGGGAAAGCCTACGCTTTTCTAAAATACTGGCTAAAGTGGGCAACTTCCCAGGCTCCCAGAACCAAATTGGCCAGACCGAGACCTGACACCGCCCCACGGAAGAAGTTATTCAGGATCACCAGTTTGAGCCCGGGATAGTATTGGAGCAGGGAATTCTGGTCCCACACATCCCACCAGGGAAACAAGAGCAGGAACACGCCCACTTCAAAGCAGT
The DNA here is from genome assembly GCA_047514575.1 of Acidobacteriota bacterium. Taxonomy (GTDB): domain Bacteria; phylum Acidobacteriota; class UBA6911; order RPQK01; family JAJDTT01; genus CAUZIZ01. The sequence goes on along the minus strand of JAKZYH010000393.1, from coordinate 11,367 downwards.
AGAGCACGTAGACGAAGAAGAGAACCTTATGGATCATCCACCCGCACCACAGAGCGGTTCCTGGGAAAGAACGGACTCGAAATTGAAAGGTCTAGTACCCTGCAACATGGGTACTGGCATCAGAACAGGGTTCTCACCCTGGCAGCACCTTGGCGAGGACGTCCCCCCAAAACAATCGCTTGAGGAATCTACCTTCGCAGTTCCTTGATGCGAGCTGACTTCCCTTTTCGTTCTCGCAGATAGTACAGTTTCGCGCGACGTACTCGGCCCTTTCGAAGCACGTCGATTCCATCGATTAACGGGGAATGAAGGGGAAAGATTCGTTCGACACCATAGCCCTGGGTGACTTTCCGAACGATGAAGCTGGAACCGGTACCGCGCTGCCGCCTAGCGATCACTACCCCTTCAAAGGGCTGGATCCTAAACTTGCCACCCTCTCTAATCTTGTAATTGACGCGAACCGTGTCTCCTGGACCAAAGTCGGGAATCTCATCCTTGAGATGCGGTTGTTCAATCACGTCCACTGGATTCATTTGTCTTACCTCGTGAGTATCTTCAGTCTAAAACTCGTCACCTGAAGAGGCGGCTCCACAAACCCGTCATCGTCTGCTAGGTTCTCGCCTTCGCTAGCCTTTCCTCTTTCAGCAAATCCGGTCTCCGCTGACGAGTTCGCTTCAAGGCCTCACCTTCTCGCCACTGTCGAATTCCCTCGTGGTTACCCGAAAGCAGGACCTCTGGAACGCTGTTCCCTCTCAAGTCAGCCGGGCGAGTGTAGTGCGGACAGTCCAACAACCCGTCCATGAAGGACTCGTTGAGAACAGATTCCTCTCTACCGACTACACCCGGAATCAACCGCGTTACCGAGTCAATGATCGCAAGAGCAGCAAATTCGCCGCCCGAGAGCACAAAATCTCCGATCGATAATTCCTCGTCAGCCAAGCCGTCAACAGCCCGCTGATCGATACCCTCATAGCGCCCACAAACGAACGTCAAATGCGGCACTGCGGACAACTCGACCGCCTTGGCCTGGTCGAAACGACGACCCTGTGGGGTCATGAAAAGGACGCGGGGCTGACCCTCAGTCTTCTCCCTACAGTGCTGGACAGCACGAAAAAGGGGTTCGGGCTTGAGCACCATCCCCTCACCTCCCCCATAGGGTCGGTCGTCCACGCTTCTGTGCTTGTCAGTCGCGAAGGAGCGTAAATCCACCGTGTCAACCTGAAGTAGGGCCTTCTTCCGAGCCTGGCAAATCATCCCGTAGTCGAGAGCACTCTCGAACAGTTGGGGAAAAATAGTAACGATATCGATCAACATACCAACGAACGAAGACCAGGCCAGACCTGCAGCCCGCCCCATAATCGGTCAACGTCACTTTCCCTTTACCGTCTCCACGTCGACAAGTCCACTCGGCAAATCAACTAGAATGAGATTCTCTTCCACGTCCACCCGAAGGACGAACTCGTGTACCAAAGGGACCATGAACTCTTGCCCAGAAGGCCCTTTCACAACCAGATTTGCGCCTTCCCTACCCGTGCGAAACAGGTCGATGACCTCGCCGAGGTGCTGGTCGTCCTGTACCACACTCGATCCAATTAGATCTGTCTCGTAATAGCTGCCCTCAGGCAGTACCGAGCGCCCCTGCTCGGGGATCTGAACCTCGCCTCCCACCAGTTCAACAGCCTGTTCAGGGCTATCTCGGTTCAGGAACTTCAGGAGGACTCTACCGTTGTGAAAGCGGTGGCTTTGGATCTGCTCCCGGGAATCACTGGAAGAGCAGAGGACCCGGACACCTCGAGTCGAGGCAAACCGTTCCGGAAAGTCAGTCAAGATCTCGGCAGCGACCTCACCCCGGACTCCCCTGACCTTCACAATTCGAGCAATCGTGACGAAACGGTCCAACTACTACTCGAGGATTTCCAAGACGAATCGCTTCCGAAGCTTCATGCCTGCAGCCCCCAGAAGGGTTCGGATCGATCGGGCCGTTCGGCCCTGCTTGCCTATCACCTTTCCAAGGTCGGGCTGGGAGACCCTTAATTCAAGCACGATAGTCTGCTCGCCCACCACCTCGGTTACAGCCACCTCATCGGGATTGTCTACTAAAGCCTTGGCGATCATCTCGACTAGCTCTTTCATAACGCCTCCTTGCAAATCAACCAGAAGCGAGCTTCAAGGCGCACGGTCGCGTCCAATACTGGCTTAACCTGACTTCCCCTTCGAAACGGCGAAAACAACCCTGTCCCGGAATCAGCCCTTCTCTGCCGGCACTTCGCTACTGGAGTCCGCCGCTACGCGGCCCATCAAAGACGTAACCCGACTGGTGGGCTGGGCCCCCAGCTGAATCCAGTGCTCAATCCTTTCGAGGTCCAGATGCAGGCGAACGGGTCTGAGTGCTGGGTTGTAATAACCGACGATTTCTACAAACCGACCATCCCTGGGGTTGCGCTTATCAGCGACAACAACACGATAGTGTGGATCCTTCTTTGCACCACGCCGACTCAAGCGAATTCTCAACACGAAATGAACCCCCTCTAATGTAAACGTCTATTCTATCAGAAGCAGACCAGATCTAAAAGATGGCTGCGTGGGAAGCGGGGGGAAGGGCTGATTCAGGCTGTGAGCCGGATCATTCGAGAAAGAAACCTTTCGGGGTTAACAGAGATCTTGCCGTTATCCGACTCTCTCCTCGGACCCTGCAACCCATCACCCTAGGCCTAGTCCACCGGGTAGGCCTCTGCCCAGGAAGCCCTTCTTGACCTGCTTCATCATCTTTCGGGCCTGTAGATACTGCTTCAACAATCGGTTGACCTCGGAAACGGGCCGCCCGCTACCTTGAGCAATGCGGCGGCGGCGAGAGGCTTTGATGATCTTGTAGTCGGCCCGCTCCCCGGAAGTCATCGAAGAGATGATCGCCTGCAAATGATCGAGTTCTCTTTCATCGACCTGGACCTTGTCCAATCCCTTGAACATTCCAGTCTGAGGAAGCATTCCCAGAACCTGCTCCAAAGGGCCCATCTTTCTGAGCTGCAGCATCTGGTCAAGAAAATCGTTCAGCGTGAACTCGTCTCTCTGGATCTTCCGTAGCATCCGTTCGGCCTGGTCGGCATCGGCAGCCTCTTCGGCCTTCTCGACGAGTCTCAGAACATCACCCATACCCAGGATCCGGCCAGCCATCCGCTGAGGATGGAACACTTCCAGAGCATCGTAGGCTTCACCCGTCCCAACGAACTTGATAGGCTTGCCACTGACCTCCCGAATCGAGAGCGCCGCCCCACCACGAGCATCGGCGTCCATCTTGCTGAGGATGACGCCGGATAGATCGAGACGCTGGTCGAACTGGTGAGCAGAGTTGACCGCATCCTGGCCGGTCATGGAGTCGGCCACCAGCAAGATTTCCTGAGCTTCGACGGCGTCACGGATCGCTTCCAGCTCCAACATCAGCTCTTCGTCGATATGCAGTCGTCCCGCGGTATCGACCAGCAGCACATCAAAACCCATGTTACGAGCGCGCTGCCAGGCCTTCCGGGCCCGCTCCACCGGATCGGCAAGCTCCGGATCTTCGAAGACCGGAATTTCTATCGCCCTGGCAATCACCGACAGCTGCTCGATTGCGGCAGGACGATAGATGTCGGTCGAGACCATCAGGGTCTGATAATCCTTGTTCTTGAGCCACACCGCCAGCTTGCCGGAGGTAGTCGTTTTTCCGCTTCCTTGCAGCCCAACTACCAGAACCACAGTCGGAGATTTGGAAGAAAGAGTCAGTTCTGCAGTCTCTCCGCCAAGCAGCTCGATCAACTCGTCGCGGACGATGCCAACGACCTGCTGTCCCGGAGTCAGGCTGCTCATGACCTCTGCACCCAGAGACCTAGCCTTCACACGAGAGATGAACTTCTTGACCACCTTGAAGTTGACATCCGCCTCCAGCAACACGATGCGCACTTGGCGCAGCGACTCCTCCAGATGCCGCTCGGAGATCCGACCTTCTCCCTTTAGATCTTTAAGAATCTTCTGGATTTTCGACGACAGGCTGTCCAGCATAATTACACGACGGTCGGTGAGCATTGTACGAGCGGGGCTCAATGGGTGTCAAAAAGGACAGAAAAAGAGGTCGCACGTCTGAACGTCTGGACGTCGCACGTCCCTGATCCCCAAGACGTCACAGACTCGTGAGGGAGGCAGCCATCTCGAGGACCCAGCAATGCGAAGCCCAGCCTGGGACGTGCGACGTTCAGACGTTCCGACGTGCGACCTCCCGTATCGACTTGCTACCTCTGACTTGGTTTGTTAGATTTCCCGCTCCCTTGAATTGACCCAACACTGACCGTATTTCAGCGAGGTAGATCGATGGCGAATGGACTCAAGATTGCGGTGATCCCGGGCGATGGAACCGGACCTGAAGTGACTCGAGAGGCATGTAAGGTCCTCGAGGCCGTTGCATCCCTGGAAGATTTCCGCTACGAGACTGTTGATTTCGACTATGGGGGAGACCGGTACCTCAAGACGGGTGAAATCATCACAGAGCAACAGATCGATGAGTTTCGGGAGTTCGACGTCATGTATCTGGGTGCAATTGGCCATCCAGACGTGACTCCGGGGATCTTGGAGAAGGGCCTGCTGCTGACGATCCGGTTCCAGCTGGACCAGTACATCAATCTGCGCCCCGTAAAACTCTACCCAGGAGTCGATTGTCCACTCAAAGACAAGGGGCCCGAGGATATCCAGTTCGAAGTGGTTCGTGAAAATACGGAGGATCTGTATTGCGGCGCCGGAGGTTTCCTCCGCAAGGGTACTCCTCACGAAGTAGCAACGCAGGAGATGATTGCCACGCGTTTTGGCGCCGATCGATGCCTTCGCTGGGCCTTCGAGCACTGCCGAAGCCGCAATGATCGAAAACAGCTGACACTGGTCCACAAGACCAACGTGCTCACCTACGCTGCCGACCTCTGGTACCGCGCCTTCGAGGAAATGGGAAGCGCCGACTACCCCGACATCACCAGAGACTACAACCACATTGATGCGGCCTGCATGTGGTTCGTCAAGAATCCCGAGTACTACGATACGATCGTGGTACCCAACATGTTCGGCGATATCATTACGGACCTGGGGGCGATGATCCAGGGAGGCCTGGGCGTCGCGGCTGGCGGAAATATCAACCCTGACCCTGGCGGCTCCAGCATGTTTGAATGCATGGGCGGCTCAGCACCCAAGTATACCGGCCAGGATGTGATCAACCCCATCGCTGCAATCGCCGCAATGAGCATGCTGCTGCGAGTCGCAGGTGATCATAAGGGAGCGAAGAATATCCGCCGCGCTGGAGACCGAATCGAGCAAGCCATTAGCCGGACGACGCCGAAAATGAAGAGTATGTCGGCGGGACGCATGGGGTACTCCACCAGTCAGGTGGGCGACCTGGTAGCCGAAGTGCTCTAGCTACTAAGCTGAAATTTCATTCTGTGAAAGACTTCATCGTCGGAACCGCCGGGCACATCGATCACGGGAAGACGACGCTCTTGAAGGCCCTCACGGGTATTGATGCCGACCGACTGCAGGAAGAGAAACGGCGCGGCATCACGATCGATATCGGCTTTGCCCATCTATCCCTCGGACCCTACCGGCTGGGCTTTATCGATGTTCCCGGTCACGAGAAGTTCGTAAAGAACATGCTGGCTGGCGTGGGTGGCATCCATCTCGTCTTGCTTATAGTCGCCGCCGATGAGTCGGTCATGCCGCAGACTGTCGAGCACTTCGAGATCTGCAAGCTCCTCAACATCCCCAGAGGGATCGTAGTCTTGACCAAGAAGAATCTGGTCGAGCAGGAGCTGCTGCCGCTGGTAGAAGAGGAAGTACGCGACCTGGCGCGTGGAAGTTTTCTGGAGAAATCTCCGATCGTTCCCGTCGACAGTGTATCGGGTGATGGAATAGAGCAGCTCAAGGAGACCCTCCTAAAGGAAATCCAAGAGCTGGAGGAGAATCAGGTCTCTCACAGAAGTCAGAACATGGTGTTCCGCCTACCGGTCGACCGAGTGTTCAGCATGAAGGGCTTTGGTACGGTGGTCACAGGCACGCTCTGGTCTGGCAGTCTCCGCAAGGAAGCGCAAATAGCCGCCTATCCTCAAAACAAAACGGGTAAGGTCAGGCGCATCGAAGTCTTCAATCAGGAAGAGCCTCAGGCCTTCGCCGGCCAAAGGACCGCTCTCAACCTGACGGGTATGGAAAGAGTCCAACTCGAGCGGGGAACGATACTGTCACACCCCGATTGCTTCTCTCCTTCTCATCGACTCGATGCAAGGGTGTATCTGCTGAAGGATGCCCCCAAGCCTCTCAAACACCGCAGTCCCATTCGCTTCCACCACGGGAGCGGCGAGTGGATTGGACGTCTCTACCTCTTGGAGAAGGAACCGGTGGTGCCGGGGGCATCGGCAATCGTCCAGATCCGGCTCGACCAGCCTATTGTCTGCATGCCTCGAGACCGTTTCATCCTGCGCCGCTACTCGCCGCTTCGAACCATTGGAGGAGGTATCATCCTGGACAATACTCCCTCCAAGCATCGCAAGAAGGAGCTCCCCCAAGTACTCTCGAGCCTGCATGAGTTGGATCGGAGTCTAGTAGACGACGCGCCCAGAGGCGACTTGGCGCTGGTGGAGTTCCTGGTACAGTCCAAGGGCTGGCGCGGAATCGTTTTGCCTGAACTTGTCTCCCGGACCGGCTACCGAGAGGAACACCTGTTCTCGCTCCTGGCCCAGCTAGAAACGGTCCTCTTGGTGCCCCAGGACCCAGGTCTGGCTCTATCCCGCTCGTCACTCGGTGCCCTGAAGCAGCAAATCACGTCCTTCCTGGAGGGGTTTCATCGAGCACAGCCCCTGGCTGCAGGAGCCTCGCGGGAAGAGGTGAAGAAGCGGTTTCTGGGCACCGCTAGTAGTGCCTATTTCCAGTTCGTGGTCCAGGCCCTGGAGAAGGAGAACCTGATCCAGGCACAAGCCACCACCTTGGCCATTCATGGCAGGAAAGTGGAACTCGGTTCGAACCAGGAGCAGGTGAGGCAGGAGATCTTGAATTCCATCGATCAGAGCTTCCCTGAGCCCCCATCGCTGAGGGAGTTGATGCAGTCGTCTTCTCACACTCCCGAAGAGGTAAGATCCATCTTCTTCTACTTGCTCGAAGAGGGTGAGCTCATTCGGATCAGCGAAAATCTGGTGGCAACCACCGGCCAGATCGATGCTCTAAAGAAGGAGCTGAACCAGAGGTTCGGTATCGGAGAGGCTTTCACGGTTCCAGAGTTCAAAGATCTCTTCAAGATCAGCCGCAAGTATGCGATTCCGTTTCTAGAATACCTTGACCGGGAACGGGTGACTCAGAGAATAGGAGACCAGCGCATCCTGCGCTGATGGAGGGACCGCATGAAACGCTTCTGGATCTTGGGTGCGGCCTTGTCAGTTTCGATCCTCACGGCGCAAACCCCGTCCGAGTCCGATCTTCTTCAGTCCGCCGACGAGGTGCTAGAGGACGTCGTACGCATTCGCCACCTCGAACCCAAGACCCCCATCGCAAAGGGCCTGAAGAGCAGGGACGAGATAGAGGACTTCCTCAGGGGGCGGCTGGATCAGGACTATCCCCCTGAGGAAATGCTCGCCGAACAGAAGCTGTTGATCAAGCTGGGTCTTATCCCAGATGACACCAATCTGTAGGAACTCCTGGTACTGCTGTTTACGGAGCAAATAGCCGGATTGTACGATTTCGAAGCCGCGACCTTCTACATCGCAGATTGGATCCCCCTCGAGATCCAGAAACCCGTCATGGCTCACGAGCTGACGCATGCGCTCCAGGATCAGTACTTCGATCTGTCCTACCTACTCCAACCACAAAAGGATAATGATGACACTATGCTGGCAAGAGCGGCATTGGTCGAGGGGGAAGGCTTTGCAGTGATGCTGCAGTACTCCCTAGACAACATGGGAACAAGCTTTCTCGATATCCCCGATATCGTAAAGCTCAGCCGTACCAGCCTCGAGATGACCGCAGAACAGTATCAGGTCTTGACCCATGCGCCCGAGTATCTCAGGGAGTCACTGCTCTTTCCCTACATCTACGGCGCCCGCTTCGTACAGGCCTTTTTGCGCCGCAACAGTTGGAAAGAGCTGTCCAACCTATATGCAGACCTCCCGAGCTCGACAGAGCAGATCCTGCATCCGGAAAAGTATATGGACGAACGTGATACACCGACTCCAATTGAGTCGTCGAAAATACCGCCACAGCTCGACGACAGCTGGAATCGAATCTATCAGAATGTATTCGGAGAGTTCAGCCTCTACTTGTTGCTAAAACAGTTCATCGACCTTCCCACTGCCGAGCAAGCCTCACAAGGGTGGGATGGGGATTCGACTCAACTACATGAGTCGAAAACAGGCCAACTGACCTTTATCCTGCGGTCGGTATGGGACTCTAAGGAAGACGCTGGCGAGTTCTTCGATGCCTACCAGAAAGTCATCGAGAAAAAGTATCCCAGCGCCCACCCTCTCCCGCCGACTGAGCGGCCGAACTCGTCCGATAGGGTTCTGGTCTGGGAAACGGAGCAAGACCGGATCCAACTGCAGTGGGACGATACCAGAGTCGAAGTAACTGAGGGAGTAGTGAGCAGTGAGCAGTGAGCAGTGAGCAGTGAGCAGTGAAGATGGTGCTCTAGGACTGAAAGTGGAGGCTACTTACTCCATTTACTCCCTAACTGACCACTCCCTTACAGATAGCTGTTCTACTGCTCCCTCCACTACTGCTCACAACTCCCGGCGGGACAACGCCAGACTGATCACCTCGGCCGTCATGTTGCCCCCGCTCAGGACTAGCACGGTGTTCCTCACGGGGACCTTTCCTTCCATGACAGCAGCCAGAGGCACCGCACCTGAGGGTTCTACGACCAGTTTCTCTTCCTGTAGAAAGTGTCCTACAGCCCTCATGATGCTCTCTTCTTCCACCGCCTCTACCCCATCGACGTAGCGCATGATCAAGGGAAACGTAAGACCGCCCGGACGCGTAACGGTGAGCCCATCGGCAACCGTGCGGGGTCGGTCGATTGCCATGGGCTTTCCCGCCTGGAAGGATAGATAAGTGGCATTGGATCCTTTTGGCTGAACTCCCCACACCTTGATGCTGGGCTTGTGGGATTTGACAACCAGGGCGATGCCGCTGATGAGCCCGCCGCCACTGATAGGCACGACTACATTCTCCACCTCTCGCAACTGCTGCAAAAGTTCCAATCCAATCGTTCCATTGCCTGCAACTGCCGCCTCATGATCGTAGGGATAAATGACGGTTCGACCATCCGAGGCCTGGATCTCGGCAACCTTCTCTCCCCTCGCCTCAAATCGATCCTCGCAGAAAACAACCTCTCCTCCCCACCTTCGGGTTCGCTCTACCTTGAGTGGATTCGAACTCCGCATCATTACGACCTTGGACGAGATTCCGAGTTGGGAGGCAGCGTATGCGGTGGCCTGAGCGAAGTTACCGGAGCTCGAGGTCACTACTCCTCGCTCCCTTTCCTCCTGCGTCAGGCAAGCCACCTGGTTGTAGGCGGCCCGGATCTTGAACGACCCGGTAACTTGCAGGTTCTCGGGTTTCAGATAGAGCCCGGTCCCAAAGTCCGAGGCCAATAGAGGCGTGACCCGGGTCACTGACTGGAGCCGCTCTCGTGCTCCCAATACGTGTTCGCTGTTAAAAGGCAAGAGGGATCGAGCTCTCTGGGCACCCAGTATCCACGAACTTCACGTGGACCCTCGCACCCTGAAATGGTAGATTAGACAGACATAAGGGAGCCAAGAGCTACGGGCTGGTTCTTGGAAGCGACAGCGGCCTGGCCTACGCGATGACCAAGCTTTCCAAGAACTCCCTGGGTTTTGGCAAAACCAATACATTTAACCGGCTTCGCTCATGACTGTCAAACTCGAACACCTCGGATTCTGAGGACCTTCTTCTCCGGCATAGATTAAAAAAAGGGGGGACATTGGCTGTACGACTAACTGCTGAAACTCTGAACGGGATGTGGGCTGGAATGCCGGTACCTTGGGATCTCAGGGACCAGGTTGACAGCGAGTCGCTACGAGAAAACGTCAGACGCATCTGCGGCGTCGGGGTTCACGGAGTCTATACTCACGGCACCACCGGTGAGTTCTACGCGCAGACACCAGAAGAATGGAGACAGGTAGCACAGGCGACGGTCGAAGGGTGCGCCGACTTCCAGATTCCAACGCAGATCGGGTGCACGGCTCTCTGGACTGCAGAGGTCATCCGAAGGGCTGCGTTCGCGCAGAAGATTGGCGCGGGGGCCATCCAGCTCGCCTTCCCTTTCTGGTTGCCACTCACGGACCGGCAGGCGGTTGACTTCATGAAAGAGGTCACCAAAGCTGTTCCCGAAATGCCCATCGTCATCTATAATACGCCTCGCTCCAAGAAGACTCTCAGCGTCGACCTGCTCAAACGGCTCCTGGATCAAAATATCCCGCTCATCGGCTGCAAGGGTGTACGTAACAAAGAAGAGCTGGCAACCATGTCGCGGCTCGCCCCAACGATCAAGTTTTTCGTGGGAGAGGCGGACCTTGCCTCGTTCTGGGCCTACGGCGCTAGCGGCTGCTACAGTTCCTTCATCTACGCCTGCCCCCACTTCATGCTTCGGTACTACGAGCTGTGCCGACAGCGGAATACCGAATCACTGGAAATCGGACGGACACTTCAACAATTCGGCAAGGACTTCGTGGCTCCGCGCTTCGAAAGAGGAATGTACGATACAGCCTTCGATCGTGTCTTCGCCACGATGACCGGGTTTCTGACCGGGTCCTTGCTTCGAAGCCGAATGCCCTATGACTCACCCAACGAACAGGATGTGGAAGAGTGCCGTCTCTGGTTCAGCCGATACCTACCCCAGTTTTTGCATGAAGTCTGAGCAGTGAGCAGGGTGCTTAGTTCACTGACAACTGGAAACTGATTGCCCTTTTTCGCTGATTACTTCACAATTCCACTACTACTACAAACTCCTCACATCAGCTCCAGAGCCCGACCCAGGGCTTTAGACAGGCCTTCGGCGCGCGCTCCCTTCGCCTGTGCTTGGTTAGGATTGCCTCCACCGCGCCCGCCGATCAAGGGGGCTACCTCGCGAATCCACTCTCCCATGTTGTAGGAGAGATCCGAGGAAGAGCCAAAACAGAGAAAAGGAGTATCAGACTCCAACCCCAGGAGAGCTATTCGTTTCTCGGCTCCCTGAACAATTCGCCTCACCAGATCTTGCACTGCTGCAGGATCCCGTTCCTGCAGCACTTCGCACACCACCTGAACTCCATTGCGGGTCTGGCTGCCCGCCAGGAGTTCCTCGGCCTCGTAGGACAGCAG
>JAKZYH010000392.1:0-30496 GCA_047514575.1 Acidobacteriota bacterium | reverse complement strand
CGAGGCTGGAAACCCTCCACCTACGGCTGCCTGGACTGCTGGGAGTACCCCGCCTACTCGACCGGTCCTTCAGGGCCGGGGGGGCGGGCAAGCGGCTGCTGGAGCCTGCTTCAGCGGGCTTCTCGGGTAAAGGCTTCAGCCAGGCTCCGGGTCCACGAGGGCTAAAGCCGCCGCTCGAGAAGGACCGTAAACGGCCCTCGGGGGAGGGAGGAGAAGCGGCTGACCCCGGCGTAAACACCGGGTCTAATACGCTTCGCGCCAGGCCGCCGAAGCGGCCTCCTGGAAAGGACCACTATGCCGACCGTTTCGCGTCCGATCGGTGGACATCAAGTAAGCCACAAGAACACCTTCGGCGTAGGCGTTCCCCGTCAACAGTCGCCTCCCCGACTGATCCAGCTGAGGCGATGCCTCACTGACACTAGCCTCGGCATGGATCGAGTTATTAGCATCTGGGCAGTCCCTTTCGGATAGTCCCCCTATCCAATCGGATAGATCTCCCAAACTTCTCTGGGAAACCAAGCCCCACTCCAAGCTGCTACTCGAGTTCCGATATCTCCTTGTTTTTTACCAACTTAAGAACTAGATCCCCTCACAGAACACCGTCCTTCGGCTGCCTGGCACGGTCCTTGCTGTCAGTGGGGGCGAGGAACAAGTAAAATGAAAAAGCAAATGATCCAGATTCTGGCGATTGCGAGTCTCCTGTCGGTCTCGGTCGCCGCACAGACGCTTCCCCCGAGCCCCGGGGACTTCAGTGTCTTCATCCCGTTCGAGTTTCGCGTGGGGGAGAGAGTCCTTCCCTCAGGCGACTACACCATCTACCAGGCGGCTTCCGGCCTAAGATTCTGTGGAGAAGGGTTCGGCTGCATGGGTACTACAGGAATGGCCCTGGGAAATGGCCCGATATCCGATCAGGCCCGCCTGGCCTTCCGCCGCCAGGGGAACCAGAACCTGCTCTTCCAGGTCTGGCTAGCACACACCAGATACGAATTGTCGCTACTACAACGAGAACCCGATCGAGCCACCGCGGTCACAGCGACTGAGATCGTTCTTATCGAGGGACGTCCTCTTTGTATTCATCAGGCCAAGGGGAGGGCGCTTAGTTGGCATTGAAGGTTACCGTCAGCCAAGCACAGCACCCCAAGACAAAAAACGAGAGAAAAACAATGAAGACCATCGCACTCACTATTCTTGGCTCGATACTCCTGAATCCGGTGATCGGGTCGACCTCGGTCCCTCCGCATCCGGAGGACACTGCCCCAACGGTCGTTCTTCAGAAGAAGGCCTCCAATCCAGAGCCCGCAGTCCCGCCTGCTCGAAGGTGGCGGGGGCCAGACGGGAAGCTGCTGCCGTTCAAATCTGACGAGGAGATTGTCGACTTCATGCGTAACGCCAAGGTCGCTTCTCGAGAGCGCACGAAGCTGGGAGTCAATCGACCCTACCGTGTTTTGCTGGAGCGAGACGGCGTCAAGATGAAGGCGATCTTCCGACAGGTCAGCGTGAAGGAGAAGTCTCTACGCCTGGACGACGGCTCCGTTCAGTTGTTCTTCCGGGATGAGTGCCGTTTCGAGCTGGCGGCCTACCGACTGAGTCGACTGTTGGGGCTCGACAATGTTCCCCCGGTGGTGGAGCGGAAGCTCTTCAGCGCGAAGGGAACTCTGCAGGCCTGGTTGGAGGAGTCCATCACGGAGAAACAGCGCCGCGAGGAAAAGCGATCCCCAGAAAGCATGATCCGTTGGCTCCGCCAGACCCATACCATGGACATCTTTGACAACCTGATCTCAAACGACGACCGAAATCTGGGAAACATGCTCATCGATCCGGAATGGAAGCTGTGGATGATCGATCACACCCGAGCCTTTCGCCGCAACCGGGAGCTGGGCAGTCCTAACAAGATAAAGTTCTGCCCCAGGATTCTGTGGGAAAGGCTCCAGAAGCTGGATAAGAAGGTCCTGCGAACCGAGATGAGCGGAATCCTGGTGCAGGCGGAACTCCAAGGCCTGCTTGAGCGGTGCGATCGCATGCTCGAGTTTCTGCAGAAGCTGATAGATCACAGAGGTGAAGGGGCCGTGCTGTTCTAGTTCCCAGTGCCCTCTTGGGCACCAGGTGACCCGGATTTCTCATGCCCAGTCCACGGACGACGAGCCCAAGCGCCTTGGTCAAGCCAAGCCCAGTCAACCTCCTGGACTGGCGTGCCGATAACACCTTCCCCCTGCTCTTCCCACTGGTGGTGTCGGCTGCAAGTCGCGAGAGAGAGGTGCTGACCCGTCTAGCGAGATTGGGCATGAGAAATCCAGGTCCTTGGCCGCCGGACCACGCTGACCGACTTTAAAGGAGATGAGAACTGGAAAGACTCAAAGAACTACTTAGTGCTTTCTTGTTGGGAGTTCTCCTGACACCCCTGGGCATTGCCCAGGAGAGCGCCAAAGAATCCAATGACCAGCCACCCGAGGAAGCGGAGATTCAGGACACCTGGACCGGGGTTGAGAGAATCGTGGCCGTGGGAGGTATCCACGGAAACTACAAGAACTTTCTAAAGATCCTACGCTCAGCCGGCCTGATCGATCAGAACAGCAACTGGAGCGGCGGAAAGACCCACCTGGTGCAGACCGGCGACGTACTGGATCAAGGAGCCGGTTCGCGCAAGGTATTGGATCTGCTGATGAAGCTGGATGAACAGGCAACAGCAGCCGGTGGACAAGTTCACGCCCTGATCGGTAACCACGAGGCAATGAATCTCTACGGCGATCTTCGCTACACCTCGCCCGGAGAGTTCAAGGCCTTCCGGGACGGCAACTCCAAGATGGTCCGGCGCAAGTTCTACCAAATGGCCGTCATGGAATGGCAGAAAGGGCGAGCCGAAAACGCAGGCGCCCCGCTTGAGGACAGTCTGGGGACGATGGCGAGGCGAAAGCAGATGGCCTTCAAAAAGGAATGGGAGTCCCAACATCCCTTCGGCTACTTCGAGCACCGTTTTGCGTTCGGCCCCAACGGAAAGTACGGCAACTGGATTGTCCGCAGTAACTCCGCGGTCCGGATCGACGACACGCTCTTCATGCACGGCGGAATCAGTCCCAAGTATATATCCAGGGAAATCGACGAGATCAACCAGACGATCCGAGACGAGTTGAAGGACTCGGCAAACAAGGAGAAACTGGGTGCTGGTATGGCGGCTGATCGACAGGGACCGCTGTGGTATCGGGGTTTGGCGCGGGGGGAAGAAAGCAGTCTAGAGAAGCACGTTGCGACCCTCCTGAGGCAGCACCAGGTCAAGCGAATCGTTGAAGGACACACTCACATGCCGGGCGTCATCGTGCCCCGATTCGGCGGGAGGGTCCTGGCCATCGATGCCGGGATTCCAAAGGGCAGACTGGCTTACCTTTTGATCGAGTCCGGTCGAGCCTATGCCATGCACAAGAACAGAAAACTCGAGATCCCAGCCGATTCCGGGGAAGGATTAGTTCGCTACCTCAAGCAGGCCTCGAGACTACTCAATCGAGTCCCCTCGCGGCTGCAGGAGACAATCGAGGAATTGGAGGAATCTCTGGGTCCACACTCGAGCCAGAACTGATTCAGTCAGACTTCCTATGTGGAGGATTCGATGCGCGAAAATCCGTTTTCTATTGCTCTAGTCCTGACCCTTGGCTGCACCCTGACTGCACCCTGTGTCGGTCGCGACCGGTTGAGTGCGTACAAAGCGACACAGGTGATTTCGGCATACGAGGGTGGGATTGAGAACTGCAGCGCCCTCTTCCCCAGCTCAGTTTCAGAGGCGCTGCCGACGGACTCGCTGGGACCGAGAATGGTCACCAAAGCTTGTCTTGCAGGCTGGCGCGAGACTTATCGGAGACTGGTAGAAGAAGGATTCCTATCCTCCTTTGAAGAGGAAGGATCCCAGATCGGATTTGCAAAGGACAGCCTGACTCCAGAGGGAAAGCGGTTCTTTAGCCGAGTGACGAGCGAGAGCTTCTATCTGACGGTTGCGGTGATCTCCCTCCCACAGGAGTCAGATGTGCGTTCGGTTGTCGTGAAACAAGAGCCGGGTGCAAAGAAGGCTGTGGCTACCTTCGAGGCCAGTCCCACCCCGGCATTCTCAATCCTCTTTGAGAACAAGGTCTTCGAAGCGGGTTGCGGAGGAGAGGTGGACAAAGGGGTGGAGGCAGATGGGAAAACGCTTCGGGGTCACGTCCACTTTCGATTTCGTTCGGGCGCATGGACGATTGAGAGAATCATGCTGGGTTCCCATACTCTTGAGGAATAGAAGTCGACTCGGCCGGGACCGCATTAGCCCGGGTTCTGGTTAGCCTACTCCCGCCGGCGAATCCGAGAGGTTGAAACAGTTCCACTTGGCCCAGGCAGCTCCGAAGGGTAATCTATCGAAGGAGCGCACCATGGCTATCCCATACCTGAAGTGGGTGGACTCGACTGGCGAAGAGCAGACCTGCCCGCTCGACAGAGATGAGATTGTAGTAGGGCGGAAAGCGGATGCGGACGTCGTTTTTTCCGATCCCTTCGTCTCGCGCCAGCACGCGAGACTCGTCCGCAGCGAGACAGGCTTCACTCTTATTGATCTAAGCAGGGGCGGCACCTTTGTCAACGGACAGCGCATCCAGGAACAGGAACTCCACCCTGGAGATCGCGTCTACCTGGGGCGTCCCTCCGCAGAATTCCAGTACCTCAACGACGCAGGGCCCGGGACGACTACGGTGCCCTCTCCGGAGAACCTGGATCAGAACCGCTCACTGGTGGATCTGGCGTTCAAGCTGCCACCTCAAATGGCAGAGTCATCTGCCCTGGAGAAGATTTCCAGGATCCTCGATTTTCAATACCAGTTTGGAAAGACGTTCTCCGCCGAGCGAACCTTCGAGGATCTGCTGGCCTCTGCCCTCGAGATCAGTGGAGCCGAACGGGGTTATATCCTCCTAAAGCAGGAGGAACAATTCGAATATGTCGTCGGTCGCGACGGAGCCGGACAGAACCTCCCCGAGTCCGAGTTTCAGGCCAGTGAAGGGGTTGCTCTCCAAGCCGCGAACCTGGGAGAGGCGATGTTCATGACGGAGCGGATCTCGGACGAGTACGCCCAGCACGAGAGCATCGTCGCCCTGGGTCTACGATCCCTTGCCTGTATGCCGCTGGAGTGGCTGTTGCCGGATTCGCCCACTCCCGAGGTACGAGGCATTCTCTACCTGGACAGCACCAAGAGTATGCACGCCCTGACCGGACTGGATCAGAAGATCCTGAGTAGATTGGCTGCCGAGGCAAGCCACGTATTCGAAAAGCTGGAGATGATCAAGACCTTTCAGGAACGGAGAAACCTGGAACTGGAGCTGGCGCTGAAACAGGAAACCCAGAAGAGGCTGGAACAGGAACTCCAGACGGCAGAGGAGCTTCGCCGTGCCGAATCCCAGGTCCTGCTGTCGGAGCATGCAGCATCGATGGGGCGCTTTGCAGCCGCCCTGAGTCACGAGCTCAACCAGCCTATCGGTATCCTGAGGGGCGCACTCCAGACCATCGGTTCAATCGCTGAGAAGAGGAAGACCCTACCCGCTGAAGAGCACACGAGACTGGAGCAGGCTGAAGCGGAACTGCGAGCGGGGGCTCTTGATTCCACCAGCCGCCTGAGCGAGATCGTCAAACGCATGCAGCGATTCACCAACCTGGATCGCACCGAAATCATCCCAGTGGATCTGAACGCCCTGCTTCAGGATGTCGTAGATCTATTCCAGTCGGAAAGCAGCGCTGCCATCTCCGTGGAGGTAGAGTTCCACACGCTGCCGAAACTCTCACTCCGTCCACAGCAGATGAGCGCCGTCTTTTCGAATCTCCTGCACAACGCGGTATCCGGAATTGATGGAGAGGGACGGGTGGTCGTGGCGACGGAGCGGCGAGATTCGCAGGTTGAGGTCACGATCCAGGACAGTGGCGAGGGGTTATCCGAGGAACAGGTGGCCCAGGTTTTCGATCCGGCATTCCGGGTCAAGGACAGGCGCGTCCACGGAAACTGGAGCCTTTTCAGCTCTCGCAACCTCATCCGCGAGAACGGCGGCGACATCGTGATCGAGAGTACTCCCGGCCAGGGAACGCAGCTACGGGTCACACTGCCCTGTCCCGAGCCTGGGTCCAAACACCCCTGATATAAGAAACAAGCACCAAGATACAAGATACTACAAGATACAAACAAGCTCCAAGCACCAAATCACAAACAGAGTCTGAGCCAGTAGCAAGGGTCGTCCGGGAGCCATGCCGAGCCGGAGGAACTGTGGGGGAGCCCAAGGTTTGGAACTTTGGTGCTTGGAATTTGAGTTTTGTTTGTATCTTGTACCTTGTATCTTGGTGCTTTGAATCTTCTGGTATCACGGTCCTGACTGCAACGGCAGAGCAGCTTCGAGAGCCCCAATCGTGGCCAGCAGCGGGGATGGACTTGGATCGAGGGCGGAAGCTTGCCGCAAATAGGACAGAAGGGCCTCACCGCCGTTCGCAGGCAATTCCAGTTTGGTTCCACGATGCAGGGCATAGGTCTTTCCATTCTCGATGAGCAGGCAGGCGAGACGGCCTCCATAGTATTTTGAAATCCCCACATCGATGGCCAGCACTCTTCCGTCGAAATAGGGCATGATGGCACCGGTCCGGGAGGTATGCCCTACCACCATTTTCTCTGCTTCGAAGCTGGCGAGGATATCGCCGAGGAGAGCGCTAATTGGCTGCTCATTCTCTGGCACCAGACCTCGGTACCAGAGAGGACCTTCAGGATCGAGAATCATCGCCCCCTTGAGCCTCAGTCGGTTGAAGTCCAGCTTCAGTTCCTTTCGAACGGTCTCGTTGATCTTTCGAACTGAGAGCGTGGCGTATTTCGGACTGATACCGCCGTGAAGAAAGAGGATGCCGTTGATCTTGACTACGGCATTGTGGCTTCCAATCCAATTTCCGTACTTTCCTCCGGGAGCAAAATTGGAGACGTACTCAAAGTACCCCAGTGGGTGTCTCGACTCCCATTCTGAGCGAAAAGAGGCTTCCGCGACCGGAAGCTTATCCGTCACACTCGTCCGCTTGGCCTCCTTCACTGCGGCCTTTAAATAGGCCTCCCTCAGCCGCTTGGAATTCTTGTCCCTAAACGCCCCAAATTCCTTGGGGGTCACATAGCGGACATCCCCGTAAACGTTCATCGCCTCATGGTTCCCAATCAGAGCATGCACACGGCCCCCGGCCTTCCGGGACTGCTTTTCAAGCTTCCTCAAGAGGTCCATCACCTTACGTGTATCGGGTCCGCGATCGGGAACATCACCGGTTTGAACCAGGTGGGTCTTGCCGCCAGACCAGCGCTCCTTTTCGTCGATGAGCCCAGCCGATCGGAGTAGGATCAAGAACTGATCGTAGTCGCCGTGGACATCACCAATTGCAATGATGCGTTCCACATCGGTCCAGACATCCTGGACTCCTCGCCCGGCCGCAGGACTCACGGTGAGCAGTAGCAGAAGGTTCAGGGAAACGAGTGTGTGGTTCCTCAGATACGACATTGCAATTGGTCAATCCAGGGTAAAAAGAGCCTCCTCCTCACCCTTTTGATCAATGATATCTTGAATGAGTTCGACCAGCTTTCTCCTGCGCTCGATCAGGGCCTGGACTTCGGAAGGTCGCAGATAGGGCGAAAGCGTCTTCTGCAACTCGCTTACCTTGAGACTTTGCAATCTCTTCCACAGCGTCGCTTCACAGCCCACCACGCCACCTGGATACGGAAGCTCCTCGTCAGTGCGAAAGGAGCGCGTGTGGTCAATCATCCATATTCTACCGTCGGGGCCGTGCAGGATGTTTCCGCTGTTCCGGTCATCGTTGAAGATCAGGTTGTCGAAAATCAAGATGATCTGTCCTTGCCGCTCCAGCTGCACCTTGTCCCGAACTGGCGAGCCTCTACCTTTTCGCTTCTTCTCGGTCTCGGCATCTTCGATCCAGAGCTGCAGAGTTCCCGATTTTCCCTGCACCTTGCGGTCCACAACTGGCGGCACCAGCTCCAGGCCCAGCAATCGATTCAATTCATAGGCCGCGCACTCGAAGATGAAGTCGTCGCGAAGCAGCAAGGAACTTCGACCAGATCGAGACACCCGCTCCTCTCTGACATCGCGAAAGATAGCGTGGACGCGCAGACCGTTCTTCTGCACGAGCACCTTACGCGCCCCTGTGATCCCTTCTGGGATCGTTCCGAGGACGCTGATGGCTCCAGTACGCAGGAATTCCAGGAGTTCTTTCTCTTGACGAAAGGGCAGAGGCTGTCCTTCTACATCTCTATACAGCCTCGGAGCCCTGTGTGGAGAGGGGTGGACTAGGCCGAAGAGCTCAGGTAGCCGGGCAGGACTCGACTCTACTCCACAGCAAAGCCAAACCATCACCGCGACGCGCCTGTACACCCGCATAAAGCTAGCTCAGAGGGCCATGGATTTTCAATCGATCCCAGGGGTTCCCGCAGGGGTCGGACTATCCGATCAGATAGTCCGACAATCCAAAAAGATAGCACTCCAAGTAAACGGAACTAGCTACGGCCCACTGTCCATGGCCAGGATAGGTTCGCCCTCAATGGATTCCGATTGCATGCCGTCTACGCCGATCGGGATCTCGCCAACCAGCGTGACTCGGTAGAACTGACGCTCGAAGTCCGAGTGAAAGATATCAACCGGCGGCAGATGGGCAGTGGATCGGTTATCCCAGAAGGCGATGCTGCCAGGTTCCCACTTGAACCGGACCGTGTACTCCGGGCGAATTACATGTTCCCAAAGCAGCTCCAGAAGTCGTTGGCTCTCCCGAGGCGTCAATCCCACGATCGACGTAAGGAAGCCCGGACTCACATAGAGCAGGCGCTCCCCAGTCTCGGGATGCACCGTGACCAGGGGATGCTTGCTGCTCAGAGGTCTTTGGCGCAGCTGTTGATCGTACTGCTGGGTAGTATTTTCCCCAGGAGGGTTGAAGCGGTGGACACCACGCAGTCCGTCCACGAAAGCCTGCATCGGCGGCGATAGGCCCTGATAGGCAGCGGCGAGGTTGGTGAACTGCGTATCTCCTCCGTAAGGGGGAACTTCCACACCCCTCAGGATCGACGCGGCGGGTGGGTTGTGCGCAGCCGTAATGTCACTGTGCCAACCGGTCCAGGGCACCACCAGAGGTTCACCCTTGAAGCGATCAGTACCACGATGTTTGGCAACCGAATAGATCTCCGGGTAATCCGGGAGATGACCGAAAACGGCGTGGCCAACTGTCAACTCTCCGAACTGTCGTGCAAAGGCAATATGCTGACGATGGTCAAGGTACTGCCCACGGAAAAAGATCACCTTCCACCGCAGGAAGGCCTCCCGAATCTCTCGGACCACATTCGGAGGAAGTGGGTGGGTCAGGTCGACGGCACCAATTTCTGCACCGATAAGAATGGAGAGAGGCCGTACCTCGATCGTGTCAGGCAATCTAGTTCCTCAGGGCTTGGGCCCAGAATTTAGCACCTCAATCCAACAACAGCAAGATCCCCTCTCGAATAGGGCCAGTGCTCTGGGGGCGGGACTAAGCTGAGACTTGATTTGTGAATTCGGGGGGAAAAAGGACGTAAACCATTGATCTAAACTTGGATAGAGAATTCTCCAGACTATTGTCCAAAAACCGTGGCGGTGGCCTCCAGGCCGCCGCTTTTCGAGCCAAAAGCTCGACGGAAGGAATACGGCGGCTTAGAAGCCACCGCCACACCGCACGAAGTTTCTTTTTCGATTGATCCGGCGGTCCCCAGCCGGTGGCGGGGCTAACCTGGCAAATGCGACAAAGGGGGATTAGAGTAGAGCTGAGGAGGCTTCGATTCATGAAGAGGTTGACTGCGTTCGCCCTACTTTGTTCACTGAGCTGCGGTTCTGACGAGCCCCCTCCTGAACCGGTCGAATCAAAAACCAAACCCAAAGCCGAATACTTCGTCAGCGCGGAGGAGACCCACAACAAGTTCTCGAGCTCCATCGAACCTGTGCTTCGCGTACCCTCGGGAGCGGTGATTCAAGCACATACACAAGAAGCGACAGGCCACCAGCTCGACCTTGGCTCGACTGCCTCGGACTGGGAGAAAGTGAATGCTGATCTGATTCACGCGCTGACCGGCCCCGTCTACGTAGAGGGTGCCCGAGTCGGTGACGTCCTGGCCGTGACACTTCACGAGATCGAGCTCGGAGACTGGGCCTGGTCGGCGATCGTTCCCGGTTTCGGATTTCTGGCCGAGGAGTTCCAGGACGCCTGGCTCAGGACCTTCAAGCTCGGTGCAGACACGACTCACGTTCAGTTCAACGACCGGATCCGCATCCCGGTGAGGCCCTTCCCCGGTGTCATGGGTGTAGCGCCGGCGACCGAGGAAATGCTGAGCACCATTCCTCCCCGAGCCAATGGCGGCAATATGGATGACCCCAACATCGTGGCAGGAACTACGGTCTACTTCCCGGTCTTCGTCGAGGGCGCTCTGTTTTCCATAGGTGACACCCACGCCGTCCAGGGTATGGGAGAGGTTTGCGGAACGGCCGTTGAGGCCCCGATGCGAATCGTCTTCGAAGTCAATGTCGTCACGGGCAGCCATCCAATTCAGGAACCGCAGTATGAAACCGACGACTACTATGCCGTCACAGCCTTCGCGACCACCATCGACGAAGCCGCTCGAAAGGCCACTCGCTACATGATCGACTACCTGGCTAACACTCAGGGAATGAAGCGCGAAGAAGCCTATGTCCTCTGCTCGTTGGCAGGCGACTTGAAGATTGGGGCGGTGGTCGACGTCCCTCATATGTTCGTAGCGATGCACATGTCGAAGGAGGTACTGGGGGAATAGCGACGAAGGAGAAGATCACAAGTCGCTCCGCCAGTCTTCCCCGCAACGGAAGATATGCCCCAAAGCGAACCCGTAGTGGAGGGCGCACGATCCGGCAAGTTTAGATCCTACTCGCACTCATCCCGCCCAGAAGGATGGGGCAGGGGTTCGAGGCCCACGGCCGCCTCCACCTGCTCCGCGATGAAAGCCAGGGCTGCCATCACCCGGGAGTAGAGATGATGGATTTCCGCGCAGATCTGGCCACCAGCCCGCGCAATCGAGACCGCATCTCTGCCATCCAGCAAGGGCGCCGCGACGACCTGACCACACGAAACCGAACCCTCCGCGTGCTCGAAGGGATAGGGGATCTGCCCAAGGACGGCGGTGAGCTTCTTGACCAGGTCGAAGAGCTGTCCCGAATGGGTCGCCAGGTTATCGAACAACACTTCGTTGTCCTCGTTTCCCTCCAGTCCTCGCAGCCGAGACACCACTCTTTCGATTGCTGACACCAAGTTTGGCAGCTCAGAATAGACCGGCTGCAGACGCTGCAGAAAACCGATCATCCGTTTCGCCTCATGCCACAGGACTTCCGGGTCCTGGGGCCTGAGAGGCTCTGTCAGCGACTGATCGAGGAGGAGCTCCAGTGACTGCTGCAGTCGCTTTCTGGCAACGTCGGAATACGCTGGCGAGTCCTTGTCCGGATCGTTCAACATGATTTTGCGCGCCTGGCGCAGGCGCCAGACGATCTCCTCTTTGTCCTGCACTACTTCGACCGGAATCTCCAGGGAATGCAGTGGATGCATGTGGCTGAGCCTCCCCTGAAAGTACCGATCCAGAGCCAGATCTCTCGCCCGATCCTGTGCCTGGATTCGCAGCAGGTCAGCAGTAGGCACAAGCTTCTTCTCCTCGGCGGCCAGGCCAAGAAGGTTCCGGTAGTAGTGTCTGGAGACCTCCTTCGAGAGGAGACCGAAGTCCGAGAACAGCACGCTCGAAGGAACCTCAGGATGGGAAATGCCGGGCGTGCCTTCCTGCCGCGCGCTTTCGATCCTCTCCTTGTCGGCCGGATGGGTATCCCACCATCCGGTTCGCCGTTCCAGGACACCGGTCCTGATCCGACCTAGAGCATCCTTCGAGAAGGTCCTGTAGTTCTCCCGAATCAGCTTCGGAAAGTCGTCGGGAAGGCGGGACTCAGACCAGAAACCTCCCAGGTCATGCTGGGCACGCTGGGCTGCCAAGCCCAGACCCTGGAGCTTGAGGACCGTGGACTCGAAGACTTCGCTTCCGGCCACTCGGACCTCATAGCGATCCGCATCGAACTCCATCTGCCGCAGCAGGAGACAGCTGATCGCGTTTCCCATCATCATCAGGGTCCAGAGCAGCCGCCGCGTGAGCCACACGCAGCCCTGGGAGAGGTACGCGACCGCCTGGACCATCCAGGGATGGGTGTCATCTGAGAGCGCCTTTAAAGACTGGTCCCATTCATCGCGTTCGAAGACGACTCTGGCAAACCAGTGATTGATGCTCCGAATGACGTAGGTAAGGCGCATGCCTCCTCTCTGCGCAAAGTGGCCAAGCTCATGGGCCAGGACTCCGCTGAGCCGTCTCAGATCAAGGTCGGCTACTAGGGGAAGCCCAATCGTCAGAACCAGGTCATTGCCAAACATGCTGAGGTACCCGCGTCTAAAGCTAGCCGAAGCGTTCACTTCGCAATCGAGATCGATACGCCTGGGTAGAGGCGCTCCCACGAGCCGGCTCAGCCGCTCGACATAGTTGTAGAGGAGAGGTTCCCTCCGTGGGTCTACCGAGTAGACGGCGGGTCCTTGAGGAGATCGGGCAAAGAGAGGTTTGATCATGAAGATCACCACCACAATCCCGCTGACCAGAGGACCCAGGTAGACCATGAGCTTCAGCTTGAGAGCCCCCGAGGTCAGAATGCTCGCGTTCTCCAACGCGTGGTGGTAGATCCCGTAGGAAACGAGCCCGATCAGGGCCAGATAGAACAGGGGCAGCATCACCATGGCCACGGCGACTACGAAGGTGGCCACCGAGTAGAGGGGAGGCCGTCGCACCGCTTCGATTCGGCCTTCCAGGGCTTCCAGTACCTTCCGCTCGGTTCTATGACTAGAAACTTCCACCGCTGCTGTTGAGGAGGGAGGAACCGGAGTCGCGACGAAAGCGGCACCCAAAATCTCCGGCGTGGAAGCAACGCTGCTGCCGAGTCCAACTTCTTGTGACACGACCCTGGTAACCTTCGAGACGGTCCATCGATTGGGCATTGCATCTCCTGTCGTAAGCCAAGAGGCTTGTAGTCACCTCGGATTGTCTTTCCCTTACGGTGAAGAGGAAAGCAATTGACGGGCCAGCAATGAGAAGAGACTAGACAACAGCACTCAAATCAGATCGCAACGGGTTGATCGGACAGGAGTTACCAATTCCTGGTCGAGTCAATCGCTGAAGGATCGGTGCCCCAGAGGACACTCCGATTGATCAGATGAACTATCCGATCGGATAGGCAGACTATCTCAAGGGATCGAGCTCGGATGTGGGGATGATTGGAGCGAAGCCAGCGACCTTTGCTTCCCGCTGAAACCACACCAATACGCTGCCGATCCCGGACAACTTGTTGGGGCAGGATCCTAAGGGCCACTTCCCGTCCCAGCTGGGTGTCGGTGGCCCGATCGCGCCTGATGGGAATACGGCTCGCAGCAGCGCAGGCCGGATCACGCGAGCCGCAACCGCCCGCCAGATCCAGTTCGGCTTCCGCTTCTCGTTCTAACCGTGGCGGTGGTCTCCGGACCGCCGTTTTTCAGGCCGAAAGGCCATACTCGCCGTTCAAGCGTTGCTTCTGCTCCTGTTCCTGCCCTCGCCCCTGCGCGTTCCCACATTCGTCTCGTCTTTCTCTGCCTGGGAACGTTCCTGGTAGGCGATGACAAAACCAGATAGCTCGGAACCGACCCAGCAGCAATTGGAATCCTGTAAACGTATCGCTGGGATACGACCCATCCGGGGCGTCGTTTACCTTTGACTGCGGCATGGGGCATATCCCATAATCGGTAATGACCACGGTGGTCGACGGCGACTTTGAATGGGATTCAGCCAAGGCTGCGTCGAACCTGGCCAAGCATGGTATATCGTTCCCCGAAGCAGCCACAGTCATGGCCGATCCGTTCGCCGTGTATCTCGATGACGGATCAGGAACAGGCAACATGGTTGTGATCGGAACCTCGCTTCGAGAGCGCGTCCTGTTCGTAGTTCAGGTTCAGCGTAGCTCACGGGATCGCATCATCACTGCTCGGCGGGCGACACGCGCAGAGAGGAAACTCTACCAGACAGGAGGGCCGCTATGAATCGGGTAATCAAACGGAGCCATGAATCAGAATCAAAACAGGTGCGCATTCTTGGCCGGGGCCTGCGAGCTAAACGGGGAGTACACCTCACGATTCGAACGGTGCGCGAGGCGACCGGAAAGACCCAGATCGAGGTTGCCAAGGCCTCCCAGATCGACCAGGCGGACATCTCTCGCCTGGAGAGCCGAGTGAACTTCGGCGACTGCCAAGTCTCAACGCTCGAGCGCTATGTCGCTGCGCTCGGTGGTCAGCTGGAGTTGGTCGCTGCGTTCGGGAAGAAAAGGATCGTTCTTACTGGTGCGCAGACGGAACAACCCGATAGATCGCCGGGCACCAAGACGTCGCAACAGGCAGGATATCCCGCGTCCCGCCGCTGATCGCGAGACGCAACGAGGCTCCGCGAGTTCCGACCTGGGGTGAAGAAACCTCACCTGGAGGCGGGTTCAGCGGCCTGGCGCGAAGCGTAGCCCGCTGAAGAGGTCTCTTTGGAAACGATACCTTGCTAGTCGCTGGGAGCCAGGCGCCGAAGCTCTTCAGACCAGTTGAGGACAATATTCATCTTCTTGCCGAAGTACTCCAGCCTCATCGCCTGCTCCCTGCCTGCACGCCGCTGCCCCAGAGTGGGGTCGAAGTCCCTCGAAATCATCAGGAAGCCGTCCGGGGTCACGTCGTAGGTTCGGTTCGGGTTACCTCCCACACACTCACCCTTGAACAGGAGCACCGGATTCCCCGCTATCAGGGTATTCCCACTGATCCCGATATCGACTGCACAGAAGTGCTTCGGCCCCAGCTGATCATTCTGGTAGTAGTAGAAAAGCTCATCTCCGCTCCCTGACCAGACCGGAGACCTCCCCCCGTGGGTGGAGATTGGCTGCTTCCCTCCCTTCTCCGGGTAGCGCTGAACGTACACTTCATGCCGACCGGTCTCATCGGAGGTGTAGGCCAGCCAGCGACCATTCGGAGAGAATTCGGGACAAATTTCACTAGAGCTGCTGTCCAAGAAGGGTTCGGCGAAGTCAGAACCATCCATCGACAGGATCCATATATCGTAGTCATTGTAAGTGTCTGGTTTCGTCTGGTTGAAGGCAAACTTCTCCCCATCCGGCGACCAGGAGCCTACATACTGCGGGTTCTGATTGGGGAACAGTCGCTCAGCATCGCCAACATCGTCAACTCTTTTCGAGAAGAGATTGTTAATCCCACCACGATCGGAGGTGAAAATGATGGTCTCGCCGTCCGGCGACCAGATCGGCGTGCCACTCATTCCTTCAGGCGTCTGGATGTTGCGAGTGCCACGATCGAGATCGAACGTCCAGACCTGCTTGCTTTTGTAGGTTGTGTCGACTGCCAATCTCGATTCGTCGGGAGAGAGTCGGACGCTGTGGTATCTGGCCGGCTCGATACCAACGGGTTCTACCCTGCCGTCACGATCCACCGATAGGATCTCCCTCTTGCTCTCGGGAAAGACCGAACCTCCAATGTAGGCCAGGGATCCGGAGCTGGAAACAGCGAACTGGGCAGCGCCGCTGTTATAAAGACCACTCGCCGTGTGGAGCGCATGACTGACACCCTCCAGGACCCGAAACTCGGGCCCTGTCACTGCCAGGTCCGTCCGGTCGAACGGTGCCGCCCAAAGTGTTCCTTCCCGGGCAAAAACCAGATGCCCCGAGGGGACATAGCGGGCATCCAGGCCTCCTTTGATCAGGGCCTTTCGCTCTCCGGTCTTCAAGGACTGAACCGCGATCTCTCCGTCGCTCGATGCAAACATTCCGTAGGATCGGCGGAGTACGGTAAAGAGGACCGCATTCGTGCCAGGAATGGCGTGAGGAAGCCGATGGCTCAGCTCTCCCGCTTCTTTATCCAACTCGGTAATCTGCTCCGGCTCCCCTCCCAAGGCAGAGACTCGCCACAGAGGTCCAGCTATTTCACAGGTGAAGATGATGGTGTCGTCCGACGCCCAAGTCGCGCCGAAGGGCTGAACGCAATCGCAAATCGTGATGCCTGTGCCTCCCTCGACAGGGTACTTCTTGAGCTTCCGATCTGAACCGTCGGTAAGACTCGAGAAGGCCCCCAGCCAGGCTCCATCTGGTGAAAAAAAGGGCATCCAGGCGATGTCATCGGAGAGGCGATCAGCGTCCCACCTATTCAGGGATCGAAGATAGATGGCTTGTCGATGCGGCTCAGCGGCAGCTACAAACGCCAGCAGCGAACCATCAGGGGAGAGTGCGACTCCTGAGCGATTCTGATGGTCGAGTATCTGGCCTTGGCCCGAAGACAGCTCCCATCTCGAGATCGTCTTGTCCGCGATCGGGGTTGACCAGCCTCGGATCACCCAGGCCAGGACCATCAAGAGAGGTACGGCCAACCAGGGAACCAGACGCTTCGGCAGGGGCTGTGTCTTGAAGGGCAGAAGCGGACCCTCCTGGACGGTACCGCTGAGATGTTCATCCAGCGCGATGCGGGCGTCTCCCATGTCCCTCAAACGCATGTTGGCGGATTTACGCAGACATCGCTCCAGCAGATTGCGGACGGTGCGGGGGGTGTCCGGCGGCAGCTGCTCCAGACTCGGTTCCTGGTGAATCACTGCGGCCAGTGTCTCGGTGGAGCTCTTGCCGGTATACATTGCCTTGCCGGTCAACATCTCGAACAGCACCATACCGAAAGACCAGATGTCTGTTCGCTTGTCCACGGATTGCCCCCGTAGCTTCTCCGGACTCATGTAGGCCGCGGTTCCCGGAACAATTCCCTGCCGGGTTCTCTCCAACGTCTGGGTTGGCGAGGTCGCCCGTTCCGGCTGCGACGACACTGGTTCCAGCACCTTGACGAGGCCGAAGTCCAGAACCTTGACCGTCCCCTCAGGAGTGATTCTTACGTTGGACGGCTTCAAGTGCCCGTGAATGATCCCCCTCTCATGCGCTGCCTCCAGAGCCTGGGAGATCTCCAGGGCCATCCGGAGTGCCTCCTCCAGCGGTATCGGACCCTCCGCAATCCGTTCTGCCAGCGTCGGACCCTCGACCAGCTCCAGCACCAGCGCCCGGACATCTCCCACCTCTTCCAAGCCGTGGATGATCCCTATGTGAGGATGATTGAGTGAAGCCAGGACTGCCGCTTCGCGCTGAAATCGGCCCATTCTTTGCCGATCTTGGACAAGGCGCTCGGGCAGGATCTTTAGCGCGACCTCTCGGCCCGAACGGGTATCTGTGGCCTGGTAGACTTCCCGCATGCCGCCTTCGGCTAGCTTCGCCGTGATCTTGTAATGATTAATGCTCTGGCCTAGCAACCGGACCTCCAGAACCGCACAGGGTCTATCTCTAAAATACTAGATCGTTGGGTCTGGAAGGGCAATCTGAGCGGATCGTTTATAGACCAATCCGATGGATAGATGGGTCGATTCTCCCTGAATGGTGGCAGCCTGATTGTATGGCTTGACGCGGTTTACCTAAGCCGGTGGCGACAGATGGACATCGGTTGACTGCGACATGTCGAGCGCTATTTCGCCGCGCTCGGTGCTCACCTGGAGTTGATCGCGAGATGTCTGTGCGTTTGTCGACGAGCTGCCGGCGAGCCTGCTCGGGGCTCATGTAGGCGGCGGTTCCACGGGAGATAGTTCGATTGCTCGTGACGCTCAGGATCCGGAGTAGCGGCCTGACTGAACGGTTATCGCTCATGACGCAAAAATGTGAGGCTAAACAGGCGAAGTCAACATTCGATACAATGGTTCCATTCTGGAACCGAAATGGCTACTATTACGCTGAAGAAGATTCCCAACGAATTGCACGAGCGGCTCAAGGAGGCTGCGGCCCTGCACCGGCGCAGCATCAATAGCGAGATCATCGTCTGCCTCGAAAGAGCTCTGACGGGCACGAAGGTCTCCGCTGAGGAGGTCCTGCACACGGCTCGCCGGCTGCGCCGGTTGTCTGTCGGCAGAACTCTTAGCGTTTCAGAGCTGATCGAAGCAAAGGCTGCGGGACGACGGTGATTGTCGTCGATACCAACGTCATCGCTTCCCTCTATCTTCAGACGGAGCGCTCGCAGCAGGCCGAAGATGCCTTGCGAGAGGACTCCGAGTGGGCTGCCCCCATTTTGTGGCGCAGCGAGCTCCGCAAGGTTCTCGCGCTTCAGCTGAGGCTGCGGCACCTGGTATTACAAGAAGCCCTTCGGGTGATGGTGGCAGCCGAAACACAGCTCAGGGACCACGAGTTCGAGGTTCCCAGTCTGGACGTGCTGCGCCTCGCCGCCGAAAGTGGCTGCAGCGCCTACGACTGCGAGTTCGTGGTTCTTGCCCAGAATCTGACCCTCCCCCTCGTCACACTGGATAGGAAGGTACAGGCAGCCTTCCCTGAGGTCGCGGTTGCACTGGAAGACTTCAGTTAAGTTATAAGTTAGACACAGGAGCGGAACTTGAACTCCGCAGCACGTACTACAGTTCGCTGCAGGCCAAGCTGGAACGGTGGTTTGAGGACGGTGTCGTCTTGAGCATGCGATGCACCTGGTCCAAGGCCATGGTACTCAACTTCTCAGGGACCTGGGGTCAGTGGTTCGGCTCCACTGAGGATGAGTCCCGTAGTCCCCGAGGGGGGACGATAGGGTAACCTCAGAGTGAAGCCAGAGGTGGTAGAGCTGGTCTACGACGTGGCTTTGGTCTCCAGGCCGAAGTAGGGCGGTCGAGCCTAGCTCGACCCACGGCAGCCTGGAGGGCGCTCAGAGCCCGACACCCCACTACTCCGTGGGAGCCAGACGCCGAAGTTCCTCAGACCAGTTGAGGACGACGTTCACCTTGTTTCCGAAAAACTTCTGCTCCATGGCGAGACTGGAGGAACGGTCCTTGCGGATCCTCAGAAAACGCTGCCCGTCTCTGCTCACATCATACTTCCGCACGGGGCCGCTCGAACAACCTGATCCTCTCGTGAAGAGGACAACAGGATTTCCCACGGTAAGGTCGTCCCCCTGGTAGGTGATCTCGACCGCCATCATCTTGGGCTCTCTCCCGCCAGAACAATAGAACAGCTCCTTGCCACTGGGTGACCAGGCGGGAGCATATCCGCCGCCGGGTGAGATGGGTATTTCCCGCTCGAGCCCGGGGTATGGCTGAACGTAGACATCGAGCCGATTGCTTTTTGCGGAGGCGTATGCGAGCCAGCGTCCGTTCGGTGAGAAGTCGGGGTCGAACTCCGTAAAAGGCGTCTTGACCAGCGGTTTGGGCAAGCTCGAACCCTGCGTCGACAATAGCCAGATACTGCGGTTGACTCCAGTGCCAGGATCTTTCTGGAGGAAGACAAACCGGTCTCCATCAGGGTGCCAGGAGCCAATGACATGTTGGTATTCGTCGGCAGTGAGCCGTTCGGGCGCTTCTGAGGAGTCGATCGGTTTTCGGAAGAGGTTCGGAAAGCCCAGATCTCCCGAGGTGTACACGAACCCCATCCCGTCAGGGGTCCACTCCGGCCAGAGACCGCTGCCTTCTGCGGTTTGATTCGTAAGAGTTCCTCGGACAAAATCATATTTCCAGATGTTGGGTTCCTTGTAACCCCGACCTAGAAGCACCTTGGATCCATCCGGGGAAAGGCGGACGTGGTAGTAGCTGGCCGGGGGGATCTCGGTGAGCTCGACCTTGCCACTGCGGTCCTGCCAAACGACTTCCCCCTTTCGCTCGGGGAAGACCGATCCGGGGATATAAGCGAGAGAACCCGAAGCGGAGAAACTGAACTGCGCGGCACCCGATTCCCTCACATCACCGCCTGTGAAGATGCAGTGACCGATACCCTCTACAACAGGAACCCAAGGCCCGGTTACGACCAGGTCTCCCAAATCAAAGGGGGCAGCCATCAGGGTTCCCTCTCGGGCGAAAACCAGGTGTCCAGTGGGTACATAGCGCCCATCGGTGCCGTTTTCGAGCAAGATTCGTCGTTCTCCGCTCTCCAGGTCCTGCACCACGATCTGCTCAGTGCCCTTGGCATGACTCGTGTGCAGAAACACCGTGTAGATCACCGCCTCACCACCCGGCAGCAGGTGGGGCAGTCGATGGCTCACCTCGCCCTTTTCCTGGTCTGGTTCCGTGATCTGCTCCGGCTCTCCGCCCGAGGCCGATACCCGCCAGAGTCCGCCTCTGATTTCTGGAGCGAAGACGATGGTATCGTTCGTTCCCCAACTCAGACCATAAGGCCACAACTGGGAGCTGCGTTGATGGGATACGTCGGTATGAACAGTCTCACGGAGGTCGAGAATCGTGGTGGGCGTCCCTCCTTCGACTCCTACCTTCATGAGCTTCTGCCCTGAGATCGAGTAGAAGCCCAGCCACTTCCCGTCGGGAGAGAAAAAAGGATTGCCCACGCCCCCTTCAAGCGTCAGCCGCCCCGAGTTCAACTGATCCAGGGAGCGCAGGTAGATCGTCCAGTCCTGCTCAGGTCCGGGGACTTTGGCGACAAAAGCCAGGCGTTTACCGTCCGGGGAGATTGCCACGCCATGGCGAAACCCATTGAAGAGGGCCTCGTCTCCGGCGACTTGGACCTGGAAGCGTAACACCGGCCTCTCCGGGAGCGCATGATCAGGCCTGATAGCCCAGGCGGCGACAACCAACAACGGGACAAGCGCCCAGGGAGCCAGACACAGCAACAAAGGCCGTGTTGGAGGGGGGACGAGCTCATTGCCCCCCGTATCTGGAGTCCCAGTCAGGGATTCGTGAATGACAACCCGGGCATCCCCAAGATCCCGCAGCCGCATTCTGGGGTCTTTGCGCAGACACCGCTCCAGCAGCTCTCGAATCTTCCAGGGTGTGTCGTTGGGCAACTCTTCCAGACTCGGTTCCTGGTGAATCACCGCGGCAAGGGTCTCGGCGAAGCTCTTGCCGGCAAACATGCTCTTGCCGGTCAGCATCTCGAAAAGCACCAGGCCGAAGGACCAGATGTCGCTCCGCTTGTCCAGCGCCTTCCCTCGGGCCTGCTCCGGACTCATGTAGGACGGGGTTCCGACGAGGGCTTCCTCCTGTGTCGCCTCGACTGCCAGGGTGGACGCATTCGCCAGTCCTGCTCCTGAGAGCTCGGTATCAAATGCCTTCGCCAGGCCGAAGTCCAGGACCTTGATCGATCCCTCCGGACTGATCTTGACGTTGGCCGGCTTCAGGTCACGGTGGATGATCCCCTTTTCGTGAGCGGCTTCAAGGGCCTGGGCGATCTCCAGTCCAACCGTTTAGAGCCTGCTTTACCGGAAGCGGTCCCCTGGCGATCCGCTCTGCCAGCGTAGGGCCCTCCACGAGCTCCAGGACCAGGGCCCGCACCGCACCCGATTCCTCCAAGTCATGGATGATGCTGATGTGGGGATGATTGAGGGAAGCGAGGACCTCTGCTTCCCGCTGAAACCGTTCCATCCGCTGCCGATCGCGGACAAATTGTGGGGGCAGGATCTTAAGGGCCACTTCCCGTCCCAGCCGGGTGTCAGTGGCCCGATAAACCGCACCCATGCCTCCTTCGCCCAGCTTGGCGGTGATCGTGTAGTGGGAGATGTTCTGGCCTATCAATGAGGGCTCCAGAGAATAAGGAAGCTACCCAACGCATACTAGGTCTTTGTGTCTGTAGGGGCAAGGAGCGGTCTTCGGTTGGAGTGCACAATACGAAAGTAGCTGTTCGACTATTCCATCTCGATACTCCTCCTCCTCGACCAGGCGGTGGCCCCGGACGAATCTCCGCCGGGGGATCTCGATGAGGTGCTCTTCGCCGGGACCTTTCCCCGCATACACGACCGGGAACTCGACCCTTCAGTCTGGCTCAACGGGTACCTCCGAACCTACATAGAAAGAGACGTCCGAACGGTTTCCGGGATCGGAGACTTAGAGAGCTTTACTCGCTTCGTAAGCCTTTGTGCCGGGCGTGCCGGACAACTCGTCAACAGCTCGTCCCTGGGCTCCGATGCCGGCGTCAGTCACGTTACGGCCAAGCGCTGGCTATCGATCCTTCGAGCCAGCTACGTCATCGAGTTTTTGCAACCACACCATGAGAACTTCTCAAAGAGGCTGGTGAAGAGTCCGAAGCTGTACCTCATTGACACCGGTTTGCTTTGCCACCTGCTCGGTATCCGAAAAAGCGCAGATCTGGCGAACCATCCGCTGCGTGGTGCGATCTTCGAAAACCTCGTAGTGATGGAATTCCGTAAGCTCTTCCTTCACCAGGGAGAGCGACCACCCACCTTTTTCTGGCGGGACTCCCACGGTCGCGAGGTCGACCTTGTGATCGATCTGGGGACTCGACGCATCCCGATCGAGGTGAAGGCAGGAAGCACGGTAGCCTCCGACTTTCTCAAGGGCCTGGACCGTTACGTCGAGATGTCTGGGGATCGGGAAGGTGTCCTGATCTACGGTGGCGGGCAGAGCTACCGCCGGCAGAGACATCACATTCGGGCATGGTTCGCTTGCTCCTGACGCTTGGTGCTCCGTTCCAGAAATACGATGATGTATCTGGCGAGCTGAGCGCTGCTGCGACAGCTGCCGTGGCTAGATTATCTCCGCTTTTCTTCGAGCGTGATCGAGCACGTCGATCGCGGTCTTCAACACAAGGAACAGAGTGCCCTCTTCTTCCTCATTCAGAATCATCGGATCTTCTTCATCCGGCGCCTCCATGATCGCCTCGACCAGGTATTGCACCACATGGGGTTGTCTCGATGCCTCGGTGAGTGCCGTCTTCTCGAGGAAGCGGGGATGGGCATGCTCCAAACGGGTTAGCATCCTTTCGTTTTGCTCCAGCCGACGCTTGATCTGGGAGGGCCGGACACGCGGGATCCTCCTTTTCGTCCCCTGTTCGAAAATCCGCAGGATGACGAAATACAGATAGGTCGCGAGCGCGTGAGCGTCCGGACCCAATTCCTCGGTGAACACCATCACGAAGCTGAGAAGGTCAGGCTGCAGCTGGGCGGCACGATCCATTTCCTTCTGGACGCGTCCCGGGGGGAAGGCAGAAACCTCCTGCCAAGTGGTTTCGACAAGTTCCAGGGGAATTTGTCGCATGTGAGGGTCACCTCCGAAAGATATCGCTAGCTCAACCGTCTCTTCGCAATGGGTTGAGTCCACAAACGGGAAACGCTGGTATCCTCCCGTGCAGCCCAAACCTGGGCCCAGCGTGTCACCTCCTCATTGATCGTAATGCTGAGGTTCCGCATGGAGAAATTCTAGCGCTCCACGCAGTTCGCGGCAACTGGCGGCCGTTTGACTGATTCGTTAGCAGCATGAACCCAAGTTCCGAGGAGAGAGTCGGACAACAGCAGGTTGACGGTCGAGTACGTAAGACGGTATCTTACACTTCGTGAAGACGACAGTGTCCTCGAAGGGGCAGATCGTGTTGCCCGCCGAGCTGCGACGACAGGACCACATAGAAGCGGGGCAGGAATTCGACGTCGAACGCCTCGATCATGGCGAGTATCGACTCGTGCGCCTAACGGCTCGGCCGAATGAAGGCGTGGTCGACTGGCTGCTCTCGTGCCCCGAAAAAGGATTCTTCGTACCGATTGAGTCCGAGTCGACGGATGCTCTGTGACGTACCTGGTCGACGCCAATGTCCTGAGTGAACCCACGAAACCGACGCCACACCCAGGCGTCGTCCGGTGGCTCCAGCACCACGAGCGCGAAATCGCAGTCGATCCAGTGATCCTGGGCGAGGTTCGATTCGGTATCCTCCTACTGCCGAGGGGGAGGCGTCGAACCAGGCTCGAACGATGGTTCGACGGAGGCGTCCGCCGCCTTCACTGCTTACCGTGGGAAGCGGAGACGGGTCTACGCTGGGCAGAACTGGTCGCAAGTCTCCGCACATCGGGTCGCGCTATGCCGATCAAGGACAGCCTCATTGCCGCCACTGCCCTGTTCTATAATCTGACGGTTGTTACCCGCAACCGCACCGACTTCGAGAAAGCCGGTGTCCAGCTCGTCGATCCCTTGGATGATAGTTGAATGGGAACAGAAGAGCCAAGCCAGCGGCTTTCCTCCTTTGATGATGAGGATCTCTTCGCCCCCAGCCACCCGACACAGTAGCTGTGACAAATGCCGTCATGGCTTCAGGTCTCTCGACCTTGGCCATTCAGAAGAAATTGAACTAAGGGCCCCTGTTGACCGCTTATCGATCCATCCAACGACGACATTTCGTGCACTCTGCAATCTGCTCGGCTGGCAGAACTATCCACTTGGATAGACCATGGCTCGCTTGATGATCCCATGAGAATGGGACCGGGACGCTCAGCGTTTTTCCATCACTAGCCGAATCAAGAACTTAGAGATAGCTTGTGGATCGGATTCCGGACTCTGGGCCGATCTGGCACACCGTTTGCTAGCTGGTCGCTTGTATCAGACGAGACTGTACAAGGGGTCGCCAACGGACTGGCGGCGTAATGCAATCAATGAAAGAGCGCTTAGTCGAAATTCCATGCGGGCCTAACTGTGGAGAGTCTCGGTTGCACTCTCAGAGTAGTGGGACTAGTTTATTACCATCAGTTTCCACGGCTTCGACACCGTAGTCCACGTGCTAGATGCTCGCCGTACAGAGAGGAAGTTCCGAATGACGAAGAATCGAGGCCAGACGAAAACACTTCTCGTGGGACGCGGCACTCTTGCTACAGCCGGAATCTTCGGCTGGATTCTCATCTTCTTTTTCGTGTTTCAGGGGACAGCGCTTGGCCAGTCCTCGACCTATGCCCGTCTGGTCGGGACGGTAACCGATCAGACGGGAGCTGTGCTGCCCGGCGTCATAGTCACAGCCATGGCTAAGTCCACGAACGCCACCAGCGAAGTCGTCACCAATGATCGGGGGAACTACGTCATCGACAAGCTGATCCCGGGTCTCTACAACATCAATGCTGAGCTGCCGGGCTTCAAGGTGATGGTGGTGGTGGACATCCCTCTGGAGGTCAGTCAGGTGGCGCGTGTGGACTTCAAACTCGAGCCGGGGGAGATCGCTGATCTGGCGGTGACGGTGATTGGTTATACCCCCGTCATCAACACCGACGATGCCCAACTCGGCACGGTCGTCGACGAGAACCGGATCCTGGATCTACCGCTGCGCGATCGAAACCTGGTCAAGCTCGCCTATCTCACCACCGGTGCAACCCATGAGAGCAGCGTGGTGGGTGAAAACTCGAGTGCCTACGGTGGATCCTATCCCTCCTTCAACGGACTCTTTTCCTTCTATAACCAGATCACACTGGACGGCTCCAACAACCAGAGCGCCGTTACCCAGCGCCCGATCGTGGAGGCCACGCCCGAGACGGTCCAGGAGTTCAAGGTCATCACTAACAACTACTCGGCCGAATACGGGAAGGCAGGAGGAGCCGTGATCAGCATGCTCAGCAAGAGCGGCAGCAACGAGCTCCACGGTCACGCCTGGTACTACTTCCGGGATGAAGCGCTGGATGCGGCCAACTTCTTCACCAACAGGTCCCAGCGCGAGAAGCTCCCGGTCAACTACCAGGTCTTCGGGGGATCGATCGGTGGGCCGGTCATCAAAGACCGGACCTTCTTCCACGCCCACTTCGAAAGATTCATTGACGACTTCGAGCGGGTCGACTTCGCCACCGTCCCCTCGATGGCTCTGCGAGGGGGCGATTTGCAAGGTGCAGGAGCCTTCGGTCAGATCCCTCAGATCTATAACCCATTCGACGTGGTGGACGGCGAGCGGACTCCCTTTGGGGGCAACCAGATTCCGCGAAGCCTGTGGAACCCGATCTACAGCAAGGTCATGGAGCTGCTTCCGCCGCCGGAACCGAATGTTCCGGGCGCGAGCGCCCGTAACTACAGCTACCCCAACACGCGCAACACACGCCTGACCAAGTACTCCATCCGAGGGGATCACCAGCTGGCTGGCGACGACTCGCTGTTCGGCCGCTTCAGCTGGCAGAGCACGCCGGAGATCCTACACAGCGGCAGAATCGGCCTGCCAGATGCCGAGTTGCATGGGATCAGCCGGCGGCGGACCGAGCGGAATCGAGGCTGGCAGACCGCAATCGGCTGGGTCAAACCACTGGGTCCCAACCTGGTTACAGAGCTCAACGCCTCGATCTGGAGATTCGCCTGGCTATTCTCCGAGCCGCTGCACCAGAAGAACATCGCAGAGCAGTTGGGCTACGATGACGCCGACCGCCACCCCGCGCTCTATCCGGACGGCAGTCGGGGACCCGGGAACGTCCCGGGCATCTATCCCCGGGACTATACAGCGTGGGAAGGCGCCACGACCCAACCTCTCTCCGACTGGGGGTTCAGCCTGAAACACACCGCCTCCTGGCGCCGCGGCGACCACTACTTCAAGTTCGGAGTCGAGCATACTCGGAATCTGGACGTGAATCAGAGTGCCATCCTTTCCTACTCTGGAGGAGGAGACAATTTCGAGGGTTACCAGACCGGTCAGATCCTGCGCGACGGGGCGGGCATGGTCACGGGGGCGAGCTTCGGGGAACCCTGGGCAGATTTCATGCTGGGTCTCCCGGAGCGTACCTCTGGAAACAGCCTGGGGCTGGCGGCTGCCTACGTTCGCTTCAACCAGTCCCACTACAACGCCTTCGTCAACGACGATTGGAAACTTGGGCCGAACCTGACCTTGAATCTGGGGTTGAGGTGGGAACAGCCCCTGCCCCCTCACTACGAAGGAACCCCCGACGGCAGTATCGGCACGGATTACTTCTACTGTGGTGTGGATTTCAGTCAGGCACAGGGACGCATCGATCCGGTGCAGACGGTGCCTCAAGGCTTCGACATTCCCAGGTGGGAAGGTTCGGGGTTGGCCGTGCCCTTCCAGAATCTGTCCCGGCGAAGTTGCTACGAGCCGACCTGGAGCTACTTCGCCCCCAGATTCGGTCTGGCCTGGAGGATGTTCGGAAACAACCGAACCGTGCTGCGGCTGGGGGCAGGCCTGAACTACAACCAGGTATTCTCGCTCTTCCGAGCTCAGCCACTCTCTCCTGCTCAGGGTCAGGTTTCGGTGATCGTGCCTCGGGGCACCGAGACGCCTAGCCATTTCCTGGGGCAGCGTCTCAACCTTCCGACCCAGGTGAACACTATCGAGCACCGGACCAACAGGTACTCGGAGCTCGAGTGGGAGGAAGGAAGGGTCGCCTCCTACAACCTCTCGATTCAGCACGAGATCTTCAACGCCACCAAGCTGGAAGTGGGCTATGTGGGCAATCAGGGTCGACATATTGCGGTCGTCAGCGGCTTCAACGTGGCCATGCCGGAGGGCTACGTTGTGCCCTTGATCGATGGCTCGACGGTCGCCCTGACCAGCGATCCCATCACCGCCGGTCCCCGGCCCTGGGTACCGGGAGATGACTCACCCCGCTCCTGGTCGGGACAGCGCGCCCGTCGCCCCTATCCCCAGCTCGCCTGGCACCGGCTCCTCCGTCCCGACGGAAACACGAACTACAACTCGCTGCAGGCGAAACTGGAGCGCCGCTTTCGGGATAACCTGGCACTCTCTCTGGGTTACACCTGGTCCAAAGCCATGTCGCTGAACTTCAACGGAAACTGGGTACAGACCTTCACTCCCAGTTATTACGAGCGCCACAACCTGAAGTCGGCGATGCGCCACGACCGGTCCCAGGCGTTCTACGCCTCCTCCATCTGGGATCTGCCCTTCTTCCGCCGCGGCGAGGGCGTCGGCCGGACCTTGCTCGGAGGGTGGAAAGCCACCACCATCGTCACGCTGACCTCTGGAGCCGACTACTTCATCTGGTATGGTCGCGATCTCTGGAACCAGGGCATTTCCGTGGCCCCGGATCGAATCGCCGATGGGTATCTAGGTGAGGGCGAGCGCAGCGTCGATCGCTGGTTCGATACCAGCGCCTTCGTCGCGCCAGTCTACGACCGCGGGCTCTGCCAGGGAGCCGACATCTGCCACGAGGCTGCCCAGCGGGCGTTGGGCAATTCGGCCGATCGTCCACTGCGCTACGATGGCGTGCCGCTGGTGGACATTTCCCTGCACAAGAAGTTCGCCTTCGGCGAGGAGAAATCGCTGGATTTCCGGGTGGATTTCTTCAACGCCTTCAACCACGCCATCTTCAGTGCTCCTTTTGGCAACATCGCATCTCCAGCTGCGGGACGCGTATTCGGCGCCGCCAACGCCCGACAGATCCAGTTCGGCTTCCGGTTTTCGTTTTGATCGTAGCGGTGGTTTCCAGGCCGACACTATATCCTCTCATCACTGCTCGTTGGGAGCCAGGCGGCGGAGTTCTTCAGACCACTTGAGGACGATGTTTATCCTTGTGCCGAAGTACTCCCGGCGCATCGCCCGCTCCTTGGCCCGATTCTGGGAAACCATCAAGAAACGTTGACCGTCGCGGTCCACATCGTAGCTTCGGTGGGGAAAAGTAAACAGACACTCCTTCTCAAACAGGAAAGCCGGATTGCCTGCTTTCAAGGTATCCCCGCTGATCTTGATATCCACTGCCCAGTATTTCGTCCGCGAACCGGAAGAGGTAAGGTAGAAAAGCTCGTCGCCGCTCCCTGACCAGACCGGCGACAACCCCCCAGCGGTGGATATCAGCTCCTTACGTCCCTTCTCCGGATAGCGCTGGACGAACACTTCCATCCGACCGGTCTCATTCGAGACGTAGGCCAGCCAACGACCATCTGGAGAAAACTCCGGAGACGCCTCAAAAGAGTCGGTTGCCAAGAACGGTTGGGCAGGGCCGGAACCGTCCATCGGGAGAGTCCATATATCGTGGTCATTCTGCGAATTTGACTTTGCCTGGCTGAAAGCAAACGTCCCATCCAACGACCAGGAACCTATAGCCTGGTAGAGTTCACTGGGAAACAGTTGTTCAGCTCTTGCGGCACCGTCGACCGCCATCGAGAACAAGTTGCGTTTCCTATGCCGATGTGATCCGAAAACGAGCTTTGCGCCGTCGGGTGACCAGGTCGGCGTGCTTCCCCCTTCGGATGTCCGGATAGTCAAGGCACGTCGATCGAGATCGTAGGTCCAGATCTGGCCGCCCTTGTCGAGTGCCACTCTGGAGCGATCGGGAGAGAGACGGACAATATGGTATCTCGCCTGTTCGATGCCGATTGACTCCGTTCTTCCGTCGCGATCCACCCAAATGATCTCCCTCTTGAAATCTGGAGCCACCGAACCCGCAATATAAGCAAGCGAACCCGAAAGGGAAACGGCGAACTGCGCAGCACCCGTGTCATCTGTACCCCGGTTCGTGTTGAGTGCTTGACTGACCCCTTCCAGGATCGGAAACTCGGGTCCCGTCACCGCCAATTCGGTCCGGTCGAATGGCACCGCCCACAGTGTTCCTTCCCGGGCAAAGACCAGATGTCCCGATGGGACATAACGGGCATCGGAACCCTGTTTGATGAGGAGTTTCCGTTCTCCCGTTTCCAGGGACTGAACGGCGATATCTCGGTTCTTCCAGTCCGCGACGATGCTGTGGCGCAGGACCGTGAAAAGCACTGCGTTTGCGCCGGGAATCACATGGGGAAGCCAATGAGCTACCTCTCCCGCTTCCTTGTCCAGCTCGGTGAGCGCCTCTCGCTTTCCTCCGAGGGCGGAGACTCGCTCCAGACCGCCGTCGAAATTACAGGCGACAACGACGCTGTCGTCCGCGGCCCAACTGGCACCGAATATCGATTTACACCGGCAGATCGTAGTGGGAGTGCCTCCCTTGATAGGGTACTTCTTGACATCCCATCGCGAACCATCTTCGGAGCGTACGCCGGCCCCCAGCCACTCCCCATCCGGTGAGAAAAAGGGCACCGCCGCGATGTCTTCGGAAAGGCGGACTGAGCCCCATCGATCCAGGGACCGAAGGTAGACGGTTGGCTGTTTTCCATCAGAATCAGCAACGAACGCCAGCAGTGATCCATCTGGGGAGAGCGCTACTCCTGTGCGATGTTGGTGGTAGAATGCCTGGCCTTCGCCCCCTGTTATCTCCCAGCGCGACACCTCCTTGTCGGGCGCCGGGGGGGCGGCCTTCATAAACCAGGCCAGGATTACCAGAATCGGTACTGCTGCCCAAGGAACCAGCCGTCGCCTGAGGGGCAATGATGTCAGGGGGACAATGGGTTCCTCCAGCGCCACCTCACCGCCCAAACACTCGCCGATCCTAATACGGGCGTCCCCCATGTCCCGAAGCCGCATCCTGGGGTCTTTGCGTAGACATCGCTCCACTAACTCGCGGATGTTCAAGGGCGTGTCATCCGGCAGCTCCCGATGGATCACCGCGGCCGGGGTCTCGGTGAAGCTCTTCCCGGAGAACATCCCTTTGCCAGTGAGCATCTCGAAGAGCAGTAGGCCGAAGGACCAGATATCCGTGCGTTTGTCGACCACCTGACCCCGCGCCTGCTCTGGGCTCATATAGGCTGTGGTCCCGAGGATGAGCCCCCTCT
>JAKZYH010000391.1:0-2911 GCA_047514575.1 Acidobacteriota bacterium | reverse complement strand
AAGTCGACGAGGACGGCCAAGGTCCGCGGCGAAGCCGTCTCTCGTAAGACGTTGGCGCGGACTCACCGCTCGTCCACCGCCACATCATCCCGAGCGGAACTTACCGATTTCGGGACCAGCGGGCTCGCTTAGAGTAATTTTTCACACCGTTGCGGCTCAAGCCCCAATCTGGTCGGTACCCTAACTTCCTTGTCCCTTTCCTCGGATGCGATCTCACGCTCGACTAACGTTACATCCCTCGCCTCTCGACGAACCTGCCGTTCAGTGCGGCGATGGCGGCGGCGTAGCGTCGAATGCCTCCGCGCCTCGACGTTTGACGATGGTAGCGACAGAGTTCTTGTTCAGGTCAAGCTCTGTTTCGAGTCGCCGGTATCTCCTGCAGCCTACTCGGCTTCTGGGCCTGACTCAGCGCTATCCGCGGTGGCCGAGACACCCGCAGCTGACCCCGTGGCTCTTGGCGACAAGATACTGGAAACATCAATTCCCAGCCCTCGAAGCTGTTCCATCATCGAAATGATTGCGGAGGGCACTCCCGACATCAGGCCTGCAAGACCCCCCCGACCGTTGCCGCTGTCTAAGACCACAAGACGCTCTATGTCCAGACTCTTTAAAGCCTCTGCAAAAGTCTGGGTGATCTGCGGCAACTGGTTGACCAGCAACACCTGTACGCCGACTTCACCGTAGGTCTTGATCTTGGACAACTGCTCTTCCAGAATCTCCAGATTGGCTTTGCCCCTTTCGCGGATCTCCGCGGCTGAGCCGATAGCGCGCAGCTCTTCCGCCCGCTTCTCAGCCTCCGCTGAGGTCACCACTTCGGCCTCCAGTTTCGTTTTCTGCAACTCGATGCGTGCCTGCTCGACCGCTTGCTGGGACTCGGCACTCGCTTGGTCCCGGGCAGCTTGAGACCGGGCCTCGGCCGCAGCCGTCTCCGCCTCCACATGAGCACGTTCCAGTCGTAGATTTTTCTCCCTCTCCAGAATCGCTTGTTCGTTTTCGATCTCAGTTTCCTTGGCTCGCCGCTCCGCCTCTGCCTTCCGCTGTCGGGTCTCGGACGCAGCATTGGCTTCTCCAATCTCGGCCTCCTTCATGACTTCAGCGGTCTTCCTTCGCCCCAGTGACTCCAAAAAGCCGCCTTTGTCGCTGATATCCTTGATGTTCAACGTATCCAGACTAAAGCCAAGCTTTTCCAAATCCTCGGTAGCTTCCTTCTGCACTTGGGACAGAAATACCTCCCGATTGTCGTTGACCTCCCGAGGTTCCATCGTGGCGAGGACGCCCCGCAGGTTCCCAGCCAGGGTCTCAAGAGCCAGCTCAACTAAGTCTTGTTTACCCTTGCCAAGCAGGCGTTCCACTGCATTGCCGATGAATCGCGGCTCGCTGCTGATCTTGACATTGGCATTGGCCACCACGTCTAACATCACGCCCTCCTTGGTGATGGCATCCTCGACCTTGAGTTCAATCGGCAAGCTTGTGAGGTCCAAGGTATCCACTCGTTCAATTAGCGGGACCTTCCAGCCGCGGCCGCCGCTGATGATCTTATATCCCACCTCCTGGCCATCGACATCCTGGTGCTTGCGCCCCGTCAAGATCAACGCGGTGTTCTTCGGAGCAATATACAGATTTACCTTGTACATCAGGATTGCCCCCAAAAGGGCGACAACAATAAAAACTGCGGACAATGCAATTCCCTCAGACATCACTTGAACCCTCCTTTTGGTTCGTGGAAATATCTCTTGCCCAAAGGGCTTAGAGACCTCTCGCGACCTTCACAATTCCATCTTCCTCCTCCACGATGAGTACCTTCTCCTGCCGCTTAAACGTTTCGC
The DNA here is from genome assembly GCA_047514575.1 of Acidobacteriota bacterium. Classification (GTDB taxonomy): domain Bacteria; phylum Acidobacteriota; class UBA6911; order RPQK01; family JAJDTT01; genus CAUZIZ01. The sequence goes on along the minus strand of JAKZYH010000391.1, from coordinate 1,085 downwards.
TTGGAAAGAGTGCCAGAGCCTTATATTCAATGGTTGATCCCTTAACGTAGCAGCGTATCCGGCCAGGCTGTTCGCCCCCAAACGGAAGCGTGACCTCGGCCTCCTTGCCCAAGAGATCACTGGGGGAGTAAGAACTGGAAGCTTCGCTCCGGCGCAGGACCTCAAGGGTCTTGGCCCCTATGAACGCACAAATGAACCCTGTGGGGAAGGCCACGGCCAAACTTCCTAGGCTTGAGGTGCCTAGAAGCTTCAGGCTCAGGAATCCACTCCAGCCAAAGAAGGTGCAGAAAAATGTCGCCGTCCGCAAGCTCAGCAGATTAGGCGGCATCAATCCAGCGGAGTCCCCTGCGCCTACGTCCGCATCCAACCCGGCAGCATCGGGTGCTGATACCTCCAAATCGGATTCTCCTCCCCCGCCAAATAGAGATGCGGCGACTAAAACAGTACCCCCCAAGCCCACCCAGAAAAAAAGTTGATCGAGCATTTAGTTCGGTTCTTCTCTCAAGATGTTCGAGAATAGATAATTAGACATCATTCTCCGGAACGACGCACGCACAGTGCCCAGAGGGGGTCGGGGGTTGAGGAACAATGGAACGAAAACGCACGCTAAGCCGATCGGAATCCTTCGCGCGACGATGTTGGCCATGGGAGTGTTCGACGGTACCGAGACCGTGCTCGTCATCCGGCACACCCTTTTGAACCACCCCTTAGACGCCCCCATCCTCGTCAGGATCCCTGAGCGTGCGCCGCTCGCCTCCGAGCTCCGGCCGCGCGAAGCTGGGGTCTGAGTAGCAATGGACCAGGAATGTACGCTAAGGGAGCAGCGCCCTTTGCAGCCGAAAATATGACAAGAGAATGGTTGACACAAGGTTGGAGGGCAGATAGGTTTTGATCCCTCATCCCGGGGAGGTCAGAGAAACTCGGAGCAGAATGTCGATTGAATAAATATAGAGGAGCCACCTGGTGATCAAGCAGGACATCGTGACCCGCGTCTCGATGAAGATGGGAATCCCAAAAGTAAAGGCGGAGCTGGCTGTGGATTCCGTTTTTCAAGTTCTGAAAGCGGCCATGCACAACGGGGAGCG
>JAKZYH010000390.1:0-4967 GCA_047514575.1 Acidobacteriota bacterium | reverse complement strand
CAGCTATACCTCAAAAAATAGACCGGACAGCAGTGACCATAAGTTCGTTTTTTCGGGAAGGGCGTGTATTCTGTGACAAAATGACCGATTTTTCTCGCGTTGCAAGAGATCCCGAAAAAATGGACTTAGCTGGACGCCAGTCCCTCGGTATAGACAGACTCCGCTTTGGAGAAAACACTGAGACTTGCAGAGCTTGCCAGAGCCTTGGCCGTCGCTGCGCTTCTGTACAACACGGGGCTGGCCGCGCGCATCGAGCTGAGTGCACCAGCTGCCTGGGCGAGGTCTGTGGCTGGAGCTGTCTGGGCTGAGTTCAGCGCCCTGAAGTGGGACCAGTACCACTCCGGTCTTTGCGAGAGATTCCGTGGGACGATGGGGGGCTCACCTACTTGCGGTTAGCTTGATGTTACCGTTGCTCGCAACGGCGCTCAACGCACCGAGTGGGAAGATTCTATTACTTCTGACAGAGGAGGGATCCGATTCCTCACGGTCGGAGGGCCGTCTTCGGCCCATCGTTGGTCAAAGAGTCAAGGAGGTCCGACAAAGACGTGAGTGCCTGTGAATGAACGCTAATGAAGAACCTTATAGATCTTAGCCACGTGGTAGAAAACGGTTTGGTCACCTACAAGGGGCTGCCGGCGCCAATAATCTGCGACTATATGAGCCGCGAAGCCTCGAAGGTCCACTACTCAGAAGGGACGTCTTTCCATATCGGTCGCATAGACATGGTTGCCAACACCGGCACCTATATCGACTCACCTTTTCACCGATACGCAACGGGCAACGACTTGTCCGAGTTGCCACTTGAGTCCCTTGCCGAAGTTGATGGCATAGTTATTCGGGTCGATTCGACCGTGCAAGCAATCGACGATTCTCACTTTCGTGCCAAGGATATAGCTGGGAAAGCAGTCCTCGTTCAAACTGATTGGTCTCGGCATTGGAATACCGAGAAGTACTACGAAGGGCATCCTTACTTAACGGAGTCGGCCGCTGATTTTCTAGCACAGAATAACGCAAGAATCGTGGGAATCGACTCGTACAATATCGACGATACTTCCGACGGGACGCGTCCAGTTCACACGCTCGTTCTGGAAGCTGGTATTCCCATCGTTGAGCACATGTGCAATCTGTCCAAGGTGCCTAATCGCGCCTTTCGATTTTCGGCGGTACCCGTCAAGGTGAGAGCATTTGGCACTTTCCCCGTAAGGGCCTATGCATCCTATGATGATGCCTAACCAGGTGCTGCAGCTTTGTCGTTGTACCCGAGATGCAAACACCACCTACATCAAAAGAATAACGAATCCGGGATACGGGAAAACGAATTCGAAACTAGTGAAACACAGGGCGCCGGCGAGGCGGGAGGCAGAAGGCAGCCGCACCATGAACAGGCCAAATGATAACACCGGTGGAAAACAGGGGATACTTTCACCGCGCTTTCAGGTGGCGGCTTCCGCTGATTTCACTCGACTTCAAGCGCAACGCCGTGCTGGCTCAGATCTTCAGCCGGCAGACGACGCCGACATCGTCGCAGTACCAGATAGCGCCATCCCAGATGGTCATCCCGTGGGGCAACGGGTCATTGTCGGCGAGCTGGATTTTCTCGACGATCTCGCCGGAGTCAGGATCGTGCTTGAAAAAAGCGTTCTTGTTGGAGTCCGTGCACCACAGATACTTGCCTTCCCAACCGATGCCATGCGGACGGTTGCCGGAGGTCGGAAACCGCTGCTCAACGGTCCAGGTCCGGGGGTCGATGCGGTAGATCATTCGGGACGGCGGCACCGCAACCCAGAGCTTGCCTTCTCGCCATTCGAGACCGTGAGCGCCGGTTCCTGGACGGGGCTGGGTGTTGTTGTCCACGGCTGCGGGCTGCCCGCTTGGTGGCTGCTCCGGTGCAGCAGCGAGCGGACTGTAGCGACCGGGGGGGTCCGAAGGCATTCTGTAGATCACGCCCGCACCGGGTGTGTAGTACTTCGCAATCGTCTTGCCACTAGACACCTCGGAGCAGATGATCTCCCGACTGTAGGTCGACGCCAACCAGATCGCTTCCCCGTCGAAGGTGATACCGCTGGGGCGGTGGGCCTCGGTGTCGAAGTCGCGCAGGACCTTGTCTTCGTTGTAGCTGACGAGGTAGGTGCGGCTATTATCCTGGTCGATGATCCACAATCCATCTTCCGTTGCCTGCAGACCGTTGGGCTTGGGACCTGGGGTCTTGAAGATGGTCTCCACCTTGCCGACTTCGCGCATCGGGACCTTGCCGATCGCCGGGGCGGCCGCCAGAAACGCGAGGAACTGCCTGCGTTCAATCATGTGATTCGCCTCGTGGTGACAGCACCAAACATACTATAGGCGGGCACGGTCTGGAAGTGATTCTTCGCGGTGGTGATGGGGGCTAAGATTCTGCAGGGGCATGTCAGATCAAGCGGCGGTCAGTGGCCCCCCAGCGGTGCTGCCCCATTCGGGAAAGAAACTTTGTCTGGATTCGTCACCTACGCCGAAGTAATTGCGGGCAGCCCAGGGTTGCAATGCGAAGCGAGCTACCCTGGGATAGGGCCGCATATGTGCCTTACCCCAAGGGGGTTATTGCCGACCGAAACGCCCTGGCAACTACGCTTTCAGCGTAGAAAAATAAGGGGCAACCTAAACCCAGGGTAGCTCGCTTCGCATTGCAACCCTGGGCTACTCGCAATAACACCTTCGGTGTAAGAGATATCTCAGATACGCCCATCCATCACCAAATCAATCATTTACGTCTTTCTTACCCCCAGATCTTTTCCCCGATTCGTCCTGGAATGAGCGCCAGGATGTCCCTCCAGAAAACCTCAGGCGGAGACGGCAGCGGGATTGACGTGTGGATGGGCTCCCTGGCCGCAGTCCTGATCGAAAGGTTCAATACGCCTAGCAAGGACCGCAGTTGAGGAACCGCCGGGTGGTCTCTGCATACACTCTCGACACGGCAACCAGGCTGTCCTTTTCAACATACTCCCCTGCCATGTGGTGATCGCCTCCCTGGGGACCAAAAACAACAGTAGGGATCCCTCCCTCGGCAACAAAGACATTTGCGTCTGTGATTCCACTATGACCCGAGAAGTACGGATCGCGACCCGTGATCTTTCTGTAGACCTGGGTGAAAACTGGCAGAACTGCGGTTGACTCGTCCAGACGATAGGGGGCATAAGATGGAGGGCGAGTGATGATCTCGACACTCGATTCCAGCCTCAAAGATTGGACGAGTCCCTCCATATCTCGAAGTGCGGACTCACTGGTCTCACCAGGCACGGTTAGACGAGTGATGATCACCCTACACATTTCCGGAACCACGATTGAGTACTGTTTGTATCCTCCATCGATCTGGAGCGTACACGCGGTCCCTTTTCCAACATCGTCATGCTCACCCAACGGGAGTTGGTCCAAGGACGACACAATCCGTGCTGCATCATCAATAGCGTTGATGCCCCGATGGGGTCTGAAAGCGTGGGCCGCACGGCCCCGAATCAGCAGTTGGTAGAGAAGCTTTCCGGTTCCTGCGATGGGGAGATAGTCCTCGGGCGAGCTGCCGAAAAAGTGCTCCCCGTGGAGCATTGCATCGCACTTCCCGTACTCCGTCCGCAGCAGAGCCCTGGCTCCTATACTGGATCCTTCCTGATCCACGGTGACTGCCAGACCTAAGCGTCCGGAAGCAAGACGATTTCCCTTTCGACTGAGGGGGTAGGCATCCAACAATGCCTTGAACGCCGTCAACTGGCAGGCTAAACCTGCCTTCATGTTCACGATCCCAAGGCCGTATAGGCGGCCGTCCCTCTCGGTCATCTCGAACGGATCCGTCTGCCAGTCCGCGGCGACATCGACTGTATCTGAGTGCCCTGAGAACACCAGGAAGCGGTCCCTTGTCCCTAGCGGGACTGTCGCACAAACGTTGGGCCGGCCCGGGGAAACCTCGTCCCATTCCGGATTCACTCCCATCCTCTCGAGCTCCTCTGCAATATAGGTCGAAATCGCTTTCTCTTCAGGAAGCACAGACCGGATTCGGACCAGGTTTCTCAGTGTCGAAAAAAGATAATCGGAGTCGATCAGGACGGGGTCGGTCATTTCATCCACCAACTTCTCAATAGGGTAAGCGTCTGGTTGTCCCCGAAGCTCAAAGTAGACGATCAATCCAAAGGGATTGGACTCCTCGGGGCTACATCGTTGCTTGAATTGACGCTTCAGAATAGCATGGCAGCAGAGCGGGTAAGAGACACTGTGAAGATACTGACGGTCATACCGACGAAGGAAGAGCTGGACCAGTTTCTGTGCGCTTGGATTGAGCAAGGCCACCAATCCAGGTCAGTCGCCACTGACAGGCTCTCGACCCTCTCCTTCCCGACCCTATCGGTGACTGTGGCTGCAGGAGGGTTCGGAAAGGCGCAATTCGCCGTTCAAACCCAGTACTTGATCGATCGAGAACCCTGGGACCTGGTCATCTGCGGAGGAGCGGCCGGCGCGCTCCTGGACGAACTGGCCATCGGCGATGTCGTTGTCGCTACCGAGACCGTAGAGCATGATATCCGGAATAGATTCGGACCTCCTCATCTGCCACGCTTTCGCACTCCTCCTCAAGTGCTGGAACGGTGCCATCGAGCCCTGAAAAAGACACCCCCCGCCTTTCGAGTTCACTATGCCCCAATCGCAAGTGGGGATGAAGATGTGGTGAACGCCGAGAGGCGGGCAGAGATTCAGGTGCGCACGAGAGCATCGGCAGTGGCATGGGAAGGGGCAGGTGGAGCTCGGGCTAGCCGTTTCGCTGGAGTGCCATTCGTCGAGATTCGTGGAGTGACGGACAACGCCAACAGCACCGCAGCAGCAGACTACAAGGCAAATCTCAAAGCGGCGATGAAGAACGTAGCACAAGTCGTAACCTCTCTGGCTCTTTACACTGAAGTTCCCTCAGACTTTAGCACATAACTGACTGATTCTACAGGAGATAAGTGTGG
>JAKZYH010000389.1:0-10988 GCA_047514575.1 Acidobacteriota bacterium | reverse complement strand
GCAAACATCCGTCCTGGCTGCGTTACGCTCTGTCGGCCTCCTCGACGTACTGCACGAGTACGACTGCGGGGGCCTCGGTCGCAAGCCTTGCCAGGACGGCTTTTGCGGCGCCTCGCTACGACAAGCGATGAGAAATCCGGGCTCTAAGAGGAGGAGATTTCGAGAACTTCTAGGTCTGAATCTTCTCGGCTTCGTCCAACGGGTGCTAGCAAAAAGACCCTGGGGACCGCTACTCCCGCCAAAACGTGAGCAGATCGTACGAGAGTTGGCGATGGTGTTTGATGGACAAGAAGACGACACGCTGGCCCCTTGCAAGGTAGAGGATCAGGAAACCTTCAACAATGAGCTCGCGAACATCGTCTCCTTCTTTCAGCTTGTCTCGTAGCCTCTCCGCCAGAGCTTCGGCCTGCACCGAGCGGATGGGGCGATCGAGAAAAAGAGCGTCCGGACAGCGGGAAACGACAAACCTGGGGGACGATATCGTCGACGAGCCGATCGAACAACCTAGCGAAGTGCGAAGCTCCGTCGGCCCCCAAGAAAGACTCTATGCTCTCGAGATTCGCCGAGAAACTCTCTGTGAAGGTCGGCCGCTTAGCCGCCATGCCTGGATTTCAGTTTCGCAAGGCTGAGGGTCTTCCCACGGTCGAAGTCATCCAGACTCCGTACGACCTCGTCGAGCAGGGTGAGATGGATATGCTCTCTCTCGAGGCGATGATAGTAGTCCAACCGGTCCGCATCGATGAGCGCAGCACAGCTTTCGCCGTTCTTGGTGATGATTCTCTCGTGACCTTCGGCGCGGACTTCATCGACCAGCTCGCTTAGTTTGGCCCGGGCACGGCTGAGGGGGACGATGTCCTTGGAGGATACACTCATGCTCTAGATTCTATGTTGTGCACAAATATTTGTACACAATCAAAGTCCGTCTCCAGGCGGCCTTCCGCCGGGCCGTGAGGCTTGGCGAAATACTGCGGCCTGGAGACCAAAGCCAGAAAAGGGGACCCACTGGGGAAAAGGGTCTCCCGACTATGATGCGCGTGTAGCTGCCCGCCGATCCGGTGGTGGGTAGAGTCTCACTCTTTGTCGAAGACGCGGCGCATCTCACGCTCTCCCATGGGGGTGCTCGTTCTGATTACCTGGATCAGAGTCATGCCATCTCCAGATAAGGTCCAGCGCTGCTGTTGCTCGATCGTCATGGTGCCGCGCGGGCTCTCGCGCTCCCGGATTTCATCGACCACCAGTTCACTGCCTTCCCATCGAGCCTCCACGGTCGCGAGGCCTCTTGGAGTCGAGACCTCCTGAGGGCCGGCTCCAGGCTGAAAGGTAAAAGCGTGTAGATCTTCCCCGTTCTTGCCTATGGGGAACACATGGATCTCTCCGTCTTCTTCCTTCACAGCCAGTTCGTAAGGGAGGGCTCCCCCCGGACCTCCTCGTCCGCCAGCCCGACCATCGCGTCCTCCTCCCCCGCGACCTCCTCCCGGTCGTCCTCTTCCTGAACCTCCCCGACCTCTTGGCCCCCCCGGGCCTCTTCGGCCTCCTCGACCTCCCCCTCCGAACTGGGGTGGCGAGTCACTCTTGCTTTCGTTCAGGAACCAGGTCCCTGAAAAATCAGGTTGATCGGAAACTGCGACCAGAGCGGCAGGTGCCGAACACAGGACAGCAGTTATTGCTACGGTGGTAAGGATTTTCTGTCTTCTCACGAACATCTTGTCTTGCTCCTTAAGAAAGCGGCTTCCCAGAAAACCGCCAAACCCGGATTGTGCTCTGGTGGGGAGCCCTAGGGATCTGCGCGGGTAGCAATCGATCATCTAAGAACCTCGAATCGAGAAAATCTGGCCTCGATTCCCCGCTTTCTCGCTACGATCATTTCTAGCGCAGACTCCTAGCCGATCTTTCGCACCACCATCGTCACAACGTTTACTTCGGCTGACTTTTTGTAGTAGACGTGCACTGGAGTCCCTGGCTCATAGTGCGGAGCTCCGGTGATAGTTGCGGGACTCAAGAAGAAGCTCTTCTGACCCCATTTACTTTTAAGATCGATGCGCTCGGTGTTCATCAACTCCACCGTTCCGTAGAAGTCGTAGACTTTTTCCGCCTTCTCGGCTTTGGGTTTTTTCGCCCGGGATTCCGCTGAGGATGCCTGACTCCACGCCGGTCCCGCCTTCCTCGCAGCTGGAATCAGGGAGAGATCCAGATTGAAGAATGCACTGACGGTGAAGCCCAGATAGTTGACATCGGTCTCGATCAACTCCGCCTCGAAGATGTCGTACTCCTTGCGCCAGACATTCTTCTGGTTGTAGGCGTTGAAGATGGACACACCGGCATTGGCCTGACTGGTTTCTCCGGCGTAGAAATGCCAGGTGGCTGCCAGATCAAGGCGATGGTACGGTGGGAGCCTGCCCGCATTCTTTTCTCCAAGCTCGATGACTTCGAAGACTCTCTCATTGGCCAGTGTGATTTCCTGAACACCGGCCGGCTCCGTGAAGGGTTTGCCACTCGCGTACACCCAGGTCCCGGAAAGCGTCCAATCCCTCCACTTGAAACTATCCACCAGCTTGAACTCATGGGTGGCGTCGTGCGAGGCCGCGAAGGGGTTCGGACCAAGATCGGGAAACAGATGTTGTACGTTCCCGATGGCGTAGCTCATCCAGCCGATGTTCTTCCCGAATTTCTTCTGGGCCAGGAACTCGACCCCGTCCGCCCTACCGGTACCAGAATAGAACCGCTCGGTCAGGTCGAAATTCCCGAAATTTCCTCTTCGAGGACGGAGGGAAGCGAATTCAGAAAGTCCGCTCAGGTTCTTCCGGTAGGCCTCTACGTCGAACAGAAACTGGTCGGTTTCGTAGCTGGCACCGCCGATGATGTGAGTCCCTGAAGCGACCGGAACCAGGTCCCCGTCCGCGAGCATCCAAAAATCCTGATCTCCCTGCAGCGGATCCTCTCGCGTCAATCTGCTGGCAAACTGATGGTATCGTCCGCCCGCTGCCTTCAGGCGCAGACGGTCCGTTGCATGAAAGACCAGCGACAATCGTGGATCGGCATAGGTGGTCTTGGAGAGATCGAAATAGGTGGCACGGACACCCGGGGTCACGGATAGCCTCGGGAACAGCATCCAGGTGTCTTGCAGGTAGAAGGCATATTGGCTCGCCTGATTCGACTGATTGAGGACGGCAATGTCATCTCGGAAGTTGAAGTCATACGTGACCCTGTTTCGCGTGGCTTCGGCACCAAATCCCAGACCGTGTCGGGTCCCCAGGGTGAAGAAGTTCTCGAGCCGAATAGTGTAGTCCTTGAGGCGATTCCTCTCGGAGGAACCGCCTGCGAAAGAGAATCGGTTGCCTACTTCCTCGACTGCCGGGTCTTCCGTTTCATCCGTAGTTTCATCCACTCTGTTGAAGTCGTTCTCCCTCACATAATTCTTGAAGTAGCGGGAGTGAGCGATGGTCAGCCTACTGAAGAAGGAGTCACTCCAGTTCCTCAACCAGCCCGCACTCATCCCGGTGTTGCCCCAATCGGAAAGGTTCGTGATGGTGCCTTCTATAGGCACGAATAGCTCGTCTTCCGCCGCCGTGTCGTTGAAGAAGGGACGGGAAGTTATGTTCAGAGACCTGGAATTATCCAGTACGTCTTTGCCCTGGTAGAGGCTGAAGAGGAAATTGTCCTTCGATGTAGGGGCATAGGTGGCGCGGGCGTTGAAGTCGAAGAAAGAGGATTCCGGTTGTGTCGTAAAACCTCCGAACCCACCTCGTCCTCCCCCACGACCCGCCGTCGTTCCCGCATCACTGTAGGTGTCGCGGATCCTATCGCTGAAGGGACTCTGGTAGGATCTACGCCCGGCGAGCATGAGGCTGCCCTTCCGACCAACTGGGATATCCACATAGGCGTTGGCGCTGAGGAAGCTGAATCCGCCGCCGAAGGACGGCATGTCGTTTCGTCGGCTGTTTCCCTGCATATCCACTACGCTGGAGAGGCGGCCTCCGTATTTCGATTCAAAGCCGCCTTTGTGCATCGTGATGCTCTCGATGGCATTGGCGTTGAAGGCGCTGAAGACGCCAAAGAAGTGGTCCACGTCGTAGACCGTAAAACCGTCCAGGAGCACCAGGTTTTGATCTGGTGTCCCTCCTCGCACATAGAGTCCGGAGGAAGCCTCATTAGTAGCGCTGATGCCTGGCATGAGTTGCAGGGTACGGAAGATGTCCTTTTCACCCAGACTGGGAAGAGTGGCTAGCTGGCTGGGGCGGACCGAAACGGTTCCGATTGTTTCCGCCGCACCCATGAGCTCCGGAGCCTCCGGAGTCACTGTCAATTGGTACTCAAGCTCCTGTACTTCCAACGTGATGTTCAGGGTAGCCGACTTTGCGGCTGCCACCTCGACCTCGACCTCGCGCTCGCCGAAGCCTTCCATCGAGACGGTGATAAGGGTCGTCCCCGCAGGCAGATCCTTCAGGACGTAGTTACCCACATCATCAGTGACTGTCGACCGCTCCGTTCCAGTTACCGACACCAGGACACCTGGAAGCCTTGTTCCATCGGGGGCCGAGACTGTTCCTTTGATCGCTCCCCTTGAGGGGCTAACTCCTTCCGAGGCGCTCTCTTGCTCCCACCCACCGAGCGCATAGCCAAGAGTGCCTCCCAAGAGCACCATCATGACGACAAGTTTCTTTATATCCGTCTTCTTCCTCCTGATTTGAGGCATGCCGTCCAGCTTCTGGAGACCACATACAGCCATTCCCCCCTATTACGGAAGAGGGCCACAGACGTGTGTCAGGGTTGTGTAAGGAAGAGTAAAAAATCGTGAGTGGGAACCGTCGGTAAAACCGAAAGAAAAGGACGGTGATAACCGCCACTGCCAGGGAATACGAAGCGGCGCTTTGGACTCAGGACGCAGACTTGGAAGGACTCGAGAGCCCGCAGTATCGCAAGCGAAGATCGTAGCGAGGTTCCCGAGCCAACAACCCGCGTCCAACCCTATCAGGGGCGTAGAAAGAGACCCTTTCCCGAATTCGTTGGTGCAAACCGCGAGCTCCGTTTCCTCGCGTTTCTTCTTAAGCCCAGCGTGCTAGACTTGGGACTTACGTCCACTCCAAACAGCAATGAGATGACGCAATTACCCAAGACCAATGCGGAGATCTATGGGAACGACGCATAACCCTGAGTTGAGTCAACGTTCGTCTAGCCATAGGCTTAGCTGCTAGCTCGTGGATTCTGAGAATCTTGCTCTCACACTTGTCTGGAAGCGTGGGTGGGATGGCGATCACGTTTCCGAAAGTTCACCAACGGGTCCAGTTGGCCAAAAGACAGTTTCCGCTTTCGGCTGGGGCGGCGTGGCCCCCTGGGGTAGGTTGAGGGGTGGCCTTTAAAGAGGCCGCTTTAGCGGTCTGGCGCGAAGCGTAATAGACCGGTCCTTCAGGGCCGGGGGGGCGGGCAAGCGGCTGCTGGAGCCTGCTTCAGCGGGCTTCTCGGGTAAGGGCTTCAGCCAGGCTCCGGGTCCACGAGGGCTAAAGCCGCCGCTCGAGAAGGACCGTAAACGGCCCTCAGGGGAGGGAGGAGAAGCGACGGACCCCGGCGTAAACACCGGGTCTAATACGCTTCGCGCCAGGCCGCTGAAGCGGCCTCATAGAAAGGGCCACTATGCCGACCGTTTCGCGTCCGATCGGTGGGAATCAAAATTTCAAATATTTTTGCCTAGCCTTAGGTGCGCTCGGAGAGTGAATGATTGAAGTGCCCTTGGCAAGTTCCGGATCATTCGAGGCAGTGGTTCTAGAGACACCGCCCTTCGCTAATCACTGAAAACCTACGGTTTTCGACCTTCAGAGGTGCCCCGCATGTCAGAGCAGCCCTTTTTCAACAGGTACATCCTAGAGGAGAGAATGGGAGAGGGGGGCATGGGTGAAGTCTGGAAGGCATTTGACCAGAAGCTCGGTTGTGCTGTGGCGATCAAGCTGATGAACCCCAAGGTGTCATCCAGTAGTGAATTCCGAAAGCGTTTTTCAAAAGAAGCGTTTTCGGCGGCGAAATTCCGAGATTGCCCAAACATCTGTTTCATCCTGGACCATGATGTGGCTGAGGGAAATCGGCCCTTCATTTCGATGGAGTTCCTGGAAGGTAAAGATCTGAAAGAGCGAATCGAGGAGGCTTCGCCGTTTGAGCTTCCTCCATCCGAGCGCCAAAGCTTCGGCTTCAAAGACAGACTGGAGGTCGTCGAGCAGGCTTGCTACGGACTTTCTCGTGCTCACGAAGGTAACGTCTTCCACCGAGACATCAAACCAGCCAACATTTTTATTACTCGTAAGAACCAGGTAAAAGTCCTGGATTTCGGTGTTGCCAAGGTTGTTGACTCGACCTTGACAACTGGAAATACAGCGGTTGGGACGATTCCTTACATGTCGCCTGAACAGTTGGAGGGACTGCCAGTCGACGCGCGAACCGACATTTGGAGCATGGGCGTTGTCCTCTACGAAATCATCAGTTCTCGAAAGCCCTTCCAGGGAGACCAGTTCTCAACCCTGCGCAAGATCGCCTCTGAGCCACATCCTCCTCTGACACGATACCTACCCGCGCTAGCCCCTGAACTCGAAGAAATCGTTGATCACGCCTTGGCCAAGGATCGCGACAAACGCATTTCCACTGCCGATGATCTTGTCCGTTCTTTGCGGAAATTCTACCCGCTCTTAGACGGCAAGGAGCGCGAACTGGAATTGGAAATCCAACAGCTGGAAAAGCAGCTTAGGAATTGGCGCTACGGAGCAGGCGACGTCGAGGTTCCAGTCATTCTCGAAGGCTCCGTCTTTACCAGCGAAGCGGATCTTGACCAGACCAAACGGGACGCTGACTACGGGACTCTTCTTGAGCGCCACAATGAACTCTTTCGTTGGTGGAGCCTTATCAAGGCAGATCCGGATGCTGTTACTCCGATATTCGGTCTTTTGTCAGATAGCCTGGAAAAATTTGAGCGCGGAAATATTCAGTCTTGCCTGGAGATCCTCGAACAGATCAGAGTACGTGATCGAACAAATGTCACCTGCCAGACACTCGAAGTCGAATGTGGTTGGCTCTTGGGCCAACCTTCTGACCGCCGGAGAAACTTGATTGAGGAGAAGGTTCACCGCTGGAAGGCGAGACAGAAATCCTCTCTCGATTCAAGGCCACCAATCGAGGAAGGAGCAACGGGCCTCAATGGCGAGGATGATCCGGAGACGGAGCCTCAGGGGCCGCGAGACGAACCCATTGCACTGACCTACAATTTCACGAGTCCCGTCTCCGACCCCCGGATGTTCAAAGGTCGAAGGAAGGAGATGGATGAAATCATAGCTGGTGTGCGCCTGGGCGAATCCTACGCAGTCGTTGGCGGTACTCGCATGGGAAAAACCAGTCTCCTCTTCGAAGTGAAGCGGGTTCTGATCGAGGAGCTGAAGAAAGACTCCGGCTGTGTTGTTGGTCCTGTGTTCCTCAGCACACATCAGTTCCCCAAACTGTCGCAGAGAGCAATCTACAGACAGGTTATCCAAGAGTTTGAGGACACCGTCTGCCCCGCCAGATTCCCTGCTCTGACCCCTCGTCTTAAAGATTATGAAAGGAAGCTGTTCGATGATGGTACTGCGGAAGAGGAAGCCTTTCCGGTCTTCGTAAAGGTGTTGGAAAACATTGTGAAAGCTGTTTCCGAGGACGTCAGGATCGTCGTCATGATCGATGAGTTGGACGAGCTCCAACAGTATGAGTGGTCCAAGACTTTCTTTAACAACTTGCGGCATCTGATTAGTGTCAGCGATATGCGGCGCAATGTCGCCATGGTCATCTCGGGAACGCTGGCCATTTACTCTCTGTACAGAGTGGCTGGTTCGCCCTTTCTGAACGTCATTTCTGGAACCAAGACGTTGAGGACCCTCTCCCGCCCTGAAGCAGAGGCCCTGATCAACGAACCCACCGATAACCAGATCGATCAGACAGTGATTGACCACATCTGTCGGGAGGCCGGTGGGCATCCCTTCTTGGTTCAGTATCTGATGAAGAATCTGAGCGATCAGTTTCGAACTGATTTGAAAGCAATTACGGCTGAGGATGTCCGGCAAGTGGTCGAAAAGTTCTTGGATGAGCGTTCCGACTGTGACAACTGGGCCAGTAAGTTCACCGACGCAGCGAAGCAGGCATATCGTCTGATCGCCACCAATCAGACTGGATTGAAGAAATTCCAGCTAGTCCAGCAACTCGGTGATGCTGAGGAGGCAAACACGGCCCTCGAGCTTTTGGTTCATACAGGCGTGGTTCGGGAGGCCGAACGCAATCACTATTTCCTGGCCGGAAATATTTTCAAGACCTGGTTCGAAGAGAACATATCTCCGCTCGAGGCCTAGCAAGAGGTGTTGGAGTCCGAGCCTTTCCCCAGGGAGAGGGTCTGGAAGATAACTTCTCGTTCCCTGGCAGGAAAAATATCGGAGGCCTGTGCATACTCGACTTCGCCGGGACAGTGGGTGCCACACCTTCTTGAGAACGTGTGTGGTGATAGCTGCTCTCCTTCTGGGAGGCCCAGAGGGGGCGGCCCTTCTTCACGGACAGAAAGATCAGTTCGAGCCACTTCAAATCGGCCCGTCCGCCTCGATCGTCGGAGACAGCTCGGGGAACGTCTGGATTGCCACCGAAAGAGACGGCGTCACACGTTACCATCCCAAGACTCGCTATAAGGCCTTCAGGGACGGTCTTCCTTCGACACGCGTCCATGTTGTCTTTCTGGACCGGGATGGCAAGCTTCTGGCGGGGACCAGCAAGGGGGCAGCCCGGCTTGATGAAGGTAGGTTCGAGCGCTTTCCCGACGCCGAGATAAATCGCTCAGAGGTCCGGGCACTTGCTCAGGACAAAGAGGGAAGCTACTGGTTCTGTACGAACAAGGGTCCGTTTACCTTCGACGGGCAGAGCGCAAGATCGGTTAGCGGGGCTCCTGGTGCGCTCGACAATGCCACAGCCATCTGTCTCGCAGCATCAGGTAACCTCTGGTTCGCCACCACCGAGGGTGCCGTAAGATTCGACGGCACCGACTACCAGACATACACAACCCAACAAGGCTTGCCCTCCAACCGGGTGAATGCGGTCCTCCAAGCCGGCCCTGACCTGTTGCTGGGAACCAGTCAAGGATTAGTGCGGTTCGCCGATTCGAGGTTCGAGTCTTTTCCTCCTGGTCAAGGTTTGACGGACGACGTTCGCGCAGTCTATTACGACCGAAGCGGCCGTTATTGGTTCGGCACCAACCAGGGGATCTTTTATCACGAGCGCGACCAGACAACTCCCTTGGAATTGGATCAGAGCCGTTTCGCTCCCACCAGGGTTGTCGCTCTGGCCGAAGATAGTGGGGGTGATCTGTGGCTCGGGACCGACGACATGTACGTCGCTAGGCTGACTCCACCTGCTCTTCCAGCTCTTCCTACTCCGATTCCAAAGCCTACTCCTGACCCTGTCCTAGCACTCGTAGGCGAGGCGAAGGAACTGTCGGAAGCGGGGAAGTGGAGTCAGGCGGCGTCCAAATACCGACAAGTGTTGGATGAGTTTGACCCCGCCAATAGGGAAGCGATACAGGGACTCGTCACGGCTCTGCTGACGCTAGGCCTCCAGCGGGAACAAGGATTCCGGTTCGAAGACGCTATCCAGTACCTTAACCAAGCGCAGCTGCTGCAGTCCGACAATCCTCAGGTTACCAGTGCACTGAAGCGAGTTCGCAACCGCCAGGAGCAGGAAAAGGTGAATCAAGCCTATCGATCGGCGTTGGATCACCTGAAGGCCAAACGCTGGACCGATGCAATCAGGAACCTCGACGATCTACTCGAGCTCGATCCCGGCAACGCTGATGTAAACGGACCTAAAGTAGACGCCTATCTGGGTCTGGCCGAGGAGCAACGACTCGCCGGGCAAACGGCGGCAGCCGTCGGGAGCTTCAACTCGATCCTCCGACTCGATCCCAGGAATCAGACCGCGCTCCTGGCGCTCCAGACGATCCGACGTCGGGAGGAACAGCAGGGCCGGCAGGAGGAAGCCGAAAGCGCTTTCCGGGAAGGACAAGAGCTGCTGGAGTCGTCCGCTTGGGGCGTTGCGATCTCCAAGTTCCGGGACGCGTTGAACCTGGTCTCCAGCTATCAACCGGCCAGGGACGGGCTTCATCGGGCCTACATCGCCCAGGGACGTCAGTTTCTGAAGCTGAAAGATTGGGACCAAGCGCTTGCCAGCTTCGAGTTTGCGGGTTCTTTCGGCGAGGCTCCAGCCGAGTTGATTCGGGAGGCTCGAATCGGAAAACTCCACGCTGACGGCATGCAGGCTCTCGAGTCCGAGCAGTGGGATATCGCCAAGAAACACTTCGATGAGCTGCTTCGTCTGCAGCCCGAGGACCGAGACACCAAAGACCGGCTCGCCGAGGTCGAGGTGGGACTGCTGTTTTCGACCGGCCTGGCCTTGTACAACGACCAAAAGTGGGAAAGCGCGCGTGCCCAGTTCGTTCAGGTGATCCAGAGGGTGCAGGACCTCAGACCCGTTCTGGAGCGGGCCAGCCGTATCAGTCAGGAAGCCGTCAATTGGATCCAGAGAATCGAGCAGGGAGTCGATCAGCGAGTCATCGAAGACTCCGTCGAGAGGGCGAACGAGTACCTGGCAGAGGAGAATTGGGATCGGGCCTCCGAGGCCTTTGACCGGATCATAGGAGAGTACGGCAATATCACGGCTGCCGTCGAGGGTCTGAAGAAAGCGAAGGAGGAACAGGAAAGGGTACGCCTGGCAGAAGAGGAGCGATCCAGGCAGCAGCGGCGACAACAGCAGCGGCTTTTCCTGGCACTGGGAGTGGCCGGAGCCCTCCTGCTGGCAGCCGCCGTCTACCTCTGGTCTCCGCTTCGACGGGCACGACTCTTTTCTTCTCTGGGACGGCTCCGGTCAGCCGCCAACATCTATGAAAAGCTCCTGGAGCGGAACCCGACGGACGCCTCGGCGCTCTTACCATAGGGCGACCTCTACCCCAGGCT
>JAKZYH010000388.1:0-5965 GCA_047514575.1 Acidobacteriota bacterium | reverse complement strand
GTTGCAGTCCGCCGGGTGAATCTCTCGGACAAGAGCAAGGAATCTCTCTTGGACTATATCGATCGAGACCGGTTCATGCTGCTTCCGAACACAGCCGGCTGCTATAACGCCACCGACGCGATTCGCTATGCCCGTCTGGGTCGGGAAGCGGGTCTATCGGAGTTCGTGAAGCTGGAAGTCATCGGAGACGAGCGAACTTTGTTCCCGGACAACGAGGCCTTACTGGAAGCCACCCGGGTTCTGGTTCCGGAAGGCTTCGTCGTGCTCCCATACACCAACGACGATCCGATTATGTGCAAGAAACTCGAGGACGCAGGAGCGGCTGCAGTGATGCCTCTGGGGGCACCCATTGGATCCGGGCTCGGCATTCAGAACGCAAACAACCTGCGTATCATTCTGGAATCGATGAGCGTCCCGGTGATCGTTGATGCCGGTGTGGGGACAGCTTCTGATGCGGCGCTGGCGATGGAACTCGGCATCGACGGAGTTCTCATGAATACGGGCATCGCGGGGGCGAAAGATCCCATTTCCATGGCCAGGAGCATGAAGTTGGCAGTGGAAGCGGGTCGTTTGGCTTTCCAATCCGGCCGAATCCCCAAGAAACTCTATGCTACCGCCAGCAGTCCGCTCGAGGGAGTTTTGGATTAACCGGGAGAAGTCTCAAATTCCAAGATACAAGATACAAACAAATCTCAAATTCCAAGCACCAAGTTACAAACGAATCCCCTTTTGGAATTTGGAACTTGGAGTTTGTTTGTAGCTTGTATCTTGGAATCTGGAGTATGTTTTCACCTCGGAGCATCAATGAAGACGGTCCATGTGGATCTTGGGAAACGCAGCTACGACATCCTGATTCAGCCTGGGCTTTTGGCACAGGTCGCACAGCAGCTGGAAAGCCTTCACGTCGGCTCCCGTCTTTTTCTGGTCTCCAACCCGGTGGTCTATGGCCTGTTTGGCGAGAAACTCCTGGAGCAGCTACAGGAGAGGGGTTTTGAGGTCAGCAAGATTCTCCTTCCCGACGGAGAGAGATCCAAGACGCTCGACACAGTGGAGCGTGCCTACACGGATTTGAGTGCTCACGGAGCGGATAGGCAGTCCGCCGTGTTGGCCTTGGGTGGCGGAGTGACGGGTGACATTGCTGGCTTCGTCGCGGCCACCTACATGCGGGGGATCCCCTATCTACAAGTCCCAACTACGCTCCTGGCTCAGGTGGACAGCTCGGTCGGCGGGAAGACCGGGGTAAACCACCTTGCCGGCAAGAACATGATCGGGGCGTTTTATCAGCCGACCCTGGTCTGTATCGATCCCGAGACCCTTCTGACACTGCCCGAAAGAGAGTTCCGCTCTGGTTTGTTCGAGGTCATCAAGTACGGGCTCATCTACGATGCGGAATTTTTCGCTTTCCTGGAGCTGGAACTGGAAAATATTCAGCGCCGGGCCCCGGAGGTTTTGGAGAAGGTAATAGCTCGCTGTTGCGAAATCAAGTCGGAGGTCACCGCCCGGGACGAGAGGGAGTCGGACCTTCGCCGAATCCTCAATCTGGGACATACTTTTGGTCACGGGCTGGAAGCGGCCTGCGAGTTTCAAGGGGTCACCCACGGAGAGGCTGTAGCCTATGGGATGATGGCTGCCAGTCACCTTTCACAGCGTTTGGGCTTGCTGGATCGGGACTCCTGCAGCCGAATCGTCGAGGCCATCCTCAGGATCGGAGACCTTCCCTCAATCGATACAGTCCCAACCCAAGAGGTACTCGATGCCATGAAGCTGGACAAGAAGCGTCGTGGGGATCGTACGGTCGTCGTCCTTCTCGAAGAGGTCGGTCGGGCCGTGATCCGGGACGATGTCGGCCAGGACGACTTGAGGCAGGCATGGGACCGCATCAAGTCCGATCCCGGCAGGCGCTCTGATTAGCGGTCCATGGTGGAGAAGGAGTCCAGACAGATCCGGCGGATGTTCGGCGCGATTGCCCCGAGCTATGACCGTGCCAATCACCTGCTCTCGTTGTCGATAGATCGGTACTGGCGCCGGCTCACCTGCCGCAGCCTGGCACCTCTTCTGCCGGCAGACCCGATGATTCTGGACCTCTGTGCCGGCACCGGAGATCTCACCCTCCAACTGGCCCCGCTGGGAACTGTGGTGGGTTGTGACTTCAGTCATCCGATGCTGGTGTTGGGACTTGACAAGAGTCGTGCCAGGCAGTCGGATGAACGTGTCCGCTTCGTGGAGGGGGATGCACTCAGACTTCCGTTTCTGTCCGAGTCTTTCGATGCCGTAACGATCGCGTTCGGTCTGAGAAATCTGGAGGACTATCATGAAGGATTGCGCGAGATCTTTCGTGTCCTCCGTCGCGGAGGTACCCTGGCAGTCCTGGAGTTCTCCTTGCCTCGAATTCCGGTCTTTAGACAGGTTTATCTGTTTTACTTCTTCCATCTGCTGCCCCGGCTGGGAGGGTGGATTTCGGGTGACGGACAGGCCTACTCGTACCTTTCCCGGTCAGTCCGGGAGTTTCTAGAACCCAAAGCGCTAGAGCAGCTGCTGCAGGAGGTCGGCTTCTCCGGGATCCGCCACAGGTTGCTCTCAGGAGGTGTTGCTGCTTTGCATCTGGCGCAGAAGGCCTAGTTGTCCATTTCGGGAAACAATAGTCTCCAGCCGAGTTGGGTAGGGGGGAAGTAGCTGAGTCCGCTTTGGATCGCTTCCAGGCTGTAGTTGACGGCGGCCTCGTCGGAAAGACTCAGCTCCAGTGGACCTGCATTCAGTCGATTCCCCTGAGGCTGCAGGTTTGACATCCAGATACCCCCTTCCACCTGACTGCGCTCGCGCAGGATCAGCTGTCCTCCACCCAGGTGAATCAGAAGGCCCCGAAACAGGGCCCCTGCTTCCAGGAAGAGATCTCCCCGTGCGATCACGACACCCTCTACCCTGCCCGTGCTCGTTCCACCCTCCGCGAACAGCTGGATCCTCCCGGCCGGATCACTACTGAATCGGGGAAGCTGCTCCTCAAAATGAGTCCAGAACTTGGGTTCGAAGAGGCGTCGGTAGACAGGACTGCTGGTGTACCTAGAAGTGATGTCGCTTATGGAAGGGTGGGTTCCCTGTCCCCTGATTCGAGATCGTTGGGATCCAGCGAGCGAGCCCAACACATCTTGGTAAAGTCCTGAGGTCGAGGTCTCAATGATCGAAATCCCATGCCCGCTGCTTCCGGCGACTTGGAAGTTCCTGCCGTTCCACTCGAAGTTGCCAGAGTCTCCGAACAGAGTGAGGGGACTGGGGAGCAGGAAGGTGGTTTCTTTGCGAAATCGCGCTTCTATGAGGGTAATGCTGTTGCGTATGTCAGGGAGCAGAGGGTCGGGAAGGGGAAGGGCAGCGATGCCCAGGGCGCGCAGCAAGATGACCTGATCCTCGTCGCGACTCGGATCTTCTTCGGGGTTGTTGGAGAAACGCAGGAAGAAGTGACCTCGGCCGGCAGCGGAGTAGCCACCCGTCAAACCTAGATTCTCCCCCTGGAAGGGTATTCCATCGTCTCGTTCCGGTCTCCAGGAGCCTGGGTCAATGGTTCTGGCTTTACCCAAAGGGATGGGATTCCTCCACTCCGGAAAGCCGCTGCCCGAGTGTACTCCATCAGCCCCTTTGAGCAGCGAATCGAGATCGACCGCAGCGATTAGGGACCTGGCGTACTCGATACCGCTCTCGGCCAGGGTGAAGCTATAGAGTTGGGCATCGACACTGTTGACCAGATCCCAGCGCGTTGCGATCTGCAGGTGCAGCATCAGAAGCAACGAGGTGATCATTGTCGTCGTGAGGAGTGCAAGGATGAGGCTGAAGCCATAGTCTTCCTTAAAGGACACCTTCTTTTCCTTGTCTTAGAGGGTTCGCCAGGGAACCGGTTCGACTCGCTTCCCCTATCAGGGATTCTCTGCGAAGAGATTGGCACGATAGTTGCGGAGAAAGAAGTCCAGATGAACCTGCTCTACGTCGTCATATTTCCAGTTCAGGTAGGGGTGGTCGAGTTCAGCCGATACTCTCACCTCGATCTTCCTATTCCTCGAAGTGAGCTCCCACTCTCTGATGTTCTTCAGAATTGGCTGAAAGCCTCCACGCCCGCTTTTCAATTTCAAGTGCCCTTTCTCGCATTTAAGAACAAGCCCTTCGAAGGGAGCACGGAGCTTTCCGTCGGGAAAGCCGGACGGGCCGTTGGTATCGCTGTTGAGATAGAGGCGTCCGGATTCTATAGACCAGCCCACACGTTTGAAGTTCCTGCGGTTGTTCCCGGCGGAGGGAATCCATCGACTGAGCAGTAGGGGGAGCAGGCTGAGATTCTGATCCCGCTCTAACAAGAGATTCAGATTGGAAACAACCGTCTGGGTCTGGCCGAAGACGGTATAGAAGGATGCGAACAGGATGCCGGAGAGTGCGACGGCGACCAGTGTTTCCAGCAGGGTCGTACCTCTATTGCTGCCCATCGAGGATCTCCCATCGAGTCCTTTGTCGATCCTCTCGATCGAGCAACCTGAACCGATAGAGCCGACGCCCCTCTGACAATCCTGACAACGGTGCTCCGCCGACTCCAGATCCCATTCGGATCTGCTCTACCCGATTCCACCTTCGAAGGGTCTCCTGACGATGTTTGTCGGTCAGTGAATAGACACGCAGCGCGAGCGTCAGGGCTTGTAGTAAACCGATTACAGCCAGGGTCAGGATGATCATGGAAATCAGAGTCTCGAGCAGGGTGAAGCCGGGAGAGCTTGCCTTCCCGGAGGTCCGACAGATTGGCGGACCGGGGCCGTCTCGGGTGCAGGCACTGATGCTGTGGGCGACTAGCCAGCTTGCTGCCATCGAATCCTACCCATTGGAGTGATGAGCACTTTCACTTGGCCGGTCCGATTCTCTAGCAGAAAGGATCCGGCTGGAGCGGCAGTGCCGCGAGAGTAAAAGGTGAGCCGCTTCTTGGGAATGCTGACGAACTTGGTGCCTGGTGGGAGCGCCCTCCACAATCGTGCTGGCTCGC
Organism: Acidobacteriota bacterium; assembly: GCA_047514575.1. Taxonomy (GTDB): domain Bacteria; phylum Acidobacteriota; class UBA6911; order RPQK01; family JAJDTT01; genus CAUZIZ01. The sequence goes on along the minus strand of JAKZYH010000388.1, from coordinate 960 downwards.
CCTCGGGCACAATCGTGAAGCGGCCGCGGTCCGCGTGGATCCGCACCTGCAGGGGGAGACTCTTGCTGATGGCCTGCAGACGGCAGAGGCTTAGAATAGACACGAACTGGGCACATCCCATGCGCAGCTGATAGTGTTCCCGGATGCGTCGAAAGTTCCCCCATCCAATAGCTCCCAAAAGCCCGATCAGAGCGCAGACGATCATCATTTCCAGCAGCTGAAATCCGGAGTTCGAGTCTCGTAACATCGGCACTTCCCTATATCTAACGGCAGAGTCAGATAATCCATGACAAGAATCTGTCGGGTTCGGGGCCCCCAGCTGCAGACCGCCGGATCATTCGAAAAAGAAACTTCGGCCGGCGTGGCGGCGGTCTGCAGGCCGCCGTGCATCGAGCCAAAGGCTCGAAAGAAAGAGGACCTTCGGCCTGGAGACCGAAGCCACGTTTGCAAATGAAGTTTCAGTTCAGTCGGGATAGTCGACCTGGATACAGCGTTTTTCGCTGATGGGGTCAACCTGAATCTGGATGGTAACGGCTTTTTCGACCTCAAGGGTTAGCTTTTCCGCCCACTCGACGATGATCACGGCTTCCTGAGACAGAATCTCATCCATTCCAATGGAGTAGAGATCAGAGAGACCCTCTAGTCGGTAAAGGTCCACGTGGTAGAGGGTCTCGCCTCTGGCCGGGTACTGGTTTACGAGCGTAAAAGAGGGGCTGTGGACGATCGAAGGATCCCCGACACCCAGGCCCACAGCCAAGGCCCTGGTCAAGGTTGTCTTCCCCGCTCCCAGCTCCCCATGGAGCAGGATGAGGCAGGGCGGATGTAGGCGGCGCCCAATGAGCTCGCCGATGCGAAGCGTTTCGGCCTCGCTCCGAGAACGGTGGGTTTCGGTCAAAGGGCTCACGAGTCCAGTTCGAGCTGTGCCGCCCCTAGATGCTCGATAATGTTGCTGGCATTGAG
>JAKZYH010000387.1:0-4454 GCA_047514575.1 Acidobacteriota bacterium | reverse complement strand
CGCCCAAGGCGTTATTGCGGGTAGCCCAGGGTTGCAATGCGAAGCGAGCTACCCTGGGTTCAAGTCGCCGCTTCTGCTACGCTGCAAGCGTTGTTGCAATTCGTTTCCGGTCGGCAATAACCCCTTTGGGGTAGCGTGTTTCTTCTAAACGACACTGACCCAGGGTAGCTCGCTTCGCATTGCAACCCTGGGCTACCCGCAATAACGCCTTCGGCGTAGGTGATCTGAGAGAATCTCAAAGGGTGCGTCTGCTCGTAGGTCATTCCTACCCCCGAGAATTGACAGTAGAAAGCAGGTTTTGGGACAGTTGCTCGCAGTACTCCCTATCCAATTTTAGATCAACGGTTTACGTCCTTTTTCCCTCCGAATTCACAAATCAAGTTTCAGGTTAGCGCCCCCACCGGCCGTGCCGGATCGTACAGGAAAGAAACTTCGTGTCAGGGCGTGGCGGCGGTCTCCAGGCCGCCGTGCATCGAGCCAAAGGCTCGACGGAAGAGGACCTTCGGCCTGGAAACCGAAGCCACGTTTGCGAATGAAGTTTCAAGTCAAACGAAATGAAGAATTTGGTCTAGCTCCGAATTCTCTTGGAGAGTATAATCTCGTCCAAGGTCGGGAAGTAGACAGCCCGGTCTCGTGCTTTCGACGCATCCTAGTACTGGCGGCCAGGGGATCTGGTAGGCTTGGGCATGCCAGGTTGCCGAGTGCCGGTGCTTGCCGCGGGAGGGGACGACATGAGGAAGATCGATAGTGCCAGATGTCAAGGTCGCAAATCGAGGTCTAACCTCTGTTTCTTGAAACTTCCGCTACTCCTTTTGTTTTTTTCTTTCTTGACCCCGGATCTGTGCGGACAGATCGCCAAGTCGTTCGTTGGTTCGAGGCCCCCGAAGTCGGATCCACCGATTGACCAGGTGGATTTGAAACCGCTTTGGGACTTGGCCCAACAGCGGACTGCGGAGGTGCCAGAGGAAGAGCTTAGAACCCTGGTCTGGTCCAACTTCCGATTCCTGTTCTACAACAAATTGAACAGGGACCGCTTCCTTGCGACTCCAGGACCAGATGCTGTCGTAAAGAAGATCGTTGGTGTTTTGAACCTGAATGCCAGGCTGGGCCTCTTAATAGAGGAGGCCCAAAGAAGCTCCAATCGGGAGGCCTCTTGGAGGAAGAAGGCACAGCTCGTCCGCGAAATTGACCGGTCGGCCCGAAAACTGCGCAGTGCCTTTTCTCAGTACTTCGTCGATGAAGGATCCTCCACCTATCGGATCAGGGTGGCCAAGACAAAAGTAAAGCCGGTCCAGTTCAGGTACTGTTTGCACCAGTTGAATCATGTCAACATGTCTTTGACTAGAGAATTGGATCGTTACTTCTTCAATCCTGCCCCCGGTCTGGTGAGGCTGTCGGAATACCAGAGCAGCTCCATCGGCGTTCTCTGTGAGTCGTTGGTAAAACTGTCCGTTTTTGCCAAAGAGGTGCTGCGGAATTAGCCCGGATCTCACCGGGCTTCGTGCCCTGTACTCGACAGCCTGGGCCCCAAGTCGTTGCCTCAGAAGCGTGAGCACTGAATCGATCCAGGGTCGCTTGCGAGGCGGGCTTGCGGTCAAGAGTGCTCCCACCTCGATCCTGTTGAGTGCTCAGAGAAGAGGAAGATAACGATGAAGTGCTTTAGGCTGCTCGGACTGCTGCTGCTCTTCTCATCCCAGTCAATCCTCTCCAACGACGATGACAGGCTGCAAGAGCACCTCCGTTACCTCTCTTCTGATGAGCTCATGGGGCGGGGGAATAGTCGCCCCGAGATCGACGTGGCGGCTCAGTATCTGGCAGAAGAATTCCGGCGCTACGGACTCACACCCGTTGGCGACGACGGGGGCTATTTCCAACATTTCTCGGTCAAGATGGGCCAGAAGAAGGGGTTGAAGAACTCCCTGAAGGTCGGGCAGACCGACACCACTTTCCAGCTACACCAGGATAGGGATTATCAGCTCCTGACTTTCGGAGCCCAGGACTTGACCCGTGGACCACTAGCCTTCGCCGGCTTTGGTATCACGGCTCCAGAGCTCAACTATGATGACTATGCAAGCCTCGATGTACGGGGAAAGATCGTCCTGGTATTCGAGCATGAGCCTCAGGAAAACTTAGCTAATAGTCCCTTTGGTGGACGGGACCTGACTCACTACGGGACCGTTACCTATAAGGTTATGAACGCCAAACAAAGAGGGGCTCTGGCGGTTATTCTCCTGCCTGACAGATACAATCACCCCAGACCCGAAGGCTCCCCCCCGAGAACGCCGGAGACCGTCGCCAATATGGGTATCCCGACGGTCAGGCTCCTCGATCGCTGGGGAAGAAGGCTGCTCGAAATGAGTGGTCGGGACCCGGGGGAGATCAATCTCTGGCTTCATACTCACCTGACGCCCTATTCGTTCGAGTTCGGTGATGTCTCAGTCGAGCTGGGAGCGGATGTTGTCGAGATTCGACGAAAACTAAAGAATGTTCTTGGATTTGTCCGAGGGCAAACGGATGAAGTGATCGTCGTAGGTGCTCACTACGACCATCTGGGACTGGGGGATAACGCCTCCCTTGCAGCGGACAAGATCGGGGAGGTTCACAACGGGGCCGATGACAATGCGTCGGGGGTTTCCGGCCTACTTTTGCTGGCGGAAGAGCTCTCACTGATGTCTCCCCGAAGGAGCCTCTTGTTCATCGCCTTCGCCGGCGAGGAGCTTGGCTTGTTAGGGTCACGCTTCTATACAGAGCATCCTGTGGTTCCACTGGAGAAGACAGTTGCCATGGTGAATCTAGATATGATCGGGCGCAGTGATGGCGATGTGCTCATTGGAGGCATAGGCACTGCATCGGTTTTTCGGCCGATCCTGGATGATATCGAAGGAGACTATCCGCTACGGTTCAAGTATTCACAGACTCCCCGCGGGTCCAGCGATCACCTTTCCTTTGTCTCAAAGAGAGTTCCCGTGCTCTTCTTCTTCTCAGGCCTACATCGCGACTATCACAAGCCCACGGACGATTGGGAGAAAATCAATCTGGTTCGTACCCGCCAGATCATCGGAGTAGTCCGGAATCTGATACTGAGTGTGGACCAGCTGGATCAGCCGCCCCAGTACGTCGATCTGCGCAGCAATCGTGTAAGCAGTCCGCAGTATCCACGGTTCGGCTTCGTTCCGGATATGAGCTGGGTACTGGGAGGTGTCCGATTAGGACATGTTCTCGACGAAACCCCGGCCGAGCTTGCGGGACTGATGGAGGGGGACGTTTTGGTTCGATTCGACGGAACCGAAGTCAGCAACCTACGCGCTTTTCGATCTCTTCTGGGAGAAAAGAATCCCGGCGACCAGGTTGAGGTTGAGGTGGTCCGCCAGGGAAGCTTGATGAGTTTGACAGTCCAACTCAGAACCGACAGCCCTAAATGAAGATTTCCTCGTCGTCGGTTGCGTCTACCGACCTGCCTCGGCCAGGCGTCGAGGGTAGGCGTGTCAACATTGCCAGAACGGCCCTCATCACTGCGGACACCTCGAGGGCTGGCTCCAGGATGGCTCGGTGGACCCGGAAGGTCTGTCGCGACAGTTGGCTTAGGACTTTGTCCACTTGGCCGGAGACCGGACTCAGATTGTTCCGCAGGATAGCCAGCGTCTGTTGCGTCGTGCGATCCGCCTCCTGTATCGCGGACCCTACCCGCCTGAGCTCGAGCGACAGCCTGTCATGGACAACCGTCACGCCCCTTGACATGCTCTGAATCTGAGTCAGAATTCCCGATGCAAGCTTCATCGCGTCTTCTACTCGTCGAGCGACCAACGGCACTTGCTCTCTCAGTTTTTTCAGGTTTCTTGAAAAGGTGAGGCTGAAGATGAGATAGACGATCGCCTGGAAAATGACGAGGCTCGCCATCGCGATGACGCAGAGAGCCACCAGTTCTGGATTCTGTCCACTCATCGAAAATACCCCCAGGTACCTGCGCCGAACAACCTGACCGGAGTCAGCTAGCTTGTCGTAGCATCGCTCAAACGGCCGGCCGCCCGGAGCGCTCGAGCCAGCGCAGGCGGATCAGTCGAAATAGGATGTAGACCGAAAGGAAGATGTAGAATCCAGCGATGCACAACAAGACAGCTAGGACCGGCCAGCTACTCATGGTTCCTCTCGACTATTCTCCTCCCCGATACGTGTATAAGGGGATAGATGCATGTCAGGGACCAAAGTCGGCAAACAAAGTGAAAGGAATCAAAACTCCCGGGCTCCCCTCGATCTTCTCAGCATGTTTCCGGAGAGCCTGGGTCAGGGGAGAGCGCAGTTCCGCATCACCTGAGCTGAAACTTCAAGAAGACGTCGCACGCCTCTCCTTCCGGGACGGCGCCGCTAACCGGACAGTGTGGCACGACATTCCAAGCGAAATGATTAGGCCGTGAGCACTTCTACTAGAGATCTAACCCGGAAGATCAAGGCAAAGG
>JAKZYH010000386.1:0-22865 GCA_047514575.1 Acidobacteriota bacterium | reverse complement strand
CTTTATACCGATGCTATTTCTGAGGTACCCTGTTTGGCCGAGAGATTTCGTTTCCCAATCACCTAAGGAGAAGGTGCCATGAAACTCGGATACTTCACCATGCCGCTGCACCCGCCCGGGTCGGATTTTATCTGGACATTGGAAAGCGACCTGGAGCAGATCATCACCCTGGACGAATTGGGTTTTCATGAGGCCTGGCTGGGAGAGCACTTCACCAGCGTCTGGGAGAACATACCCGCTCCCGATCTGGTGCTCGCCAGCGCCATCCACCAGACTCGGAACATCGTCCTGGGCATTGGTGTCAACTGCATGCCCAACCACAATCCCTTCGTCCTCGCCTGCCGCATCGCCCAATTGGACCACATGTGCCACGGGCGATTCCATTGGGGCGTTGGATCGGGAGGCTTCCCGGGAGATTTCGAGGTTTTCGGTTTCGACCCCAAGGAAGGCGAGCAGCGGGGAATGACCCGAGATGCAGTCGACCTGATCCCCGAGTTGTGGAAGGATCCCCGTCCTGGACTCTACAAGCACAAATACTGGGAGTTCACCATCCCCGAAGTGGATTCGAAAATCGGGGTGAATTTCCACCTCAAGCCGTATCAGGAACCTCACCCACCCATCGGGGTTGCCGGCGTGTCGGTCAAGTCAGGCACGCTGGTGCGGGCAGGGGAACGCGGCTGGATTCCGATGAGCATCAACATTGTCCCGACGCGAATCCTCAAGTCCCATTGGGAGGCCGTAGAAGAAGGGGCCAAGAAGACGGGCAGGACTGCCGACCGAGCCCGCTGGCGAGTTGCCCGAAACGTATTTGTCGCGGATTCTACGGAAGAGGCTAGAAAGTATGCACTCGAGGGAACCCTGGGTCGAGATTTCCGGGACTATTTTCTGCACCTGCTGCCCAAGTGCAAGATGCTCGACCTGATGAAAACCGATCCTGACATGGCGGACTCCGACGTGACGCTCGAATACCTGATGGACAACATCTGGGTGGTGGGTGGTCCGGACGATGTGGCTGAGCAGTTGGAGCAGCTCTACGACGACCTTGGTGGTTTCGGAGTGCTGTTGGCGATGGGTCATGAGTGGGAGCCTAAGCAGCAGTGGCTGCACTCAATGAAGCTGCTGAAGGAAGAGGTCCTGCCCCAACTTTCCTTTAACTCAAGCGACTCGAGCGGTTGAATCAGGAGCGAGTACAGTCTTCGAGCCAGAGGAATCGATATGATCAAAGCCAGGTCTGAGGAGCTGAAACGACTCGTCTCCGCCATTTTCACATCGACCGGCTCCAGCCCCGAAGAAGCTGACAGCCTGGGGGATCATCTGGTTGAGGCGAATCTGGCTGGCCACGACTCTCATGGAGTCATCCGAACTCCGATCTACGTGGAGTGGCAGCGGGATGGGAAAGTCGTCCCCAATCGGAAGATCGAGGTCTACTTCGAAACCGAAACCATGGCTTTCGCGGACGGGGGACAAGGCTATGGACAGGCATTGGGCAAACAGGTCGTGGAGCTGGGAATCGAAAAATGTCGCAGACAGGGTATTTCTATGATCGGTGTGCGCAACTGCGGCCATCTCGGACGCATCGGACACTGGGCAGAAATGTCGGTGAAAGCCGGACTGATTTCCCTGCACTTCGTCACCACGAGCGGTCTCGGAATGCACGTGGTGCCGGCTGGTGGAATCGATCGACGGCTCTCTGTAAACCCGGTAGTCGTGGGTATCCCCGTCGAAGGCGGCAGCCCGATTCTCTTCGACATCGCCGCCGCCGCCTCGGCAGAGGGGAAACTGAAGGTGGCACGCAACAAAGGCCTGCCGGTGCCGGACAACACCATCATTGATGCGAAGGGCCAACCCACCAACGATCCAAATGACTTCTACGGCCCACCCTCGGGAGCGATCCTTCCGTTCGGAGGGCACAAAGGCTACGGGTTGTGCCTGGTCGCCGAACTTCTGGCCGGAGCCGTCACGGGTAATGGCTGCAGTCGAGAGGGAGTCAAGAGGCTGGAACAGGGTATGTTATCGATCTTCCTGAATCCGACAGCTTCCCAATCCGGCGACTCGTTCGCTCAAGAGGTGCAGCGCTACGTCGACTTCGTCAAGACCTCACGACCCACAGATCCAGAGGGCGAGGTCCTGGTACCGGGAGAGGTAGAGGCGCGCATGCGGGAGAAGCGAACGGCGGAAGGCATCGATCTGGACGACAACACCTGGGGGCAGTTGGTGGACACGGCCGTCGCCTGCGGAGTCTCGCAAGGTTTGATTGAAGCTGTTACTGAATAAGAAGATCACCCGCACCCCGGAGCGGAGACTCTCTAAGCTGAAACTTCAAGAAAGGGTCGCACGTCGGAACATCTGAACGTCTCCTATCCTCCGAAGGTGCCGCCAACGGGTGAACTACCAGCGTTACGAAGCCAAGTCCGACAGAGCCGCGAACGACTTGAGCCGCTAGCAAAATGAGCCCAGGTTCCGAGGAGAGAGCCGGACAACTCTTCCCCACGCAGTGACGCACAAATCCCCAGTAGCCGGAGGTTTCTTTCTCGAATGGGGCAGCACCGCTGGTGTGCCACTAATCCGAAATTTCCTTGAGTTGGAACAGGCAACCTTCAAAACCGCTGTAACCGCAGAATATCGAACAGCCGAACGTCCAAGGGAGACTCTTGGTCGTGCCCACAAGGAAGGCAAGGAAGGCTGAGTTCTGGACACCCCTCAAGATGTAGAGTAGACTCCCCGAAAAAAGGGATTGTCGTCTAAACCGTGCGGAAGAACGTCTTTTTTGCCTGTACAGTCTCAGTGTGCGGGCTGTTGCTGGGAGCCCGTCTTGGGGCCGAGGAGGTCCGAAAAGGGAAGGCTCCGCCGGCGCTGAAATCGATCTTTCCCCTGGGAGCCAACCAGGGATCCCACTTCTCGGCTACCGTACGCGGTGAGAATCTGGAGGGTGCGCATCACGTTTGGTTCGACTGCCAGAGTCTTTCTGCAGAGATAGAAGGTATCAGGGAGATCGAAGCCAACGATGAAGAAGATCCCTATCTGCCAGCGACAGGGGATACCGAGAAACTTGAAAAGAAGCTCTTCGAGCTACGACTCCGAGTCATCGTCGAGGAGGCCGCCGATCTAGGGGCGCACGAGATGCGGCTGGTGACACCACTGGGGGTCACCGACGCTCTCTCACTACTGGTAGATTCGGTACCGGTTGTCCTGGAAACGGATCAGTCTCACGCGATTCTGCCTCAGGCGCAGCATCTGGAGCTTCCAGCGTTAGTCAATGCCAGGTTGGCAGAGTCGGGCGAGGTCGACTACTACTCCTTCGATGTCGAGGCAGGCCAGGCGCTCCAACTGGAAGTACGAACCACCTATTTTCCGGATCTAACCAAATCTGGCGACCCTCAGCTGGTTCTCTTCAAGCCGGAGGGGAGTTGGTTCGACCCCCATCGGGGCGTTCGTCTTGAAGTGACTGACCTGTGGCGCCCGCCACCTGGAGACTTCGCTCAAATCACCAACCATCGACTTCCCCGGGTGCGACGCGTGTTTAATGAGTCGGGTCGGTACCTGGCAAGGGTGGACACGGTCGGCGGTCAGAGCGGTCCAGATTATTCCTACCAGCTGAAAATCTTCGAGGTTGATCGCAAGAAGAAACCGGATCAGCAGCGCTGGGGACCCCTTTTTTCTGCACACAAGGGCAGTAAGGTCGGATGGTCCGGGCACGATTTCAGCGATCCTCTGGGAACGGATCGGATGCAGCTCTTGTGGGCTCGAAGTGGATCGATTGCCCCTTCCCCGGGTCCGATCGAGGTTGCGGGCGAAACCGAACCCAATGACCTCGCGGCTAGCGCACTCAAAATTCCCGTTCCCTCGATCTTGCAGGGTGTGATTGACACTCCTCACGACGCCGACTGGTTCCAGTTCGAGGCCAAGTCTGGAGATCGGCTGGCCTTCGAGATCGAGACTCCCTATTTGCCACCTCCATTCTTCAATCCGAGGTTCGCCCTGTTTGATTCTGATGGGAGGGAATTGGCGAGCAATGTCTATCGCGAACTCGGTGGTGATGGGGACGATTGGATCAAGACACTGGCCCCCAAGATCCTCCATACCTTCGATTCGTCCGGCAACTTCCTCATCCAGGTACGGGATCTGACCTCGCGGGTGGGAGGCGGGGAGTTCAGCTATCGGCTTGTGGTTCGCCCGCAGATTCCCCATGTGGGCAAGGTTGTTGCCGAAAAGGTCGACCGCATTCATCTCGCAGCGGGCGAGAGCGAAAGCGTCGACGTAACGGTGGAGCTGGAAGAGGGCTTTGAAGGTGACGTGGCCTTGAGTATCGAGAATTTGCCGCTTGGAGTGAGTGCCGCTGCTGCGCTAAGAGCCGGAGATAAGAGTCGTCGACCTTCGGGCAAGCGGGGCGGCCAACTTCACCGGGAGCGCCACTTCCCCCGGCGGAGTTCACTGGCCATCATGTTGATCGCGAGCGGTGATGTCCCAGCCACAACCTCCCCACAACCGGTAACGCTCATGGCGCGACCGATTTCGGAGGGAAGAATCGGCGATCCCCTGCCAGCCCAAACTATTCTCCTGACCAGGGCAGCAGCAGAAGCCCAGATAGCAGAGATGGAAGAGTCCCGATGATGTTCTGGATTCCCGTCTTCATCCTCCTCTCCGGCACCTGCCTTGCGCGTGAGCCTTTGCCCACGAAGTCCCCCGACTTCGAGCGCCACATCGTCAGTATCCTGACCAAGCATGGCTGCAACGCCGGCAACTGCCATGGAGGAGTCAAGGGCCGAGGAGGGATGAAGCTCTCCCTCGATGGACTCGATCCGAAAGGAGACTATCGCTGGATCGTTGAAGGTGGAACCTATCAGGTACTCAGCCCGGAAGCGCTTCCGCCCATTTCTCCCCGGGTCAACCTGAAACAGCCGGAGCAGAGCCTACTGCTACTCAAGCCCAGCGCGAGCCTGCCTCATGGCGGCGGGCAGCGTTTCGCCACCGACAGCGCCGACTACGAAACCATCCTGCATTGGGTACGCGCGGGTGCACCCTATGGAGAGCCCATCCTGCCAAAGCTACGGAGGATAGAGTCCGCTCCTGGAGAGATCGTAATGGAGCCCGGGCAGACCCGCGCCCTCGAGGTCATGGCCAGGTTCACCGATCGGAGCGAGGACATCACCGGCGAAGTCCGCTACGAACCGCTCGACCCGACAGTTGCTACCGTATCCCGAGACGGAGTCGTCGAAGCACGGCAGCAGGGGGAGACGGCTGTCATTCTCCGCTGGGTTGGTAGATTCGCCCACGTGCGAGTGGGGGTACGGGCACAGTCGGCTTCCGAATATGGGCCGCTGACTCCCAGCAATCTCATTGATGAACACGTTTTCGACAAGTTGCGGCGTCTCCGAATTCAGCCCTCAGAGAAATCGAGTGACCATGAGTTTCTGCGAAGAATCTGCCTGGACCTGACGGGCACTCTACCCCCGCCCCGCCGGGTGCGCGAATTTGTCGAGGACACCGACCCCAGAAAGCGCGAAAAGCTCATCGATACACTGCTGGACTCGCCCGAGTACGTCGATTTCTGGGTTTTCCGCTTCTCCGATCTGTTCCGGGTACGAGGAGAGTACGGTTGGATCCTACCCTTCTGGGAGTGGGTTCGGCACAGCGTCGCCACCAACAAACCCTACGATCAAATGGCCCGGGAGGCGATTGCGGTGCAGGGCTATGGCGGACCGGCCCACAAGCACATGGTGGGAACCAACAAGCCCTATCCCGTGGAGCAGATTCTCAACGAGACGCTCCGAGTCTACATGGGTCGCCGCCTGGACTGTGCCCAGTGCCACAACCATCCCTCGGATCGCTGGACACAGAACCAGTATTGGGGACTCGCCGCCTTCTTTGGCCGCATGACCAATACTGGGTGGGACCATGACAACGTCGTTTTCGATGACGTCAACGGACACGAGGTGGACTACGTCGAGAACGACCCCGAGTTGAAATTCCGCGAGGTGATTCACCCACGGGACAAGCGACTGGTTTCGCCGGCTTTCCTGGACGGAACGCTGCTGCCCAGCGATCGCCGAGGGGATCCTCGCATGGAACTGGCCCGCTGGATGACAGAGCATCCCTATTTCGCCGAGGCCGCCACAAACCGAATCTGGAGTTACTTCTTCGGGCGCGGACTGGTCGACCCAGTCGACGATTTTCGCCTGGGCAACCCGCCGACCCATCCTCAACTTCTCGACGCGTTGGCGAGCAGTCTTCGAAAGCAGAACTACGACCTGAAGCATCTGATGCGGCTGATCGTGACGTCCCGGACCTACCAGCTATCCAGCCGGACGAACCCCAGCAATCGCCATGACCGGATCAACTACTCCCATGCGTTGCCCCGGCCGCTAGAGCCGGCCGTCCTACTGGACGCCATCTCCCAGGTAACCGGGGTCCCCGAGGTCTTCGGCAAGATGCCCGTGGGAACCAAGGCCATCGAGCTACGCTTTCCCAAGGAGTCCTCCTTTCTGGACATTTTCGGTACGCCGCAGCGAGCCGTCGTTCCCGAGCCAGGCGGCAAGCCCAGTCTGGGACAAGCGCTACACATGTTTGCCGGCGCGACCTTTAACCAGAAGCTCTCCAAAGAGGGTGGTTTTCTCGCTCGGATCGTAGAGAGTGACGTCAGCGATCGGGAAATTATCAAACAACTGCACTTGGCGACCCTGGCACGCTTTCCGACTGCTCGAGAACTTGCCGGACATGAGACAATGTTCGGCAATCGGCCTCGCAAGGAGGCGGCCGAGGACCTGCTTTGGGCCCTCCTGACTGCCCGCGAGTTCTGTGAGAATCACTAGTATCATGTGTGATCCGGTACAAGGAAAATGACAGCACATCCGATCGGTTTGGGTCAGGCTTCATCTCTCTGGACTCGGCGTACCCTCTTGAAGGTTGGTTCACTAGGGTTCATGGGGCTATCTCTCAGCAGGTACCTTCGTCTCCAGTATGCCTTGGGGGAGACCACCGAACGAGCCGAACCCAAGGCTCAGTCGGTCATCTTGCTGTGGTTGAATGGTGGTCCCAGCCAGGTCGATACCTGGGATCCCAAGAGCAATAGCTCCTTCCGACCTATCTCGACCAATGTCCCCGGTATCCAGATTTCGGAGTTGCTGCCACGCATGTCCAAGCACATGGACAAGGTGGCCATCATTCGCAGTATGAAGACCGAGGAAAACAACCACGGCCTCGCGCACCACTACTTCCACACCGGGCATCGTCCCAGTCCGGCGATGAATTTTCCTTCCCTTGGCTCCATGATCTCTCACGAGTTAGCGCAGCGAAACGGAATTCCCCCTCACGTCATGGTGCCCAGCATCGGACCGAGTTTTATAAGGTACTTTCAGGCCCATATGCTGGGAGCCCGCTACGACCCGATGGAGCTGCCCGATCCCAGTCAGAAAGACTTCGAGGTGCCAGATTTGAGCTTGCCACAGTCGCTCAGCGTTGAGCGTCTTGGAAGTCGCCGCGAGACCGCCAGACTCGTCGATTCCCTGTATCGGGATCAGGTGCGCAGCGCCGAGCACTCGGACTTGGACGAGTTCCAGAGGCAAGCCTTGGAGATGATACTTTCTCCCGCGGTTCGCGAGGCCTTCGATCTTTCGCGTGAACCAGAAGCGCTGAAGGATGCCTACGGCCGGGACAAGGTGGGACAGAGTGCCTTGATCGCTCGGCGACTAGTCGAGGCTGGCAGCCGCTTCGTCACCGTGGTCGACTACAAGCGCAAGGAGACCGGGAGGGATTGGGACACGCACGCGGACAATGATGAGCAGCATCGTGACATCCTGGTCCCAGGCACAGACCGGGTGCTTTCGACGCTGCTTGCGGATTTGGACCAACGAGGTTTGCTCTCCTCAACGATTGTTATCGCCACGGGGGAGTTCGGTCGAACACCCGACATCAATCCGGCGGGCGGGCGGGACCACTGGAACCACTGCTGGTCTTTGGTATTGGGTGGAGGCGGAATCCCCGGCGGTCTGGTGGTAGGCGAAAGCGACGAGCGCGGAGCCTATGTGAAGGATCGGGTGGTCACGATTGGGGACCTTTTCGCCACTCTTTACAAGGCCCTGGGAATCGATTGGACCAAGGAGATCATGCACCCGATCGGCCGTCCCCTGAAAATCGCCAACTCCATCGACGACACCACGGGAGTGCCGATCAAAGAGCTTATCTGAAACTTCATTTGCGAGGCCATCACACAAGAGTCGCCAGTTGACAGAGCCGTGACCGTGAGGGAGCGGGATCCGGTGCTTCCAACTTACCGGCAAATAAGTGATTAGGATACCTGTTGCGAACGGGGTTGAACCTCAGCTGACGGGTCTAGATTAGCCGTCCGGATCCCGCTCCCTCACGGTCACGGCTCTGTCAGAAGCGATAGCGACGATCATGGCGGAGGTAAGCAAAGTTTCTTTCTCGAATGGGGCAGCAGCGCTGGGGGGCCACTCATCTGAAAGAGTGCGAGCTGTCAGCAGTATCTGCCCAGGTTCCGAGGAGAGAGCTGGACAACAGCATCACCTCGCCGAAATTGTGACCTGAACGATCCACCAACAGAAGCTGAGGGACTTGATACCCTGGGTTATCATTAAAGACCAGAAAGGACAAACCAATCATGACATCCACACCAAGCGTAGCGGCTGCCGAAACCACTCCCCGGAACCAGGGAGAATGGGATCTGCGGGTGCAGCTTGCGTCCGCCTACCGAATCGTCGACTATTTGGGCTGGTGCGAACTGATCTACGGGCACCTCTCCCTACGTGTCCCGGGGCCAGAGCACCATTTTCTGATCAATCCCTATGGGTTACGCTACGACGAAGTCACGGCCTCGAGCCTGGTCAAGATCGACCTGGATGGGGAAGTGGTCGAGCCTACTCAGCACTCATTCAACCCGGCCGGTTTCGTCATCCATAGCGCGGTCCATGAACACCGCGAGAACGCACACTGCGTCATACACACTCATACCCGTGCCGGGATGGCCGTGGCTGCTCTGGAATGTGGGCTGTTACCGATCAGTATGAACGCGACCAGCTTCTATGAGCAGATCGCCTACCATGAATACGAGGGCTCGACACTGTTGTTGGAGGAACGAGAGAAGCTGGCTCAAGATATCGGTTCCGCCAATGCAGTAATCTTACGCAATCATGGGTTGCTCACGGTCGGGCAAAGCGTAGCGGAGGCCTTCCTTCACATGTATCGCTTGGAAAGTGCTTGCCAGGTGCAGCTGGACGCCATGGCCTGCGGGCAGCCTCTGGTCACTCCACCCCAGGCGGTACTAGAGCGTTCCCAAAGACAAATGGATGAGTTTGCCCAGTGCGCTGCCGAGATAGGACAGCTCGAGTTTGACGCTTTGGTCCGGTTGATGGATCAGAAGGACCCTTCTTTTCGAAACTAAGGGTCTTGCGCAGACCCTAACGGCGCCCGTAGCTTTGGCCTGCAGGCCGAGGTCTTCTTCTACCGAGCCTCTGGGTCGGACGGCGGCCCAGAGCCCACCGCTACGCCGGACCCGAATTGGGCCAGTGTGATCAGGTGGCACTGTGATTCCAGATCGACCAAGAAGAAAAGCTGGAAAGAATTCACTGCTGGAGCCGCTGTCGTCTCTGCTGTTGACTGGTGCTCTGGTGTGCCTGGGACCCCCGTGCTATGCAGCAGAGATCTCGCCGGAAGAAGTCGAATTCTTTGAAACCCAGATCCGGCCAGTTTTGGCCGAGAACTGCTATATCTGCCACGGACCACAGGCCGAGACGCCGGGAGCCGGCCTGCGGCTCGATAGGCGAGACGGGCTCCTCACAGGGGGAAGCCGAGGTCCCGCAATCGTTCCGGGAAGACCGGACGATAGCCTCCTCATCAGGGCGATCCGCTACCTGGACCCGGATTTGCAGATGCCCCCCACGGGAAAGCTTTCGGACGTGCGGATCGCGGACTTTGAACGATGGATCCGGATGGGCGCACCAGATCCACGCCAGTCGGATTCGACAGAGGGGCCGAGCAAGGGGGAAAAGATCGACCTCGAAGAAGCACTGGCGTTCTGGTCTCTGCGGCCTGTCCAGGAACCTGCTCTCCCCAAAGTGCACGACCAGAAATGGAGCCAATCTCCCATCGACCGTTTCGTGTTGGCTCGTCTGGAGAATGAAGGCCTGAATCCTGCGCCGGCCGCCCAGAAACGGACCCTCTTACGGCGCGTCACTTTCAGCCTCGTCGGTTTGCCCCCCACCCCCAGAGAAATTGAAGATTTCCTGGCCGACGAATCACATCAGGCCTATTCCAAGGTGGTAGAGCGATTGCTGGACTCTCCCCACTACGGCGAGCGCTGGGCCCGGCACTGGCTGGACCTGGTGCGGTTTGCCGAGACCAATGGACACGAGTACGACAATCAAAAGCTGGACGCCTGGCGCTACCGGGATTATGTAATCCGTGCCTTCAACTCAGATCTTCCCTATGACCGCTTTCTGACCGAGCAGATTGCAGGCGACTTGATCTCTGACCAGCGCCTCAGCCCCGAGGGTGATTATTGGGTTTCCCCAATAGGCACAACTCATCTCTGGTTCGGGGAGGTGCTCAACAGTCCTACCGACCCGGTTAAATCCCGTGCAGATGAAATCGACAATCAGCTTGATGTTCTGGGTAAGGCGGTGCTGGGGCTGACGCTGGCTTGTGCCCGCTGCCACGATCACAAGTTCGATCCCATTCCCACCGCGGACTATTACTCCATTGCTGGCATCCTGCACAGTACCGACTATGCCGAGGAGGTCCTCGATTCGCCGAGTCAAATTCAACAGATCTCTTCCGCCGTAACCAGGATCGAGGCTCTGAATTCAGAGCTACAGCTCCTGATGAAACCGCTAGTGACTCAGTTGGTCGATCGGCTTGGCGATGACCTCATGGCCGCGGCCGAGGGTATTCTGCTCCGATCGGGCCAACCATCGGCCATCGCGTCCAAGCCGAAGTCGATTCGAGCCTGGATTGAGTACCTGCAGGAGGCTACCTCGGAGCCAAGTCACGTGTTCTACCCGATAGCGTCGGTATTGACGTCCCTGGGAGAGGGCCAGACTTTCCAGCAGGCGTTGAGCAGGGTCCGGGAGGGGCTGGCTCGGATGCACACCGGTCTCCGACTGGATTCTGGGAAAGAGACCAGCGCGGAAGAGGATTTCGAGGACTTCGAAGAGCCCTCCTATGGAGGCTGGAGAAGCTCCGGACAGGCCTTCGGCTCGGGTCCCAGAAACTACGTCCCTCCTAACCAGCCCTTGAGGGGAGCCCGAGGCTTTGGTCTGGCCAGCTCCTTTGGAGGTGGGAGCAACCGGCTGACCGGAAGTTTGACCTCCGACTATTTCGAGACTACCAAGCGCTGGCTTCACGTGAGGTTGGCCGGGACCAAGGAGGAAGGGGAAAAGGAAGGGGCAAAGCTGCGTCTCAGCCTGGTCAACAGTAGACACAAGGGAGTGCACTTCAAGCCCTCCGGTAGTGGCCATTTCGAATGGCAGTCCCATCACCTGTCGGTCGATCTCAATAGACGTTGCTATTTCGAAATCGTCGACCGGGATCCGAATGGACATATCGTCGTCGACAAGATCGTGTTCTCCGATTCGGGAGAGGTGCCAAAGATCTCGTCGCCTCCGAATCGCCACGTCATCGAACTGTTGAATCGACCTGACCTGAAATCATTGCACGCTTTGATCGGGGCCTATCAAGAGATGGTCCGGTCGTCGCAAGGATCCGGCCCTACCGATAGAGATACCCGTTGGCTGATCCGATCGATATTCCCCTTCAAGCGCCTTGAGGATGCTGCTTACCTATTGGACTCCCCCCGGGTACATGAGGTGCAGTTGTTGGCTGCGGCAAGGGCCAGGGTGGAGAAGAAGATTCCCGAGTCGGTTTTCGCGATCGTGGCACGGGATCACCGACCCCATAATGTCAGGGTCCATACCCGCGGCGACCACAAGAATCTTGGAGAAGAGGTGCCGCGGCACAATCTTGGAGTCCTGGCAAGAGGGAATCGGCAGGTGGTCAGCCAAGGCAGCGGTCGCCTTGAGCTGGCACACTGGATGACCGACCCCGCTAACCCCCTGACGGCCCGGGTCCTGGTCAATCGGGTCTGGAAACATCACTTCGGCCGAGGCATTGTGGATTCTCCAGACAACTTTGGAAAAGCCGGCGGTCGGCCGACTCATCCCGAACTTTTGGACTATCTGACTAGCCGCTTCATCAACGGTGGGTGGTCGATCAAGTCTCTACATCGTTTACTCCTGTTGAGCAGTACCTATCAGATGTCGAGCCGCGTCAGCGAAAGTGCCAGGGAGCTCGATCCCGACAACAGGTTCCTCCACCATATACCCGTACGGCGCCTCGAAGCCGAGGCTATCAGAGACTCCGTTCTCGTGGTTTCGGGTCACTTGGATCGGCGGCTTTATGGACCTAGCGTGACGCCTCATGTCAGCGAACACCAGCAGGGAAGAGGTCGGCCCGAATCCGGACCTCTGTTGGGAGCGGGACGGCGAAGCCTTTACATCGAGGTCCGCAGGAATTTTCTGACCCCAATGTTCCTTGCGTTCGACTATCCGGTACCCACCTCCACCCTAGGAGGAAGAGGAACCTCAACCGTTCCTTCGCAAGCGTTGATCATGATGAACAATGCCTTTGTTCGAGCCCAGGCGAGGTCCTGGGGAATCGCCTTGTCGTCTTTACGCCAGGCGACCCCAGAAAGAATCGCGGGGATGTTTCTCTCGGCTCTGGGACGGTCTCCCACTCGCCAGGAGGGGGTTGCCGCTCAATCGTTCTTGAATGATCAGAGGGCGTTCCACCAGCAGAGGGTGAGTCCCCACGAAGCCAAGCTGGAGGCCTGGAGCGACCTTGGTCATGTACTCTTGAATTCGACCGAGTTCATTTTTATTCGATAATGGTCTTCTAGTTGGAATGATGCAGCGAAACCAAATCGATCCCGTCGCCGGCACAGTGAGTAGGAGGGAGTGGCTCTTGCGCAGTGCCAATGGTTTCGGAGGTCTGGCGCTGCTTGCGATGCTCTCCGACTCGGCGCTGGGATCCACTTCGTCTCGCTCGGTAGATCCTCTGAGGGTGCGAACCCCGCACCATCCGGCGCAGGTCAAGTCGGTCATCTTCCTGTTCATGGATGGCGGGCCCTCCCAGATGGACACTTTCGACCCCAAGCCCCGGCTGACCCGAGAGCATCTACAACCGATCTCGATGAAGACGCCCACCACTGTCTTCAACATCAGCGACCAGGTCTTGGCTTCTCCTTTCGAATTCAGACAATACGGTGAATGCGGGGCGCCGGTGAGCGATTTGTTTCCTCACGTGGCCACTTGCGTCGACGACCTCACCATTGTGCGCTCCATGGTTGCCGATCATTCGGAGCACACGGCCGCCAACTACTTCATGCACACGGGCTCGGGCTTTCAGGGACGTCCCAGCGTGGGTTCCTGGCTAACCTACGGTCTTGGAAGCGAATCCAGAAACTTGCCCGGTTTCATCGTCCTGGAAAACGGACTGATTCCTCCCGGCGGCGCCGATGTGTTCGGAAATGGCTTCCTACCTGCGTCCTACCAGGGGACCGTGTTCCGGGCCGGCGAGCACCCCATCGCCGACCTCGAACCGGCTGAATCCTCTCCTCTGCTGCAGCGCCGCAAACTGGATTTACTCGCGAAACTGAACCGTGGCACCCTCGATCGGCTGGGTCCCAACACACAGGTGGAAGCCACTATCGCGAACTACGAGTTGGCTTTCCGTATGCAAATGGAGGTGCCTGATCTGCTGAATCTTTCGGCAGAATCCGAGACGACCCGGAAGCTCTACGGCCTGAACGATCCCAACACCGAAGAGTTCGGTCGGTCCTGTCTGCTGGCTAGAAGGATGGTACAGCGCGGAGTTCGATTCATCGAGCTGCTGACACCCAGGAGGAAGGGGCTGGATCGCTGGGACCAACATAAGGATTTGGAAGAGGGCCATCGTACCAATGCCCGAGCTACCGACAAACCCATCGCCGGACTGATAAAGGATCTGAAGCGATTGGGGATGCTGGACGAGACCCTGGTCCTGTGGGGAGGAGAGTTCGGTCGAACTCCAACCGCGCAAATTGGGGCCAAGAAGGAAGACGTCGGGAGGGACCACAATCCCTACGGCTTCACCATGTGGCTGGCGGGAGGAGGTTTCAAGGGCGGCTTCACCTACGGGGCAACCGATGAGTACGGCTACTTCGCCATCCAGGACAAGGTCCACGTCCATGATCTGCACGCAACCATCCTTCACCAACTAGGCCTTGATCATGAGCTGCTCACCTTCCCATACGGCGGACGCGACATGCGGCTGACTGATGTCCACGGAAATGTGATTCGGGATCTGCTCGCCTGAGGCGTTCGCTGGCAGCACCAGCGACAGCCAACCGAGCCGAGAGCGACTTGACTTGTCTGCTGTATAAGGCCGGCTTCTGAGGAGCGACCGGACAACAGGCAATCTCCCCCGACTACCCTTCCCTTCGTGTGCATCGACAACATCAGCTTCCGAAGTCCCTACGGTGTAGAATGGGCAGCCTCAAATGGACCGACGTGAAGTAGCACAGACGAACCTGAGAGCCCCTGAGTCGAAGCTACTCGGGCGGCAGCGGATGGAGACCGAATGTCGGCAACTGCGTGAGGCAAGCCAGAAAGTGGTGTTCACCAACGGCACCTTCGACATTCTGCATGCTGGTCACACCACCTACCTGGACCAGGCCCGACGTCTGGGAGACGTCCTCATCGTGGGTCTAAACTCCGACGCTTCGATACG
Organism: Acidobacteriota bacterium; assembly: GCA_047514575.1. Classification (GTDB taxonomy): domain Bacteria; phylum Acidobacteriota; class UBA6911; order RPQK01; family JAJDTT01; genus CAUZIZ01. Next base: position 8,087 of record JAKZYH010000386.1, on the reverse strand, counting down.
CTCCATCAAGGGCACGGCTAGACCCATCATTAACGAATCACACCGTTCCAGGATGTTGGCGGCACTCGAGTGCGTCGACTATGTCGTCCTGTTCGACGAAGACGAGCCGCGGGACCTGATATCAGCTCTGCTTCCGGACGTCCTGGTAAAGGCCGAGGATTGGTCTCACTATGTGAGCGGCCGCGACGTCGTCGAGGCCAACGGAGGTCGGGTCGTGCTGGCTCCGTTGGTGAAGGGCCTGTCTACCAGCGGCATTATCGAGAAGATTCTGTCTGTATTCGGAAAGGAGTGAAGGAGAACTCTGCGAGATCCTTCATGAACTGATATGTCCGTCCGATTCATCGTCACAGGAGGCGCTGGCTTCATCGGCAGGAACGTGGTGGCAGCACTCAACCAGCGCGGCGTTGAAGATATCCTGATCGTCGATAGCCTTGGTTCGGATGCGAAGTGGAAGAACCTGGTGGGCCTGTCATTCGAAGATGTCATGGGCATAGAGGATTTTCGCGGCCTGATTGGAGAATACGCGTTTGACGAGTTGGAGACCGTGTTCCACCTGGGGGCCTGCAGCTCCACCACCGAAGAGGACGCTGACTATCTCCTCGACAACAACTATAGGTATACGCGGGAGCTGTGCGAATGGTGTCTCAACAACGACGCCCGCCTGATCTACGCCTCCAGCGCCGCTACCTATGGGGACGGCGCTCTGGGATACTCCGACGACGATGATCAGACCTCCGGATACCAGCCCTTGAATATGTACGGCTTTTCGAAGCAGCTTTTCGATCTGTGGGCTCTCAGGAACGGGCTTTTCGATCGAATCGTGGGACTCAAGTACTTCAACGTCTTCGGTCCCTTCGAGGATCATAAAGGGGATATGCGATCAGTAGTCCACAAGGCCTACAGTCAGATCCTTGCCACCGGGACCGTAGAGCTGTTCAAGTCCTATCGAAAGGACTACGCGGACGGAGAGCAGCAGCGGGATTTTGTCTATGTGAAGGATGCGGTGGAGGTGTCTCTTTTCTTTCACGACCATCAGAAGGTCTCTGGTTTATTCAACTGTGGCACCGGACAGGCACGAACCTGGGTGGATCTGGTCACGGCCCTCTTTAGCGCCGTGGGTCGCGAACTCAGCATCAAGTTCATCGACATGCCAGAGAAGCTTCGAGGCCGGTACCAATACTTCACACAGGCTGATGATAGGAAGCTCAGGTCTGCCGGCTATGACCGCCCCTTTACTTCCTTGGAGGAGGCGGTGAAGGACTACGTACAGATCCATCTCAAGCCTCTGCTGGGCTCCTGACGGAACTGGATTCTGGGACTGTCCTCTCCCGAGCAGTCGACCGGTTGAAGCAGGGCAAGAGCATCGAGTATCCTGCGCTCGAAACATGAAGCAGCGGCCGCGAGATCGGTTTCTCACTTTCGGAGCTCCCTTGATCGAAGAGGCCGAGATCCGTGAAGTAGTCGACTCGATGCGGTCCGGCTGGTTGGGTACGGGGCCGAAAGTAGCCCGGTTTGAGGAGGCGTTTCGTCAGTACATCGGCTCCGAGCATGCAATTGCCCTGAACTCCTGCACTGCAGCCCTTCACCTATCCATGTTGGTGGCTGGTCTGGGACCCGGCGATGAGGTAATCACGTCAGCCATGACCTTCGCTGCTACGGCCAACACCATCATCCACAGCGGTGCGACTCCCGTTCTGGCGGACTGTGAACCTGAAACTGGGCTGATCGATCCAGAACAGATTGAAGCCTCCGTCACAGAGCGCACGCGGGCAATCGTACCGGTTCATCTCTATGGGCGCCCCTGTGACATGAGCGCCATCACAGACATCGCTGAAAGATACAACCTCCTCGTCATCGAGGATGCAGCGCACGCAATTGAGACGGTTTACCGTGGGCGGAAGGTTGGGACTATAGGTCAGCTTTCCTGCTTCAGCTTCTATGTAACCAAGAATGTGGCCACGGGTGAAGGCGGAATGGTGACCACGCAGGACGGGGAGCTTGCAGCGAAAATCAAGACCTATGCCCTGCACGGCATGAGCAAGGATGCCTGGCAGCGCTTTTCCGACGAGGGGTACGAGCACTATCAGGCGACCCTCCCGGGATTCAAGTACAATATGATGGATCTCCAGGCCGCCGTTGGCATACACCAGTTGGACAGAGTAGAGGCGGGTCTCAAAAGGCGTAACCAGATCTGGCAGTCTTACAACCAGGCCTTTGCAGATCTTCCGGTGGGCTTACCAGCATCGGATGAACCCGAGACCGTACACGCTCGCCATCTTTATACCCTTACCATCGACCGGCTACGCTGTGGGATCACGCGAGACGAGTTCATGCAAAAACTTTACGAACGCAACATCGGGACCGGGGTACACTATGTCGGGGTTCATCTCCACCCCTATTATCGAGATCGTTTCGAGTACCTACCAGGTGATTTTCCAAATGCAACCTGGATCAGCGAACGCACGGTGTCTGTTCCTATCTCACCCAAGCTTTCAGATGAGGACGTCCAGGACGTTATCGCAGCCGTAAAGGCTGCTCTGAGCTGAGCGGGTAATGCAAATTCCTTTCGTAGACCTGAAAGCCCAGTATGCTTCGATCAAGGAAGAGATCGATGCCGCGATTCAGGCTGTCGTTTCTGAAACAGCTTTTATTGGGGGTCCATATCTGGAGAGGTTCGAACATGAGTTCGCAGAGTTTTGCGGAGTCGAGCACTGCGTAGGCGTGGACAATGGAACCGATGCCCTCTTCATCGCTCTCAAAGTGCTGGGTGTGGGAAAGGGGGACGAGGTCATTACGGCTGCCAACAGCTTTGTGGCCACCTCTGAGGCGATCACGATGGCGGGAGCCAGTGTGGCATTCGTCGACATAGACCCACAGACCTACAACCTCGATGTGGAGAAAATAGAGGAGAGAATCAACCGGCGAACGAAGGTAATCGTGCCCGTCCATCTCTTCGGCCAGCCGGCCGATATGGATCCGATCCTCGAGCTGGCCAGAAAGTACAATCTGAGGATTGTTGCGGATGCGGCGCAGGCACACGGGTCTCTGTATCGGGGTAGACCCATCTCGCAGCTGGCCGATCTGTCGAGCTTTAGCTTCTATCCCGGAAAGAATCTCGGGGCCTATGGCAATGGCGGAGCCCTGGTAACTGATAACCACGAATGGGCTGAGAGGGCCAGAATATTTGCCAATCATGGCAGCGCCCGAAAGTACGAGCACCAGGTTGAGGGGATAAACAGCCGTCTAGACGACCTTCAAGCTGCGATTCTAAGCGTGAAACTGAAGCATCTCGATGAATGGACCTGCCAGCGTAGACGTAATGCCCGTCTATACAACCAGTATCTGCATGCTTCCGGTGTCACCACTCCAGTTGAGATAGAGGACGTGAGGGCCGTTTACCACCTGTATGTTATCCGAGTAGAGGCTGAGCTCAGGTTGGCGCTTCAGGAGTTCCTGAATCTCAGTGGGGTCAGCACTGGAATCCATTATCCCATCGCGCTGCCCAAACTTGAGTTCTACAAGGACCTGAATCCTATGCCGGGGACTTTCCAGAAAGCTTTCACGACCTCAGGAGAGATCCTCTCTTTGCCCATGTATCCAGAACTGACTGAGAAGCAGATCCAGTATGTAGCCGATAGATTAGTTGAGTTTCGCGAGACCACAAAGGCCCTACCAGTTGATGATTAGAGGGAGAATGGCCGCACAAGAGAGAGGTTCGTACGATGGGGCCACTCGTATCCGTTATCATTCCGACAAATAATCGGGCAGCCTACGTTTGCGAGGCAATTGAGAGCGCTCTGGGACAGACCTACTCGCCTACCGAGGTGATCGTCGTGGACGACGGCTCGACTGATGAAACCCGAGAAGTCGTGGCCGAGAAGTTTGGGGCGAAGCTGTCCTTGCTTGTCCAGGAGAGAAAAGGGCCGAGTGCGGCGCGGAACCGAGGCATCGCCCAGGCGAAGGGGGAGTATATTGCGTTTTTGGATAGTGACGACCTCTGGCTACCGGAGAAAATTGTCTCTCAGATTAGGAAAATGGCACGTTATCCGAAAGCAGGTTTCTGCTACACCAAATGCGAAGAGGTAGACTCGGCAGGCTTACGCACTGGCAGAACATATGGACATAGTGGGAAGGGGAAAAGTGGGGATAACTTCCGGATGATACTTTTTCGGGGACCGGTCGTCCTTCCCTCAATATTGGTTCGAAGACAGGCGCTGTCGGTAACTGGGATGTTCGATGAGGCGATCGATATTGGTGAGGACTCGGCGCTCATGCTGCGGCTGGCCCTTTTCTTTCCGGCCGTCTATGTTCCGGAGACACTGACCCTGGTACGTCAGCATGGGGAGCGAAAAACGATTCGTGATCGCCGACTGAGGCGAAATCGAAAAGCTGGCATGTACCTGCTCCCGCGTCTCCTGAGCATTATCCCGAAGAATAGGCCTGGGGCTCGCCGGTTGGTTGCCCGCCGTCTGACCCTTCTGACGATGGTGGAGGCGGAAGCGACAAAGGCCGATTGGACTGAATTCGTGCGCGCGGTTGTCGAGGGATACCGCAAACAGCTTGGGACGGACGACAGGCGGCACCTGGTAGACGCGACCGCGTCGACGATGGTGGGCTGGTACTCAAGGAACCAGCAAACCGCGAAGGTCAGAGAAATAGTAGAGGCGTTCGCAAGGATTGCGCACGAGTGCGAGCCGGACCAGGTTAAGCGAGGCGCGACCGAGGGCTCGCTCCACGGCGCCTTGCTCTGGGCTTTTTTGAGGCGGAAGGCCTTTACAGAGGCTAGGCGACTTGCAAGATACTTGCCTCGTCAACGCGTCGCCAGCGTGCTGGCCCAGTTCTTCTGGTCAACTACGTACTCCTTCGTGTCGGCCTGTAGACGGGTGATTCCATGGACCTAATGGGTATTTCACCCTTTGCCACAAGCCAGGTCCGGCAGAGCCGCGAACGACTTGAGTTGCTAGCAGTATGAGCCCCAGTTTCAAGGAGAGAGCTGGACAACAACAGAATCTCGCATCCCGGCTGAAGTTTCTTTCTCAAATGGGGCCAAGGGGTGGGACTAAATAGTGTCTTGGTCATCATGAGGTTGTATTCTGGATGTCCAGAAAAACGGCGATTGGATCCGCCGCAGCGGGGGAGTACGTGAGGGCGCGGAACGGTTCGTCTGGCTAAGATAGCAGGGCAAGTAAAGCAATGCAGATACCTTTTGTAGACCTGAAGACGCAGTATGCTTCGATCAAGGAAGAGATCGATGCCGCAATTCAGGCTGTCGTTTCTGACCCGGCCTTTATCGGGGGGCCATTCTTGAAGAGTTTCGAACACGAGTTTGCAGAGTTTTGCGGAGCAAAGCACTGCGTGGCGTGGACAATAGAACCGACGCCCTCTTCATCGCTCTGAGCGTGAAACTGAAGCATCTCGATGAATGGACCCGCCTGCGGAGGCGCAACGCCGGTCTATACAGCCAGTATCTGCAAGCTTCCGGCGTCACCACACCGGTTGCGATAGAGGACGTGAGAGCCGTCTACCACTTGTACGTCATCCGAGTAGAGGCTGAAGTCAGGGCAGATCTTCAGGAGTTTCTGAATCTCGGTGGGTTCAGCACCGGAATCCACTATCCAGTTGCGCTACCGGATCTCGAATTCTACAAGGACGCGGATCGGGAGCGAGGGACGTTCCAGGAAGCTTTCAAGACGGCAGGAGAAATACTCTCCTTACCTATGTATCCAGAATCGACTGAAGAGCAGATCTAGTACGTGGCCGGTAGAGTAGTTGAGTTTCGCGAGCCCTGAAGAAAACACTCTAGTCGATCACTTCGTCTGCAACCTTGTGCCCCGGAATAAATCCTCTCAGAATCGCTTGCTCTACCCCATGGAGCCTTTTGTAGCACCAGATCAGTGACCTTTCCCAGGTGGTGAAGTATTCGCGCTGTATCTCGCTCCGCTCCTTCGCGTGCAGAGCACCTTCCTCGCTGGAGCGTCCACCAAGCACATACACCGAAACGATCTGCCTCGTTCTCTTCAAGCGAATTCGATGTTGCGACATCGCTCTCAAGAACCACTCGAGATCTGCAAGGAGTTGATAGGTCTCGTCATAGAGGCCGACTCGCTCAAACGCAGACTTTCGAATGAACTGTGCCTGATGGCAAATAGTATTCCTATATAGAAAGTCCTTCGTGATCCCCTCGTGCGTTTTTGGGGAGGCCCTCTTGGTAAGCTCGTCTGAAACGATGACTGAGCCAAAGAGTAAATCCATTTCTTGATACTCTTCGAAACGGCCTGCGACGTATTCGACTATATTTGAACTGTAAAACACGTCCCCCGCGTTCAGGAAACAAAGAACATCCCCCTTCGACATTCGGATGCCCTTGTTCATGGCGTGGTAGATTCCCTCGTCCGGTTCCGAGACGAACCCATGTAGCTTGTGCCGCACCCGATTTATCCTGTCGAGGGTTCCGTCAGTTGAACCGCCGTCTATGACAATGTATTCAATCTCTGGATACGCTTGTTTCAGGACACTGTCCAGCGTCCTATCAATGAACTCACATGCCTGGTAGCAAACTGTAATTACAGACACCTTCATTTCTGGCTCGCCGGCTAGAATAAGAATAGCCCTCGGCAACTCAAGATGACAAGGCCTGAGCAATGGACAGTTTCCCCGAGCCGCATGTAGCACTACCTCGCATACGAGGTTTATTCTGGTCCGAGCTGCGGCAGTACTGGAATGAGATAGATCACCTAATTCTGCTCCTGTGCGATCGCCAAAGTCGTCAACTCCGTAGTGAATAAAAAGGCTCATGTGAGAGCAGCGACGAGGGTGTACGTCAAGAATATAGGTGATGGCTCACTATCCTGCTGAGCGGGCTTCCCAGAATTCCTCCCAGCGGTGGGATAGCTGGCAACAACGCAAGGCGATGATGGCATTGGCCCCGCGGACGGTCCAGCGCATCCCGGACTGCTTCAGACGTTGGCCAATGATGGTTTTGCAGCCCGCTTCGATAACGCCGGAGCCGATGAAAAGTCCCTGGCTGCGGAAGCAAGCGTAACGCATGCGTCGTTCATTTTTTTGGAAGTACTCGATGCTAGTTCTTTGGGCGTTGCGAGCGGTTTCGTCTTCTGCTGGGAGTTGTTGCATCGAGACGACCACCTCCGCGACCTCTCCGCGGTCCAGCAACTGCTGATTGAGCTGGACCCACTGGGAGGTCTCGGGCGACACGCCTTTGTGGAGGCCTGTCGCCGGGTGATTCCAGAGGGACGGGGCGCTAGAAGTGGCCCTGCCCCGGCGGTGTCGGATTCCGCGAGGGTTAGCCCAGCCGCGCAACTTTTCAAAGCTCCCCGCCGGTAACCAGCTTAGCAGAACAGCCCTCGGCTGCGACGTCTTGATCGACTCTTCTGATTCAATCTCTCTTAAAATACAGGACCATTTCACTACCGTTGCTTTTAGATTTCTGTGTTTCCCATTCTTTTCTTGATTTCTTCTTACAGTATCTATCAACTGATCTTGCGAGAATGTATATGGGAACCCCCAGTGATAATAGTACGTACTGTTTGAGCGTTTTCCTTTTATTTCCTAATCGAGATTCGTAAAGCCGCGAAAGTGTGCGGAGTCTGCTAATCAACATTAGGCGTCTACGTATATTATCCAGCTTCTTTCTAGCATGGCTATTAATAGCCTCTGTACTGTCAGCAAACACTTCCACGAATCTCGTTCCAGAAGCCGTTATCCAATCAATCGCTCTATAATATTGATTGCTATAATATTCGTTCCTCAATTCAAATCCTCTTGTCTTACTCAATTCTATGAATTCTTTCGACGTCAAGCGACGAACGTGGCCTTCGTCTTCAAAGAAGAATCTATTACCAAGATCTGCATTGATACCACCCTTCCTCAAGAGGCACACTTTGTGTTCATAGCTGCCTTCATTGCCACAGGGTAAGAGATGAAGCATCGAGGACTTCGGCTTCAGATGACTTTCCATTTGGACAAATACTTTATGTAGGTCGAAAACATGTTCAAAAACGTGGTGCGTGAAAACGAAATCAAACCTCATTCGATTGAATTCAGCCTCATGTGGTTCAAAAAAGGTACAG
>JAKZYH010000385.1:0-21638 GCA_047514575.1 Acidobacteriota bacterium | reverse complement strand
CTCGAAGGACTCAACAACAAGATTAAGGTCCTCAAAAGACGAGCCTATGGTTTCAGAGACATGGACTACTTCAAGCTCAACCTCTACTTCATCCATGAGGACCTGGCCACTTGACCTCCCCATTTACCGGAAGAACCTCTTATTCCGCAAACGGTAGCACCGAAGAATTCATCATCAGTTTTATCCTGCTCGAGAATCAACCGCCACAGGCAGCCTATCTGGACCCTGACGAGGGACGGACTGATTTCATAAAGTTCTATTCTCACTGGCTTCTCGATAGTCCCAAAGGCGACTATCGTTATTTTAATCTGAGCCAGTACATAATCGATCCGGATGGCAGAGACGAGGCTGGCAGAGCATCCGTACGCGTCAGGCGAATGGAAGGTCCGCTTACAGAGAGCCCTTTCTTCAAGGTAGTCAAAGCCGAAGATTCCACGAACGACTTTTGGCTCAGGGTGGATGGAAATATCCAGCGGATCCTGCCTCGCCGGGCCGCGACGGCCGAACTCGAGGTTAGGGCTTACGATGAAGTCCAGCGCCGAGACGTAACCGTCCGAATCGTGAGAGGCAGATAGGGCATCCGGGAAACACAATCGTGCTGAGATCTGAGTTGGGAAAAGAAAGGATGAAAAGAGGGTTGCCCCCGGGACGAGGGTCATTGTTGCTGGCGGCAGTCGTCGGCTTCTGCAGCCTTCTTCAAGAATCTCCGATTCTGCTCCCCGTTTTCGCGCAGGGAAGCAATCAGCTGTGTCAGGTAGAGCCGGTAGACTCCTCTAGGATGCTTAGATGTGACGCTTCTCTGCTGGACTCACGCCTCTCGCCCGAGTGGCTCAAGCTGAAGAAGATCGAGGACAGGCTACGAGACTATTCCGCCGAGAACGCAAGTTGCTACTACCCTGAAATCGAGATGAATCTAAGCTTCTACGTGGGTTTGCCAGTCCGTGGAGCAAAGATCAATGGCGACACTCCGGTTCGCATATTCGGTTCACGGCAGCTTTTCACAGCCGGTTCTGCGGCGGAGAGATTACAGAGTATAGGGTATCCTCCAGAAGGAATGATCACACTGGACAGGGTCTTCGACGACGAGGAAGACCTTGAGGTTTTCTTGTCGAGTCTGGCTCAGCTGAAATTGGTCTACGTTCCCCGAATCACGAGCGGTACCTCCAAGGAAGAGGAAGGGGGAGCCTGCTTCAATATATTCAGCGCCACGCTTGTTCCAGATAGAGTATTCAATGCCGAATTACCCTGGCGCACCGAGGGGGTCGGCCCACCTCCTCAGTATCTGCCGTTTGACGCCTCGGGAATAAGTCTGGAAAAGAAGAGGGAAACCTTGGAACGCCTCGCCGTAGAGTCCAATTGGATCAAACGACTCTCTTTGGAGCGGACGCCCTGCGGGGAGGACGAAGACCAATACACTGAGCTTCAAGTGCTGGAACTGGAGGAGGAGATCCTCCCTGAAAAGAAGTTCCTGATACGATGTAGTGAGTTCTGGGCGAATGTTGAGAGCAGGGTCGATCAGCTCAAACAATGGGATAAAAAGAAGATAGAGAATCGCAAGAGAGCGGCAATGACGAGATAGGCGCACGGGACGGTTTCGGGGTCTTCGCACAGTCGTTTCCTTAGGTTATGAATCTCAGTTTCTACGGCTCTCTTGGTATCCGCCTTGTTGTTTCGTGCGTGCTATTGGTTTTGGCGAGCGGAGAACGTGCAGCCGCCCAGTGCACTGTGCGAAGCAGTCTAGAGGCAGCGGCACGTCAAGACTGCCTTGCCAAGGCGCAAGTTGAACAACTAAGGGGGTTTCTGGAGAAACCCTCGGCAGAGGACACTCGGGAAAAAGAGCTTCTCAAGAGCACCTCCGATGCCTTTCAGTGCTTGCTGGAAAGCGGCTCTGACCCTTCTGAGTACGCCTGCTTTCGAAACATTCTCCGCGAGAGCCTCTATCCCAATCTACCCAAGAAGAGCCTATGCGTGAACGACCGGTTGGCCCAGGCGGTCATCGGCTTGAGATACGCTGCCGAGCAAGAGCTGGCCACCAGGGAGCCTCTGACCTTCGACCAGATCATTGACCCACCCCTCAACGCGTTCGCGACTGCTTTCGCCATCTGTAGGGAGATCAAATCAGACCCAGACGCATTCACCAGTGTTCACCTCGCTGGAAGAGGGTGTATCGATCTAGCCGAGCCGGCTCCACCTGCCGTCTATGTCCAGGAGCTGATAGATGTCACCGTGAAGCTGGTTGCAGAGAGTCCCGATTTGGGAAAACACGTCGGGGCGGTCCTGGATGGGATTCTAGCGGACGCAATTCAACTCTACGAGGGGGACGTTTCGATTGCTCTGGCCAGCGACTACGCTCTCCTGATCGAGCTTGACGACGCCAACCTGACTGGAACCAGCTTCTTCTATCTCGCCAAGAAGACGCTCGGCAGCATTTTCCCCGAACCTGAGGAGGTAGCTCCCTCTGAGCTATCGCGGTTTCTGGAGAGTAGTGAAAAAGAGAAGGTTGAAGAATACGTTAACGAGGTCGGTCAGCGGATGCAGCGCAAATCTCGCGCCTATAGACCGTTCGACTGGTACGGGGACTTCCTGTATGCCGGTGCCGAACATTTGAAGCTACTGCCGGACGAGAGGCCGACTCGAGACAGGCTGGTGCGGCTGGCGTGCGAGACCCTTCGCGACGGTCTAAGGCTATCGGTACCAGCAGCGACGGAAGACGAGCTCGAGGTAGTCCAGGACAAGCTGGTCGATCGGATTAGAGACTACGGTCTCGAGTTGGGGAGAGACCTCAGATACAGTGAATTGGCGGATTTCCAGTCTGGTTTCCTGGACGAGTCCGCTCCGATCCTTCCGGAGAGTCGCCAGTGTTACATTCACGCTCACCTGGCACAGGCATTCTACCTTCTCAATGACTTGAGGAACGCAACGGAACATCTCGAGAGAAGTTGTGATTTAGTCACCTTTAAGGACCTCACGAGATTGCGGAGTTCCGTCGAATCTTGGATGTAGCTTGGACCTCTCGGGCCAAGCCTGAAAACAGCGAGGGGCAGGTCGAATTGGGCAGCAGTTGCTATCGGACTGGCTTTAAACTCCTGATCTTGTGGCTCTTCTCAATTGGAGTTGCCACGGCGGCCCCGATCAACGTGCACCTGAAAAGGGTGAGCGATCTGTTTCTCAGCCTGAGAGAACCCGGCTTCTTTCACCTGTCGACAAACTATCCCATCGTCCAGGCAATGCAGCGCGAGTGCAATGAAGCGGAGCGGCACTATGGTCTGGACTACACACTACCAGAGGGTAAGACTCTGGTTGAAGACACAGCCAGACTCCACGTGTTGATGGCCACGGGGGCTGCCCTGATAGGTCATCCGAAGCTCCACGAGACCCACTTTGACATCGCCTCGCGAAGAATTCGCAGGCACTATGGCTACAGCCAGGGACAATCAGAACAGGCCGTTCTGGCTCGTCTCGAACAGTACGTTGTTGGGGATTCGACCTTGCGAGAGGTCTATGAAAAACAGTCTGCCGACTTCGAAGAGTACCGGAACTCTGCGAGCAGGCTGGAACTGATCTTCGACCGCTCCGAAGCCCTTTTCCCCCTCCAGGAATTCGCGGTTAAAGCCGTTCCTGAAGCTAATGCTTTACCCCGTTGCCGGTTATTCGCGCAGTCCTTGGACCGACGGCTCGAAGATCCAATTATCGAAAATTGGTACTTCGAGTTCTATCAGGAAGAGGCCAGAGAGCGAGGAATCAACGTTACGCCCTTGGATTACTTCGAGATCAACCCGAGTGAAGTGGAGAAGACTGATTGGGGCAACGAGGCGGCACAGAGATTCCGAGCACAGAAACGGGTTGAATTGTCGGTCCTGGTGCCTTCTCCCTGCGACCTCTACTTTCATCGTCGGGGCCAGGGGGTTACCGACGCCAAGCCCAACCTGACCAGACTGGAGACGCCTGGGCCCGCGCCAACGGCATACGAGTTGGAAATGCAGGCATCAGGCAACAGGGTCGAGGTGACGGCACTTGACCCGCCGACCCTGGAACTATCGTTCAAGGATTTCTTTTTTCCCAAATTCAAACTGCTTGGTTTTCGGCTAGGCACGGACTCTCGAACCAGCAAGCTTCAAGGGGAGGTCGCGGGCAGAGCTTTTCACCGCTTTAATCAGAACGTCGCGTTGCAGACTCAGGGCGAAGTCTCTTTTCGCTCTCACGGAGACTTCTTCGATCTGGACGAGATTCTGCCAACTATAGGCAACTTTATCGAGAGAGACCGGCGCGACCTGACCGACTACGGTAGTACCGAGCTACAGATCGACCTGGGCCCGGTTTTCCGATTCGGAGATTTCCAGGTAGCGGCGATGGAGAGCATCCGCTACGTGAAGCGGGATCGCTTCGACAACGGAGGAACTCTGGGCCAGTTCTTCTTCAACTTCGGCTACCTATTCGACAGAGGACAGGCGGGCTTCTATTTCACCAAGGCCAACCTGGACGAGCCTGTGGTCAAGACGGTTCAGTTCGATCAGGTCTTTTTCGAGGAAACCTACCTGAAGGTGATGGATCAAATTGGCGCAAACTTCCAGGTAGCGGTACCGGGCGATTCATACGTGGAGGGCAATTTTGGCTACATGAGCTCCGCCCTCAGAAACAACGTTCCCGGAGGCGTTGTGAGGTTCGTCCGTCCGGAACTGTGGGGAAAGATCGGCATCACCGGTGAGTTGGGAATCAACGAGGGCTTTGTGGCTACAGAGAACAACTGGCGCTTCGCCTTCGGTGTCCGTTTCGACGATTGGCCGCTGCCATCCGCCTTCAAAGGGGCCAAAGGGCCGGTTCCGGTGTTTGTGCCTCGGGTCAGCTATGAAACTCTGACGCGCGTGGTCAGGCGTGGAAACCGTCGACCGATCGCAGATGCCGGACCGGATCGAGAGGTCCAGCCACCGACATCCTCCGGAACGATCAAAGTGTGCCTGGACGGTACTGGGTCCTCTGACCCTGACGGAGATTCCCTGCAGTTCGAGTGGACTCAGACTGAAGGTGAGCCCGTCGCCTTGGAGGGCGGCAATACCTCAACTCCGTGCTTCGATGCCGAGGGGGGGCAGACCTATTGCTTCGAGCTGGTGGTGACAGACAGTTTCGGCGATCGAAGTGATCCGGATGTCGTGTGCATAAAAGCTTCGAAAATCGATCCGCCGGTAATCGAAGCATTCAGAGCAATCCCGCCCGAGGTGCGGGCGGGCGCCACCGATTCAGAGCTATCGTGGACGGTGAAAAACGCCTCCCGAATCGTCATTACAAACGCGGGGGCAATTGTTATCGACCAACCCGTCGCCGGGGAATCGGTCTCGGGAAGTACAGCGGTGAGTCCTGACCAAACGACAACCTATACCTTGACGGCCTACAACGTCGTCGACGTGGCGGTCTCGGCCGAGGTGACCGTGACGGTCAAGGACCGGTTGCCGGTGATCGAGAGTTTCACCGCGAACCCGCCCGAAGTGCGTACGGACAACACCGAGTCCACACTGGAGTGGGTGGTCCGCGATGCCAGCCGAATCGTGATCACCAACGCAGCTGTGACCCTATTCGAGGGAGCCACACTTGCCGGAAGCCAGGTAGTGACTCCGACGAGCTCGACAACCTACACCTTGACTGCGTACAACGATTCGGGAGAGATCGTGTCCGCCGAGACGACGGTAACGGTCAAGGATAACCTGCCGGCGATCGAGAACTTTACGGCCACTCCACCAGAGGTACGTACGGGTAACACCACGTCAACCTTGGAGTGGACAGTCCGGAATGCAACCCGAGTCGTGATCACGAATGCGGGTTTGACGCTGCTCGAAGGGACCGCCCTCATGGGAGCGCTGCAGGTGAATCCGGCGACCACCACCACTTACACCCTGACTGCTTCCAACGATTCAGGCGAGATCGTTTCTGCCGAGGCAACGGTGACCGTCAAGGATAGGCTGCCGGCAATTGAGAGTTTTACGGCCAGCCCGCCCGAGGTGCGTGCGGACAACACCCAGTCCACCCTGAACTGGGTAGTCCAGGATGCCAGCCGAATCGTGATCACCAACGCGGCTGTGACGCTGTTTGATGGGGCCACTCTAACCGGAAGTCAGAACGTCTCTCCGACGACCACGACCACCTACACCCTCACTGCGTACAACGATTCCGGGGAAACCGTCTCAGCCCAGGCGACGGTCACTGTCAAGGAGCGGCTGCCGGTGATTGAGCGTTTTCTAGCTACCCCGCCCGAAGTTTTCGAAAATGATCCCAACTCAGAGTTGCAATGGGTAGTCCAGGACGCCAGCAGAGTCGTGATCACGAACGCGGATGTCACTGTGTTCGATGGAGCCACTCTCAGCGGGAGCCAGAACGTGACTCCAACCAGAACCACGACCTATACCTTGACGGCATACAACCAGACGGGTGAGACCGTCTCCGCGAGTGCACAAGTCGTAGTCAATCCAGCACAGATCGAGTTCTCCTGCCTACCTCCAGGAGTAGGGTTGGGTCAACAGGTGAGAGTATGCTGGAACGCCACTGTTTCTGAAACGGTACCCGTCGATGTGTCGATCTCATGCATACCCATGGACAATCTTCCGGCAGAGGGCTGTGAGAATATAACGGTTGACACACCTGGGGCCTGGACCTGTTCGATCGAGGCGACCTCGACTTCATCCCTTTTGACGGCAAGCGCGGAGTGCGAAGTGACTGTGTTCCCCTAGGAGTCTGCTAGTTAAGCTAGGCCCTTCTCACCGCCGCCCGACCTAGCAGCTAGCGAGCGACGCCATACCGCCGAGGAACGGACCTTCGGTGGAGCCAAACTCACCGAGCCCGTGGTCCGAGACCAGGATGTGTCCGGTTCAAGGAGGCTGCTTCAGCGGCCTGGCGCGAAGCGTGTTGGACCGGTCCTTTAGAGGGTGTCGCAACGGAACGAAACGGTGGAATCAATGGCTCGGTAGGTGGGACTCCCAAAGTGTCAACGTCCGAATCAACTAGCTTGCGCGGATATTGCAGGAGCGGAGGAATTGTCTGTCCTCTTCGGTCAGCTTCCATTCGATGGGCGGGCGCGGGCGTTTTTCAATTGCCTTGGTTTGCGCTCTTGCCTTGTCTTTGTCCTTTCCGTCCATCGTGTGCCTCCACGCGAGTCTTACTGAACAGATCGGGTGCCCAGAACAGGATCATTAGGCGCCGGCTCGTGTTCAACTGGGAGCCGAGCCTTCCGGCGTTAACGATCAGTTGAATCTACTCTCTCACATTAAGAGATGGGCTCCAAAGAAAAAAGGTTCTTTTGGGCCATCGATATGCAAATCAGGTCTGTTTCGCAGTTGGCCTGCTGTTCATAATGGGAGGCAGAGCAATGAGTGATCTCAAAATCGATCGGGGAGTCTTGTGAGAAGTAGACGGCCAATTTGGAAGCACTCGCTTCAACCCGGTGCAGCTGGGTTATTGCTGCTCACCCTGCTCTTGAATCTACATGCAGGGGGGAGTGACCGCCGCCTCAGGAATCCCTATGGGCTTACCGAGGACGAGATGGACGGTCTCTTGGTTCGTAGTCCTGTCCTTCGGGACTTCGCCGAGTTCTTTTCCGATCTCTTGCTCAATACCGAAATGGACCGGAAAGCTGCCCTGGCTATCTACCAGCCCATTCGCAGGCTAAACATGCATCAGCGTGATGCCTTCGGAACCAGGACTCCCATATCTGAGACGGAGGTCAAACGGCAGGTCAATCGCGCACTCTGGGCCCTCGACTCTCCCGAACTGCTCAAGATCGCACTGACGCCAGCTCCGGTCGCGCTGGTCCGACCTTCGTTTCTCAAATTCACGAAGGGACTCGAAAACCGTCTGCCGGTCTTGATTCAGAACGGTGGTGCCGACCGTCTTGCGGTCACTCTATCGTCCGGCTCAGAAGACCTCACCTTCGCCACCCTCGAGTTGGAGTTGGAGCCAAGACAAGTCTATCCAGTGGTGTTCAGGATCTGGGGACGCGGCGGAGACGAGCTGGTGCTCCGGGTTGCTGCTGCCGGAGGAATCGAGCAGGACCTGTCGCTTGCCCTCCAATGGCAGGAGGCTTCGAGGCTCATGGTTCGGGTCTTCGATGAACAGGGCCGCTTGGTTCCTGCCCGGGTTCACCTGCGGGGATCCGATGGTCTGGGACGTGGTCCTTCGGGAGCCTACCTGAGGAGCGCTGAACTTACAGCCGAACCCTATTTCCACACTCAGGGAGTCAGCTCGGTGGTCCTTCCCGCCGGTAAGACTGAGATTTTTGCGGTCCGAGGTCCGGAGTATGCTGCTCAGAACCGGATCGTGAGCCTGTCTCCAGGAGGCTTTCAGATCGAGGAGTTCCGTCTCCAGCGGATCGTCGATCCAGCTGCCCGGGGTTGGTACTCTGGGGATATCCATATCCACCCCAACCTGGTCCACAAGACGATGGCTCAGTTGGTGAATCCCGAAGACATACGCCTTCAGGTGCAGGCCGAAGATCTCAACGTGGCGAACCTGCTGATATGCAACTCCCAGGGGACCGTCGTCTACGACCGGCAGCGTTTCAGCGGGGCTCCACACCCTCTTTCCACTCCCCGCCACATTCTCTATTGGAACGAGGAGTTTCGGCCTTGGCTCTACGGCCACATGGCACTTTTGAATCTCAAGAGGTTCATGGAACCACCGTATAGCGGCTTTCCCAGCAGCCCCAATCCCTTCGATTACCCACCCAACACAAGCGTGGCCCGGCGCGCCCGGAAGCAGGGCGCCGTCGTCTTCTACGTCCACCCTGGATCGAGGACCGCGAGGTCGTTGGCGGTCGATGCCGCCCTGGGGACGATCGATGGCATGGAGATCCTGGGTTACGCCAATACCGAAGTCTCGGCCGATATCTATCATCGGCTCCTCAACTGCGGCTTTCAGCTGAGCGCCGCCGCCGGCACCGATACCTTCAACAACATCCGGCGCCACAAAGTCATCGGTGGGGATCGCGTCTACGTTCATACGGGAGGTGAGCTCACCTACCAGGACTGGATCGTAGGATTGAAGAAGGGCCGGACCTTCGTCTCGAATGCTCCCCTGCTTTTCTTCGAGGTCGAGGGTCAGCTGCCCGGTTCCCGACTCGCTCTCAGCCAGCCTGGACGGATAAGGGTGAAGGCCGAAGCCTATTCACAGGTGCCAATGGGAAGGCTGGACCTGATCGCGAACGGGAAGGTAGTCCAGTCGGTGCCCGGACACGGGAAGGGAAGGGTTCTACGTTATGAAGGAGAGATCGAGTTGGCTGAAAGCGCTTGGGTAGCGGCACGTGTCACCGGCGGACGCCACCGTCTGCTGGTGAACAATCCTACGCTTTTTGCTCATACGACCCCGGTTCACTGCATCATCCAGGGGAGGCCCTTCGTGGACCGGGATTCGGTCCGGTACTTCCTGGATCGGATCGAGGAGCTGCGGCAAACAGTGCTAACCAAGGCGCTCTACGAGAGTCCTGCGCATCAGATGGAGGCTCTGGCGGCTATTGACGAGGCGGTGTCGATTTATCGGCAGAAGCTGAATTGAATCAGATTACACTCTACGCGCTTTCAGGGCCCTACGCCGAAGGTGTTATTGCGGGTAGCCCAGGGTTGCAATGCGAAGCGAGCTACCCTGGGTCTAGATCAGTCAATTGCCTTACCCCAAAGGGGTTATTGCAGACCGGAAACGCTTGGGCAATAACGCCTTCAGCGTAGAAAAACAGGGGACAATTCGAACCCAGGGTAGCTCGCTTCGCATCGCAAACCCTGGGCTACCCGCAATAACGCCTTCGGCGTAGGAGATACTCGTGAAAGCGAGTAGAGATTGCTCCTTTTCGGGTCGGACGGTAAGTCCACTCGCGGGAAAGATGCCTAGCGCAGATCCAGGTTGAGGCTTGCCAAGGAGAGAGGGATGACCGGTACCGTCTTCTCGGCCAGGAGTGCCTCTACTTCTTGCTGTAGCTCAGAGAAGGTGCCAGTCCCCGCGCGCTGGGGTTGATCCACTTGCTGGACGAACAGCTCCCGGTGGAACAGGCATTGAGAGCTACAGCCTTTCTCCTTCAAAGCCTGGGCCAGGACCGTGGCAGCCAATCCCTCCGCATAGAATTGCAGGACCCTTTCCGATCTGGGACTCAGCTCTCCCAGCAGGTAGAGTCCCTTCAGCAGGTCGGTGATCTCCTCGAATAGATTGGAAAGCGACTTCTTGGTCTCCTGCCATACGGCCGATGTGATCTGTTCGGCCACCTGCATATGGTAGGTTCTCGATCCTTCGGCCAGGGTCGAGGCCAGGACCACGTCCTGATGCGCCGACCTCTGAGCGGCCTTCACGAGCGTCTCGGCGCTCGAGCCCATGGCCGGCACCGCGACAACCGGTTGCCCTTCCTTCGCCTGAATGATGGCTTCGGCGGAACCCAGAATCCCCGGCGGATCTGCGATCGCCGCGCTGTCAAGCTGGAGTACTTTCACCCTTCTCTTCCGTCCCCTTCTTTTTATCCAAACTGCTGAGGAATGATACCACCGGAAGCCTTTGGGGGCACATAAAGCCAGCGGGCACCGTACAGACCTCCTTCGGCGTCGAATATACGGCCGTCGGCGAGTACATACTGGTTCGGTGTGCTGGGCCTTTGTCCGGAGAGGAATTCGGGTAATCGGGCACGATCCATGGCGAGTTGCCGGTGCACCCTCTCCCAGCTGAAGTCGCGAAACAATGCCTGCTTCATCTGGCGACACCGTTCCTGGTGTTCGGGACGCTCCGCCAGATTCAGCTTCTCCAAGGGATCGTTCGCTAGATCGAAGAGCAGGGGAGAACCCTTCTCGATCTCCACATACTTCCAGTTCTGATCGCGCACCAGACGCATGGCTGCGCCAGGCTGATTCTCGTCGGTCGTGTTGTAGTTGATGCGTACTCCGTAGGCGAAGGCGGCACTGGTGGCGAAATCTCTGGGCGGCTTGGCCGTCTCCGGATCGGCGAGCACTTCGTGAAGGTCGACTCCGTCCAGTCCCTCGGGAATCGGCAGACCTGCCAGGGCACAGCTCGTCGGAAACAGATCCAGCAGAGAGACCGGATGAGGCACGCGGTGATGACCGGTTCGGATTCCTGGGCCCGTCATCAGCAGCGGGACGCCGACCGAAGGCTCGTAGTAGACGATCTTTCCCCAGATGCCGTGATGCCCAATCATCTCCCCATGATCGCTGGTATAGATGACGATGGTGTTGTCCAACAGACCTGCCCGGTCCAATCCATGCAGGAGCTCGCCGATGCAATCGTCGACGAAGTCGATGCAGGCATAGTAGGCCTCGCGGCCCCGCAGCGACACCTCAGCCGGTTGATCGACGCTGAAATATCGACGGGCAAAGGGCTCCAGATCCTGGTCCGGATTCAGGGGCAGATAGGCGGGGGGGATCTTGTCTCGATAACGCCGAATGTAGCGTCCCGGCGCGGTAAAGGGAGAATGGGGACGGGAGTAGGAAGCGCAGACAAACCAGGGAACGTCCGGTTCCACGTCCTGGTGCTCCAGGAGAAAGGCCAGACTCTCCCGGGTGACGACGACGTCCTGGAGAAGGCTCTCCGGAATCTCGGTGATTCCTGCGCTCTCGGCCCCGTGGTAGGCGGGGAAGAGATCGATCGGATCGGGTTGATGGCTCAAACCATGGCGCAGATCCCCATAGGGTCTGACCTGAAACCCCTGCATCTGGTCGCGTCCGCCGAAATGCATTTTGCCCACCAGACAAGTCCGGTAACCGTGAGCTGCGAAGTGAGCGGGCCAGGTAACATGCTCGGGAAAAATGATCCAGTGATTGCTCCAGGCAGCGCAGCGATGAGCCTCCTTGCCGGTGAGCATGCACATTCGTGAAGGGGTGCAGATAGGAGAGGGACAGATCGCGGTGTCGAACTGCGTGGAGCGCTGAGCAAGGGCGTCGAGGTGCTGGGTTTGCACATAAGGATCGCCAGCAAAGCCAGAAACCGAGGGCGCATGTTGATCGGTCTGGATGAGAAGAATATTGGGACGCGTCTGATTACCACTCATAAAGACTCAAAGATAGCCCGATCCGGTCTTCGAATCCAGTGTTCGCCCTCGGGCACTACAGTTCTGAACTTGTCGGAACTCCAACATTTCCGAAAGAGGGCTCACGATCCTCAAATCCCGCTAGTGGTGCAGGCAGTTCTGTAGTAGTATGATGAGTAATCCGGTCTTGTGAAGATAGTTGGAACCGCGGAGGTTCTCATGGTCAGAGATCTATCCTTGCCCCTCTTGGGCCTGCTCCTCGTTGCCTTGATGAACTCGCCTCTGGAAGCTCAGAGGGACAAACGACGCGGAAGCGCGGGTGGGGACCCTACAGAAGTCGACGGCGCCGTGGACTCACCTGCTGAGGCGGTGTGGCGAACGAGGGCCGGAGAGGTGGAGCAGCGAAGTATGGATCGGCCTTCATTTGTTTCCGGCAAGGTGCTCATGGACGATGGCTCTTCGCTACCGGGCACGGTCACGGTGAACCTGGTCTGCCAGGGGTCGGTTCGCCAGCAGGCAGCCACCTTTTCAGACGGCGATTTCAGCATTGAGCTGGGCTCCGACTTGAAATCTATGGACGCCAGCGTCAGCGGAAACCAGGCCGACAGCGTGGATGCTTTTGCCAGGGTTCCGGGTGCCAAGAGTTATTCAGATCGGGAGTTGGATTTGAGGGGCTGTGAACTCCGGACGGCTCTGGCGGGCTTTCGGTCCAACTCGATCAGGTTGGGACTGCGAAGGTCGATGGAGAATAGTGATGTGGGTGTCATTGTCCTGCAGCGCCTGGGAGAGGTCTCTGGATCGACGGTCAGCCTTACCACGCTCCGAGCCCCAAAGAAGGCCAGAAAGGCATTTGACAAGGCCCAGAAAGAGTTGAAAAAGCCGAAGGGAAACATATCCAAGGCGGTCAAGGAGTTGGAAAAGGCAGTGAAGGTTTTCCCTGAGTTCGCTGCTGCCTGGTATTTGCTAGGCACTTCACGGCTGGCTCTCAAGAATGAATCCGAAGCTCGAGACTCCTTCAACCGGGCGATCCAGGCCGATCCGAAGTACGTCAATCCCTTCCTTTCCCTGGCAGGGTTGGAGATGGCCGCCGAAAATTGGCCAGAAGTGACGCGCCTCTGCGAGACGGTGATTGCCTTGAACCCACACATAGTCGAGGCCCAATACTTCAACGCCGTGGCCTGTCTGAATCTGAAGAAACTGGATTCGGCAGAGGCGTCCATTGAGAGTGTCCAGGGAGCTGGACCGAGCCAGTTCCTCGCTGGCAGTCACTACATTCTAGGGGCGGTCCTGGCCGAGAAACAACAGTACGATTCCGCCGCGCGCCAGTTTCGACTCTTCGTGCAGACGTCACCGGGGGAGCCGATCGAGAGCCAGTTGAAGCAGACTCTGATGGAGTGGGAAGAGCTTGGTCTGATCAAAAATGATGGAGCGGCTGACGCTAGTACGCTCTAGGTTGACGGGGTAGTAGCCTGGTTGCCTCGACGAGCTGAAGGCCCGGCCTCAGGAGATGGTTATGAACTCAAAGACAGTGTCCCTCCTTCTACTTCTGATACTGGCCTTAGCAGCTTCCCCACTCGAGGCCCAGGGCAGCGTCAGGACGGTCGGCGACCGGACTCCGAGAAGTGCAGATGCCCCCCGAGAAAACGACACCACCGGTTCGGGAGACTGGCAGCCCAGCATGCAGCTTCCAAGTCAGATGTTCCTGACCGGCAGGGTGCTGCTGGAAGACGGGATCTCCCCCCCGGGACCGGTGACCGTGGAAATGGTCTGTCGGGGCTCGGTACGGCAACAGGCTTTCACCTTCGGCGAAGGCAACTTCAGCTTCCAGCTGGGCGATCAAGGATTGGGATCCAGCGATGCCAGTGTGAGTGGGAACAAATCCAACAGCAACGACCCATTCAACCGAGTACCAGGACAGGGACCAGAGCAGGCGAGCCTGGATCTCACCGATTGCAGTCTCCGGGGTGTCTTGCCCGGGTTCAGGTCGGACTCAATCGGGCTAGGTGTCGTTCGATATATGGAAAACTCGGATGTCGGCATTCTGGTCTTGCGACGCCTGGAGAAAGTGGAGGGGCTGACCGTCAGCTATGCGGTTCTCAGGGCCCCGAAGAAGGCACGAAAGGCTTACGAGAAGGCCGACAAGGAGCTCCGGAAAGAGAACGGAAACATTCCCAAGGCCGTCAAGGATCTGGAAAAGGCCGTCAAGATATATCCCGAGTATGCCGCCGCCTGGTTCCTGATGGGAAACTCGAAACTCGCCATGGGAGACCGACCTGGAGCGCGCGAAGCGTTCCAGAAATCGGTCGACGCAGACTCGAAGTATTTGCGCCCCTACATCAGTCTGGGAGCAATGGCCCTGAGGGACGAGAACTGGGCGGAGGTGGCTCGGCTTTGCGAGGGAGTGAATGCACTGAATTCCCACATCATGAGAGTTCATTATTTGTATGGGGTCGCAAATCTGAACCTGGGTGAGCTGGACAAGGCTCGCGGTGCGATCCAGAAGGTTCTGGACCATGGTAAGAGCCGATACCTGGTCGGCAGCCACTATGTTATGGGAGCGATCTTGACTCAGCTGCGTGATTTCTCCGCAGCGGCCGATTCGTTTCGACTTTTCCTGAAGGCATCCCCGCAAGATACGCCGGTTGCCGACAAACTGGAGGCGAAATTGGTCGCCTGGGAGGAACGTGGCCTGATCGAGGAGCGAGCCTCCTTCGCGTCGCCCCCCATCCAGAATTAGAGCGTTCGGCTTCAAATGGAGCTTTTCGGCTTTCGTCTTGCGCCCCAAGGGGAGCGAATCGAGAGTCCGACGCGGTATATGAAAGTCAAGTCTCCCGCATAAAGATCAGGAGGCCTCCAATGAGCACCAGAGTAAGTGTCGCTTGGACCCTGCTAGCCCTGTCCTTGTTCCTCCCCGGCATGATCCTTGCCCAGCAGAACACCGGTGGTGGAGATAAGGGCACCCCAAGTAAACAGCCCCAGCGCCCCCAGAGGGAACGTGACTTTCGACGAAGCCCCGACCAGCAAATCAATCGCATACGCCGGCCCGTACGCCTGAGTGGTAAGGTGGTCCTGGCCGATGGCAGCCCACTTCCGGGCTCGATAAACGTTGAGCTGATGTGTAGTGGAAGCGTAAAGCAGCAGGCGTTTACTTTCAACGACGGCAACTTCAGCTTCGAAGTGGGTTCCCCTGGCGGTATGGCCTTCGCGGATGCCAGTGTTGGTGGCTCCTGGAATCCAGGCGGTTCGAGAAACCCTGCGGGCCAGACCGGACTCGACTCATTCGACGGTTCCATGAGCCTGGCCGGCTGTGAGTTGCGCGCTGTGCTGCCTGGCTATCAGTCGGAGCGACTCCAACTGGGGATGAGACGACCACTGGACAGTTCTGAAGTGGGAGCAATCGTCTTGCGACGGCTGGAGAAGGTCTCAGGCTCAACTGTCAGCTTTACCGCCCTCGCCGCTCCGAAGAAGGCACGAAAGGCGTTCCAGAAGGCAACCAAGGAGCTGAGGAAGAAGAAGGTCAAATATTCCAAGGTCTCCAAGGAGCTGGAGAAGGCGGTCAAGGTCTACCCGAACTACGCGGCGGCCTGGCACCTGTTGGGAGCAA
Organism: Acidobacteriota bacterium; assembly: GCA_047514575.1. Taxonomy (GTDB): domain Bacteria; phylum Acidobacteriota; class UBA6911; order RPQK01; family JAJDTT01; genus CAUZIZ01. The sequence goes on along the minus strand of JAKZYH010000385.1, from coordinate 6,042 downwards.
CGCGGCTGAAACTCAAGGATGAGGGTGGCGCACGGGAGGCGTTCAAACGAGCGATCGAGGCGGATCCCGAATTCGTCAGCCCCTACATCGAGCTGGCCATGCTGGAGGGTGACAGTGAGCAGTGGGTGGAGGTGTCTCGCCTGAGCGATCGCATCCTCGAACTCAATCCCTACATCGGCCAGGCGCATTACTTCAGCGCAGTGGCGAACTTCAATTTGGGGAAGATCGATCTCGCTGCGAAGTCGATGTATCACTACAAGAAGGATGAGGCCTCCAAAATTTTTGCCGATAGCTACTATCTGGCGGGAACGATTTTCGCCCATAAGGGTAACGCTACTTCTGCGGCAGCAGAGTTCAGGCAGTTACTGAAGAGCTTCCCGCAGGACCAGCGTGCGGACCAGATACGAAAGAGCCTCAACGCCTGGGAAGAAAAGGGACTTATCGAGAAAGAGCCAGACGAGGTGAGTTCCGGCGGTCAATCGGAACTGAAGCAGTGATGAACCTTCCTGAAATGCGGGAAATCCCTGAGGGACCCGTGGCTCTCGGTGTTCCTGCATGTCCCTCTGCTTCCCATTTGAAGCATCGCTGGTCGGGCCCTCGAGAGGTCTCGATTCCGGCGTTCCAACTTGGTAAGTACTCGGTTACCCGGGGCGAGTACGAGAGCTTCATCTCGTCCACCGGGCATCAGACACCGATGGACTGGGATGACCCCGCCCTCAAGGAGGCGAGCTTGCCTGTCTGCGGGGTCTCATGGCAGGATGCCCGCGGCTACTGCGACTGGCTGTCAGAGTCCTCTGGCAAGGCATTCCGGCTTCCCTCTGCCGACGAATGGGAAAAGGCAGCACGTGGCGGCCTGACAGGGAAGCGCTTTCCCTGGGGAGACGATGATCCATCTGTCTGGTGCTGTTACGGGCGCGCAGACGATGCGGCACCTGACCCGGTTGGCTCATACGATCCCAACGGGTACGGACTCTACGAGATGGTTGGCAACGTCTGGGAATGGCTGGCAGATCTCTATGTCGAGGTTGCCACTGATCCCCCGTTGAATACGCCAACCGGGTTACCTGCAGATCTCAATCGAGTGTTGGTTGGAGGGTCCTTCATGACACCCGATACCGATTCCCTATGGGTTGCGTATCGTCACGAGGACCCGCCCGATCTAAGGCACCGGTGTCTGGGCTTCCGCCTGGCCCTTTGACTTCCGATTTTCCGCTGATTGCTTACCGTCGTCGAGAATCGCTCAATTCAGGTATACGTCAGTTCAACCAAGATAGTCTCGCAATCGAGGAACCACCGTGACCAAATCACCCAGACCGATCATCGTTGTTCCCGGAGACGATCCGGCCCAGCTCTCCGGATCGCGTCATCTGAGCCGACTGGAGCAGCGAGGTGAGGTCATCTTGTTCGAGGACAGACCGACGTCGGATGAAGAGAAGGTGCGTAGGGCGGCCAACGCCGACATCCTGATCAACTCGCGCGGCTCGGTGAAGTGGCCTGCCCGGCTCCTCGAGCAGCTGCCAAAACTTCGCTTTCTCACAGTCTGTGGCGTCGGTACCGACTCGGTCGATCTTGAGGCTGCTCGCCGGCTGGGCATTGTCGTCTCAAACATACCCGGGAAAACCGCTCCGGTCGTTGCCGAGCACGCCCTGGGGATCATGATGGCGGCGGCCAAGAGAGCAGCCTACCAAACCGCGGAGCTGAAAGCAGGGCGCTGGACTCAGGTCCATTGTGTCTACCTGAGAGGGAGAACCCTGGGCATAGTAGGCACCGGCACAATCGGAGGCCACATGATTCGCCTGGCCCAGGCAATAGGGATGGAGGTTGTGGCGTGGACCTTCCATCCTTCACCAGAGCGAGAAAAGGAACTAGGCGTTCGCTTCCTGGAGCTGGACGATCTGCTGCGCCGCAGCGACGTCGTCTCCCTGCACGTGAAGTACACCCCAGAGAGTCGACACCTTCTGGGAGAACGTGAGCTCGCCCTCATGAAGCCGGGTAGTCTGCTAATCAACACCGCCCGTGCTGGCGTGGTCAGTACCGATGCTCTGGTAGACGCTCTCAAGAAGGGACACCTGGGAGGTGCGGCCGTGGATGTGTTCGATCCCGAGCCTCCAGGACCCGAGCATCCACTCCTGGACTGCGAGCAGGTAGTACTGACGCCTCACAGCGCTGACCAGACCCCGGAAGGATACGACTTCCTCAATGCCGGAGTGGTCGACAACGTCTTAGCCTTTCTCGAAGGAAGTCCCACGAACGTGGTGAATTCTCCCTGAAGGTGATGCATACAGCGGGTCACAGCGGGCGATGACGCGGCCCTGGCGGATCAGGTGAAAGCAACCGGTAAGAGCTGCGGCGGTTATCACAAACCCTTCCGCAAGCCCGAAAAGGAACGCTTCCCACGCTGATCAGCGTGGGAAGTGCAGTCGTCCTTTCCGTTCGGTTTGCGCTGAGAGGAGATGGCCCCCGACCGTCGTGACGTAGAGTATGCTCAGATCGGGGCCGCCGAAGGAACAGTTAGTGGGCCGGTCGAAGGGGGTGGGATGGGATTCCAGAACCTGTCCCGAGGGCGCAAACACGTAGATCATCGGTCCCGGCCCTCCCTGCCTGAAGCCGGCCGTCGCAACAATATTCCCCTCAAGGTCGAGGCACATTCCGTCGATTCCGCGATGAGCTCCAAAATCGTGTAGGACACTGCACGTCCCCAGGCTCCCATCGTCCTGGACTGGATAGGCTCGAAGCTGCCTCAACTCTTCTGGCTCGCGTCCACTCTGGGCTACGTACAGGGTTTTGTGGTCGAGTGAAAACAAGAGCCCATTGGGCCTGGTGGTATCGAACGTCACCCGGTTCACCGACCAACTCCCATCACTTCCTGGATCCAGTCTATACACCGAATCGTGGTCGAGTTCCTTGTTGGAGCGATCCTCGCTCCAGGGACCAGCGGCTCCTTCATAGTAGGGATCGGTGAACCAGACCCGACCCTCTAGATCGATGGCTAGATCATTGGGAATGTTGAACTGCCTCCCCTCGAAACGATCCGCCAGGACCGTCGCCCTTCCATCTGCTTCGTACCGAACCACCCGCCTGGCATCTCCTTCGCAGGCATAGAGCTGTCCCTCGGGATCGAACATCAAGCCGTTGGCGCAGTTGGTTCCCGAGCGAAAGACGGTCGAGGAGGCAGTGACCGGGTCATAGCGCATGATCCGGCTCGCGGGTATGTGGGTGAAAACTAGACCAGTCCCATCCCACGCCGGTCCTTCTGTGGTTCCGCCATAGGGTTCGATGAGCAATTCAAACTGCAGGGTCATGGTTAACTCCAGAAGAGGGTTGCAGGTTCATAGAAGAGGTTGCAGGTTACAGGTTACAGGTTACAGGTTTCAAGTTGTGTCTCTCTGGCGATCGCTCCGCCAGTATTGCCAGCCGGTCAGATACGAGTTTTGGAGCAACAGGACTCGGTGCTCGATTTTTCAGCCGGAGAATGTTCACGAGCCAGACGGGACACCCTGCAACCTGAAACCTATAGGCAAGCGCTCGGCTATAATGTCCCGATGCGGCGCTTCTTTCTGTGCCACTATCATGAGATCGGCCTCAAGAAGGGGAACCGCTCCTTCTTTGAAAAGCGTCTCCTTCAGAATATTCACCGCGCGCTCTCAGGGTTGCCGTTCAAGGAGGCACGTCGAATCTCCGGACGACTGATCGTGGAGCTGCTTCCGGAGTCGCCCGTCAAAGAGATCGGAGAGAAGCTGCAGAAAGTGTTTGGGATCGTCTTGTGCTCTCCCGCTTGGCTCTCCGAACAGGATCTGGATCTACTGCAGCAGAACCTCTGGAGCCTGGTTCAAGAGAGAGACTTTGAGAGCTTCAAGATTCAGGCCCGCCGCGCCCAGAAAACGTTCCCTCTCAACTCTCCCCAGCTGAACGAACGCCTGGGTGCATTTATTCTCGAGCGCTGTGGTAAGCGGGTTGACCTGGGAACGCCCGAGCTGACCTGCTATGTTGATATCGTCGAAAGGTATGCCTTCCTCTATTTTGAGAAGTTGAGTGGCGTGAAGGGTTTGCCGGTGGGGTCTTCGGGCAAGGTCGTGGTGCTGCTTTCGGGTGGAATCGATTCCCCGGTCGCAAGTTACAAGATTATGAAGCGAGGCTGCCAGGCAATCTTCGTTCATTTTCACTCCTTTCCCCACACCAGCACCGAATCGCAGGAAAAAGTACGGAAATTGGTGACGCTCCTGAGCCAGTATCAATTCCGCTCGGTGCTCTATCGAGTCCCCTTTGCGGAAGTCCAGAGGCAGATTGTGGCGTTCACTCCAGCGTCGACACGGGTCATCTTCTATCGACGCTTCATGCTTCGCCTTGCCCAACAGATTGCTTCCCGGGAGGGAGGTCTGGCCCTGGTGACGGGTGATAGTATCGGACAGGTCGCCTCCCAGACCCTCGAGAATATATCCGTCATCTCCGAATCGGTACGACTCCCCGTCCTGCGACCGCTGGTTGGGGAGGACAAGGAGGACATCATTGAGGTCGCCCGCAAGATCGGCAGCTATCCAATATCGATTCTTCCCGAAGAAGATTGCTGCTCCCTGTTCGTGCCACGTCATCCCGAAACGAGGGCCGACCAAGTTGGAATCAACCGAATCGAAGAGCAACTTGATCTAGATGAGGCGCTCTCGGATGCTCTCAAGAGAACCGAAAGGGAAGTAATAGAGAGCAACTTCAACGTAGATGTCCCCCTCGCCGGCTAGGAGGGATTTATCGAACATGATTGCGGATCTTCGTGCGGCGCACCAGGCTATGGCTGCTGGAGCGACCCAATCGCCCGCAATCCGCATCTGAGGAAACGATGCAACAATCCTTGAAACTGCTTGGCTCGATCCTACTGATAGGGGTACTTGCCCCCGGAGTGCCGAACGCCCAGAGTCTGCCCGCCCAGTCCCAGGACACCGGAGTAGACCCTGGTGTCGAAAGAATTGACGAGGTTCTGAGAGATCTTCAAGAGAACGAAGAGTCTGAGGAGCCTAAGACATACATCGTGGCCGAATCGGACCTGAATGCCTACCTGGAAGTCGAGCTTAAGAAAAACGAGTACAAAGGAGTTGACGCTCTGGCCGTGCGCCTCGAGCAGGACACCAACCTGATCACAGAACTCGACATGAACATGGACGAGCTCGAGCTGGGACAGCAGAGCTTCCTAGTTCTGCTATTCCTCCAGATGGCAGGAAGCCACCCCAAAGTTGAAATCACGGGAGAGTTGATCGTCGAGGACGGAATCGGGACCTATCGGGTCAAGACCATGCTCTTCAACGGAGTTACAGTCCCGCCGGCACTGGTCGAGACCGTCTTGACCTCGGTCGGTCGCTCCTCTGAACCTCCCTTCGACCCCAGCCAGCCCTTCGAGATGCCTTATCGCATCAAGGTCGTCAAGATCGAGGACGGCGAGGCCATCATTCACACCTGAGCCGGACCCCTGAAGAAAATTTCAAGATACAAGAAACAAGGGACAAACAAATCTCAAATTCCAAGCACCAATTCTCGTGCTTGTAATTTGGTGCTTGTATCTTGGAGCTTGTTTGTATCTTGTATCTTGGAATTTTTCTTCAGTTAGAGGACGGAATTGCTTGAATCTGCCGATCCAGATCTTCTGCGAGGCGCACTGACGATCTCGCGACGGCTCGAGGAACAAGGCTACCAGGCCTATTTTGCTGGAGGAGCCGTTCGAGACTTCCTCCTGGGCCGGGAATTCGCAGACATCGACATCGCTACCTCCGCCGCTCCTGATGTGGTAGAGAAGCTGTTTCCTCAGACCGTCGGTGTGGGGAAGCAGTTCGGTGTGATCGTTGTTGTGATCGACGAGAACAACTATGAGGTGGCCACCTTCAGGAGCGACTCCGGCTACGAAGACGGGCGCCACCCTTCGAAAGTCAAGTTCTCCGATGCCCGCCAGGATGCCCTCCGGCGGGACTTCACCATCAACTCCCTCTTCCTGAATCCACTGACCGGCGAGGTTATCGACTATAACGATGGGAAGGACGATCTGGCAAGCCGGCTGATTCG
>JAKZYH010000384.1:0-5122 GCA_047514575.1 Acidobacteriota bacterium | reverse complement strand
CCACTGGATCCGAGAATCCCTGCCCTCGGAGTACCCGAAGAATTATGAACGGACAAGGCCCCCGCACCTGTACCGAGAGAGGCGATAATGACGCCCGTATTCCCCAGCGTATTATTGACTCCCATTATGCTGCCATCGCCGGTACTCGATGTCCCAGCCAGAAACGCAACCTCAGTGCTCCCCGAACTACGATCAAAGGTTCCGAAGATCCCGGTACCGTCTCCGAGGATGACGGCGGTCACGTCCCCTCCCTTGTCCTTGAGCCGGAGGCGACCTGAAGTAGAGCTGCTTCCAAAATCGGGTTGCTCTACAAGTTGCGTGGATCCGATGCCACCTGTTCCAACTCCTAGCGTCACATCGCCGCTGGTTCCCCCGCCGGTCAGACCTGCACCAGCATTCACCGCAGTAATGTCTCCTGTGGCCCCATTGGTCGCCGTACTAGAAATCCTGACGCTGTTGGGGGATGACGCGGGCGTGGAGATCTGGATGTTAGATCCAGCGACGAGGTTGACGCTGTCGGTCAAACCATTCAAGGATCGGACGACCTGACCGTCCGCTATCTTGGACTCGGTCACCGCCTCATCGGCTAACTTGTCGTTCGTCACCGCTTGGTCCGCTATTCCTTCCGTCGTAATCGGCCCTGTCTGGGAGGGCGTGTCCACCGGCAGACCGGCCAATAGCGAGCCATCCAAACGTAATGCCGTTCCGATGATCGGAATGGTTGAGGTTATCTCTACCAATGCGTCTTCCTTGGCATTGAAGGGAGGCTCGTCTAGGAAGACGGCTGTGTGGTTGAGTGCAGCCAAATCGAACCTCACCTCTCCCTGAAAGCTACCAGGCGTGTCGAAGATCCTGGCCGTGAGTTGAGCGGTCTGCGTTGGATCCGGATTAGCCAGGGCAATCGCGGCTCTTGTCTCCATATTGATGACTCCGAACAATCGTACCTGCAGTGAGGGGCTTGCCGGTAGTACGCCGACATTGCCTACCCCCTCAATCTTGAAGAACAGCGAAGCGGTGAAGGTGCCTTGAGACGTGAGCCTGGCCCAACCATTGGTCACGGTACCGGCGCTGCCTCCGAAAAATAATACTTCCGTAGCGTCTGGCTGGACCGTCACCGATTCTTCCTGCAAGAGAGAGCCGTTGGACCGAAACAGCTCTGTCCTGACTTCGATCTCGGTCGGACTTGTGCTCGTAATGGTGAATGAACTCTCGGCACCGCCCCCAATTGCAATCTGAGAGAAAAGCTGTTCGTTCTTTCCGAATTCAATTCCAGCAGTCAACGTGATGAGAACATTGACAAAGCAAAAACCGGCCGTTAATGATTTCACAATATCCTCTCCTTTAAAGAAATCTCACTGGGTTCCTAGAGGTTAGTATACAAGCCGAGTTGGGTCAGGTCGTGCTCCTTGATTGGAAAGATCCCGGGGCTAGAGGTCTCACCGGGTACCGATCGGGGATTGTCGGAGCTCTCAGGAGGCGGTTTTCAGCCGTTTCCTTGCCATTTCCACGTAATCGGGGTTGATGTCGAAGCCGAGGTAGTTTCGGTTGAGCTTGGTGGCGACCAGGAGGGTTGTACCGGCTCCACAGAAGGGATCGAGGACAACTCCGGGGGCCCAAGCTGCATTGCAGGCACAGTCGCTGTAGCCCACAGTCACTGGTAGGGGAGGACTTTCATATCCCAGCGCTCGGTATGCCTGCCTTCTCTCCGCGAGTCGACCTGCCGTTGTTGTCTTTGTGTCGTAGGCGGTCTGACTTTTCCCTCGTCCAAATTCAATTGCTGGTTTGGTTATGCGTTCCCGTGCAGCCCCACACTGCGTGCACAGAAAGTCCGGACACGCTGCCTTGATCGGTGTCTCAACCAAGGCCTCGGGGAAGACAGCGAAGTGGGTCTCGGGATAGGGGGCAGTCGGGATTGACCAGACACAACGTTTGTTGCGGCCTTGTGGGTTTGTTACCGGGGGCAGTTCATTCCAGCCACCTTTCTTGGTTGCCTGACTTGATTGCTGAAAGTTGGGTGTTGTGCCCTTCTTGGTGCCTCCCCGGGCAGGAGTGCCTGCTGTATGGGGTTCATGCTGAGGCTCAAACGAATAGTCTCCTGACTTGGTGAAGAAGAAGAGCTTTTCAAAGTCCACAGTGAACGGCCCAATGGTACCGAAGCTGTCATGAAGTGCCATCTGTGCCCCCCCCTGATGTGACCCCCGAGGCCTCTGCCTGGTCCTGCCGATTCCCCCCTCCATCTTCCCTTTATGTACGTCCCTGGTACCATCCTCTCCGGACACCCTTGGGGAATAGAGAAGCTGGGGAGGAAGTGATGAAGAGACACTGGGACGAGCAGGAACTCGCTGAGTACTGGTCGTTGAGGCACGATGAGTTCAAGCTGCTCCGAAACCGCACGGAGAGGAGTCGAATTGGCTTCGCTGTCTTGCTGAAGTTCTTTCAGATTGAAGGTCGCTTTCCAAGCAGCCGGAAGGAAGTTCCAGCGGTAGCCCTGGACTATCTTGGCGACCAACTGGAAGTCTCGCGCAAGGCGTTCTCTGAGTACGAGTTCGCCGGACGCAGCAGCAAGAGGGACCGCGAGCAGATTCGCTCCGTTCTTGGATTTCACCGAGTGACGGTCGACGATTCCGAGCAGCTGGTCGATTGGCTGCGCCGTGAAGTCTTTCCCGTTGACCACAAGTCCGAGCACCTTCAGCAAGCCGCACTGGACTGGTGTCGGAGAAACCGGATGGAACCCCCGGCTCCATCCCGACTCGAGCGGATTCTCCGGTCCGCTCTGAAGGCGTATGAGAACGACTTCTTCATTGAGTCATCTCACAAGATTCCGAGTGAGTGTCGAGTTGCCTTGGACGCTTTGCTCTGCGTACCTGAGCAAGGTAACGGCACAAGTCAAGAGACTACTCCCTTCGCTGAACTTCGAGCTGACCCGGGCCGGGTGAGCCTTGAGAGTGTCCTCAAAGAGATTGCCAAGCTGGAGCAAATCGCTACCCTTGGATTGCCCGACGACCTGTTCTCTTCCGTTCCGCCCAAGGTACTCTGGAAGTACCGCACTCGAGCGGCTAGAGAACGCCCCAGTCAACTGCGAAGGCATCCGGAGAGCATCCGCTACACGTTGGTCGCGGCCTTTTGCTGGCAGCGACAGATGGAAGTGATTGATGGCCTCGTGGACCTCCTTATTCAGGTGGTTCATCGCATTGGCACTCGCGCAGAACGCAAGGTGGTGAAGACCCTCCTTGAGGACTTACGGAAGGTCCATGGGAAAACCACGCTGCTGTATCGGATCGCCGCCGTCGCCGTCGACAATCCCGACGGCATTATCAAGGAGGTTCTGTACCCAGTCATTGGAGAACACACACTTCGGGACCTGGTACGGGAATTCAAGTCCACAGGTCCGGCCTATCAGAAGGAGGTCTACGTCTCGATGCGGTCCTCCTATCGCAACCACTATCGCCGAATGTTACCGCCGCTTCTCGAGGCGCTGGAGTTCCGCTCCAACAACGCGGTACACCGCCCGGTAATCAACGCACTGGAATTCCTGAAGGCCCGTCGGCAGAGCAAGCAGCGGTACTTCTCACTCGAAGAGGGCGTCCCCATCGAGGGCGTTGTGCGAAGCGGCTGGGAAGAAATCATCCTTGAGAAGGATAAGAAGGGCATCGAGCGGATCAACCGCATCAACTACGAGATTTGCGTTCTCCGGGCTCTACGGAAGCGGTTGCGCTGCAAGGAGATCTGGGTAGTCAGAGCAGACCGCTACCGTAACCCAGACGAGGATCTTCCCGCTGACTTCGAGCGGAAACGAAAGACGTACTACGAGGCGCTCAAGCAACCACAGGCCGCCGGGGAGTTTGTCATCGGGCTGCAACGGTCGATGACGGAATCCCTCGACCTGTTGGAGAAGAGCCTGCCGAGCAATTGCAAGGTCAAGGTCATCGAACGCGGTAAGAGGCGAATCTCCGTCTCACGCAGCGACCCCCAGCCAGAACCGGTCAAACCTCTCGTATCTAAAAGCGGAGATCACGCGACGTTGGCCTATGACCAGCCTCCTCGATGTGTTGAAAGAGACGGACCTGAGAGTCCGCTTCACCGAAGAATTCCAGAGCGTGTCATCCAGAGAAGTCCTCGACCGAGCAGAGCTGCAAAAGCGCTTGCTTCTGAGCCTCTACGGCCTCGGAACCAACACCGGTCTCAAGCGAGTGAGCGGCAGTGACCCGGCTATCAACTATGACGACTTGCTCTACGTGAGGCGGAAGTTCATCCAGAAAGACTCACTTCGAAGTGCCATTGCCAAGGTGGTCAACGCCATCTTCCGGGCCCGTCTCTCAGAAATCTGGGGCGACGGGACGACCGCCTGTGCCTCCGATTCGAAGCAGTTCGGCGCCTGGGACCAGAACTTGATGACCGAGTGGCACATCCGGTACGGCGGGCGCGGCGTAATGATTTACTGGCACGTCGAGAAGAAGTCGGCGTGCATCTACTCCCAGCTCAAGCGCTGCTCGTCCTCAGAGGTCGCCGCGATGATTGAGGGCGTCCTGAGGCACTGCACCGAGATGTCCGTTGAGAAACACTACGTGGACAGCCACGGCCAAAGCGAGGTGGCGTTCGCCTTCTGCCACCTACTCGGGTTTGAGTTACTGCCGAGGCTGAAGGGCATCTCAAAGCAGAAGCTCTACCGCCCGGAGCCAGGGAGCCCCGGGGACTATCCGAACCTCCAGCCCATTCTCACCCGGCCCATCAACTGGGAGCTCATCCGCAGGCAGTACGACGAGATGGTGAAGTACGCCACCGCTCTCCGCCTTGGAACCGCGGAAACAGAGACGATTCTTCGCCGATTCACGCGAGACAATATCAAGCACCCGACGTACCAGGCCCTCGCCGAACTTGGAAAGGTGAAGAAAACCATTTTCCTCTGTCGGTACCTGCACGTGGAGGCACTTCGCCAGGAGGTGCAGGAGGCGCTAAATGTCATCGAGCGGTGGAACGGCACGAACGGCTTTATCTTCTTTGGCAAGGGCGGCGAGGTCGCGACGAACCGCCTTGAAGACCAGGAGATCTCGGTTCTTTCCCTCCATCTGCTGCAGATTTGCCTCGTCTACATCAACACGCTCATGATTCAGAATGTCCTTTC
>JAKZYH010000383.1:0-5007 GCA_047514575.1 Acidobacteriota bacterium | reverse complement strand
CGTTTCAATCTCTGCGAACGGCTGTCCCAAACCACCTTCCAGGCCCTCTTGCTGGATGGAACTTCCCGCCTCAAGACACTTGACGGAATCACCCTGAAACACATGTTGAGCGCCGCCACCATGTCGGAATATATTGTCATCGATGAGGCCAGCGCTATCCCGATTCCTCGGGACGTTCCCTTCGAGGTTGCCGCCATCATTGGGTGCGCGGTAGCGACCGGCGTGGGCGCGGTCATCAACACAGCCGAAGCCAGACCAGGTCTCTCGGCGGCTGTGATCGGGTGTGGAGGCGTCGGCCTGAGCGCCGTTCAGGGGTGCAAGCTGGTGGGCTCCAACCCGATCGTCGCAGTGGATGTCCTGGAGAGCAAGTTGGATTTCGCCCGCCAACTAGGGGCCACTGACACCATCAATGCCGGCCAGACCGATGCCGTCGAGGCTCTGCGGGAGCTGACCGGAGGCGGAGCGGAATACGTGTTTGACAGCGTTGGTTCAGCTTCCACGATCTCACAGGCACTCGAGGCTGCCCGACCCGGAGGGACAGCCACCATAGTAGGGCTGCACGCCGTCAAGATCGAAGTCGCTATTTCACCGGCGACATTGGTCCTTCAGAACAAGCGGCTGCTGGGTTCCTTCATGGGTTCCGTTCGACCGAGACTTGACCTCCCCCGCCTGGTCGACCTCTACCGCGCTGGCAAGCTCCAGCTAGATGATCTGATCACGAAGCGCTACAGCCTAGAGGAACTGCCACAGGCCTTCGCGGATATGGAGGCCGGCCGAGTCGCCCGCGGAGTTCTGGTCTTCGGATCCTGATCTGCGACTACATCGCTCCTACGCTCACGGTTCTGAAAGATTTCCCAGGGCATCGCGAATATGTGCTGCCACGGCGTTGCCCAGCCTATCGCTGCCTCTGGGATTGAAATGTACGCCATCCTTGGTCATGAGCTTTTCTTTGCCCACCTCGCTCACGACTCGATACAAGTCGTTGATGGGTAGGGAGAACTCCTCGGCCAGCTGCCGTGCCACCAGATTGTAGCCGACTACGTCAGCGTCCCTTCGGACCACCCGGCCATAGCCCTCAGAAGCCTCTTGCCACTGCTCATGGACGGGAGTCGTCAGTGCTAGGATGAGGATGGCTGAAGTCTCCTCCGTGATGCGCTCGAGGATCTTTCTCAAGTTCTTGCTGTAGTCTTCGAGGGAGGTTCTGGGTGCTCCGGTCTCCTCCATCAGGTACATGTCGTGAAGACCTACATTCAGGTGGACAACGTTGGGTCGCCGTGAGCCGATCCACTCATCCAGGTGCTCCAGCGTATAGGCTGCATAGCGGCAGTTGTCCTCGGGAGCCCAGATCTGGGCTTCGCCCTCCAGTGCGTTTTTGACCACCGTCTGGTAGCCCATGCGGATGGAGTCGCCGATCAGGACAACTCGGGGCAGAGCGGATTCGGCACGCTCTCCGAAAGGCCTCGGTCCCCACAGATCCTTCACGACTTCGCCTCCCTTCATGACATGGCTGACCCGCTCCATGACCCGGATGTCCTCCAAGGGGTTCCCCGGCACTGCTACCAGGTCCGCCAGGCGACCCGGTTCCAGGGCTCCTCGATCAGACACTCCAAGGAGGTCGGCGGCGTAGAGGGTGGCTGTCCTGAGGGCCTCCAGCTCCGACATGCCGCGATTGACTAGAGTCCCGAATTCGTGGGCGTTGTCGCCGTGGGGAAAGACCGCCGCATCGGTGCCGAAGGCGATCTTCACTCCGGCCTGGATAGCCTGCTCCAAGCTCTTGCGGGCCAAGGGCTTCAAGTACTCGGACTTGGCCCGAATGGGTGGGGGCAGCTCTTCAGTCTTGATGACATCAACCAGATATGCGGTAGGTACCAGATAGGTCCCTTTTGACTTCATCAGTTCGATGGCTTCGTCAGTCAGCACCGAACCATGCTCGATGGAGGCGACCCCCGCCCGGACAGCGGCCAGGATTCCCTCGGTTCCGTGGGCGTGGGCGGCCACCTTGAGTCCGTGTCTGGCGGCCTCCTCGACCATCGCAGTCAACTCTTGATTTGAGTACTGTTGCGCTCCGACCGGTCCCTCGAAGGAGAAGACTCCCGCGGTGGCACAGGTCTTGATCACCTTGGCGCCGTGCTTGATCTGATAGCGAACCGCCTGGACCACCTGGTCGACTCCGTCGGCAACGCCCTCTTTGGGTCCCAACTCCAGAATCCCGGGACGGTACCCCGTGATATCGCAGTGTCCCCCGGTGATCCCCAGGGGATGCCCGGAGGGAATGATTCGTGGTCCGGCGAGCATTCCTGAGTCGATCGCCTTCATCAGAGAGACGTCGGCGAAACCCCGTGTGCCCAGGTCCCGCACCGTGGTGAAGCCTGCCATCAGAGTTTTCCAAGCGCTCCGCACGCCGGCCAGAGCCCGATCGGCCGGCCCCTGCTTGACCGACCGGTGCACCCAATCGCCTTCGTTGTTGCTGGTCAGGTGGGTGTGGGTATCGATCAAGCCGGGAAGCAGGGTCACATCCTCCCAGTTCAGGCGTTTGGCCGTCGTAGGCACCGTCTCAGGATTGACGGCCGCGATCCGGTCCTTCTGGATCACCAGGACCGGTGCTGACAGCATCTTCCCAGTCACCACGTCCAGCATTCGCTGGGCATAGAGGACAGTCGTCTCAGCCAGTCCACTCTGCAGGCTCAGACTCCAGATAATCGCCAGACCTACCCAGTGTCGAGTCGAATTTAGTTTCATGGCTCCCCCCGAAGCACGAAGAAAGGGACAGACTGATACTCGAGAACAGCAGCAGCCCAAAGACTAACAGAAAGGGACAGACTGCCAATCCCTCACGTCATCCAGGAGCAGGAGAGGCCGTGAGAAGGGGACAGACTGTTAGTCTTTCATTCCATCTAGAAGAAAAAAGCCAGGCCTTGAGAAAGGGACAGACTATTAATCTCTCACGCCATCCAGAAGGACAGAGGGGTCGTGAGAAATGAGTTCGCGAGCGGAAGGGACAAGGCCTCAGCGTCGTGGTGGCGGGGTGGTTGTGGTAAAAGAGCACACGGTCGGCAGTTTCGACCCGCGGTTCCGGCCTGGAGGTCACCTCTTTGAAGCTACATCTTGCCGACCACCTGATCCTTGTGGCTTACCTATTGGGCATGATGTGGCTGGGTTGGAGGCTGTCAAAGGGCCAGGACACAGACGAGGAGTATTTTCTGGGAGGTCGCCGCTTGCCGTGGTTTGCGGTGGGCGTGAGTCTGATCGCCACCCTCCTCTCCAGCGTTGCCTATCTGGGAGTCCCAGGGATCGTGTGGCGCTTTGGGTTCCACTCTATCCTGGCCAGCCTGGTGGGGATTTTGATCGACTTAGTCGTGGTCCTTCTGGTGGCCATTCCCTTCTTCGTCCGCTTCCGCTTTACTACCGCCTACGAGTACCTGGAGCATCGCTTCGACCTCTCGGTGAGACTTCTAGGGGCCTCCATGTTCCTGGTGTTCATGACGGTGTACATGGGCGTGATTGTACTACTGTCATCGCGAGCTCTGGCCATTGCCACAGACCTTCCCCTACTCCTGATCATCGCTGCCATCGGCGCCGTTGCCACTGTGTACACCATGATGGGAGGGATCCGAGCCGTAGTCTGGACCGACGTCATCCAGGTGGCCCTATTGTTGGGCGGAGGCCTCTTTGTCATCGGGTACGTCGTCTGGAGTACTGGCTCCGGCCCCGCCGATTGGATTCGAGTCGTGGCTGGCAGGGAGAACGAAAGCTTTCCCTTGGCCTCACTGGATCCGACCATTCCTGCTACTGCGGTCACCATCATTCTGGGAGCCTCCCTTTGGACCTTGATGTCCAACACGGCCAACCAGATGACGCTCCAGCGCTACTTTTCAACGGTGGACATCAAGGCGGCCAAACGAAGCTTCATCACTGCCACCGCGGTCAACATCATGCTGCTCGTGCTGCTTACCACCATCGGTGCGAGCCTGATTTACTACTTCACTGAGGGCCCGGAGTCGCTGCCTCAGAGCATCGATCTGAGCAGCGGCAAGGATCGGGACAGCATTTTCCCCTTCTTCGTGTCGGCTCGCATGCCCCCTGGACTGGCTGGGGCCATCTTCGCTGCACTACTGGCAGCAGCCATGTCGACCATCGACTCGGGGGTCAACTCGTTTGCCACTGTGGCAACGGTCGACTTTGGCCGGCTCCGAAAACAGGGACGGGGGGGCAGTCACGTCCTTCAGGCTCGGATCATCACGTTGTTGGTTGGACTGGTCGTGACCCTCTCGGCCATCTACCTCGACACACTCACCGGAGCGGACGACATTCCAACCATGCTGTCCAAGACCTTCAACTCACTGGTGGGAGCAATGGGAGGGTTGTTCCTGGCAGGGATGCTAATCCCACGGGCCCGCAGCCGGGCCGTTTGGCCGGCAGCCCTGGTTGGTCTAGTCACGGCCCTCACGGTTGCCTACTCCAGTGACTTGCTGCAGGCTCTGGGGCCGTCAGCGACCAAGATCTTGAGTAGTTGGCTGGGTTTGGAGTTCACCGGGCGGCTAGTCAGTCAGGGAATGGGATTTACTTGGATCATTCCCTCTTCCACCGTGGCCAGTCTGGGGACAGCCTGGCTGCTGAGCTTCGTCTTTCCCAACCGCGATCTGGATCGGATCCGGGGGCTGACCTGGGCCACGCGCCACCATCCGTCGCCTCTCACAGACTAGTCTAGTCTAGTCTAGTACCTTTTCAACCAGAACTCGGCCCCGCACCGGGCCTTACCCTGTCAGAACTTGGGAGACACGGCCCACGACGATTCGTTCCTCACCCGGCTCAAGAGTGCTGGGGTTGAGCAGAATTTCTCCAGGTGTAGCGGAAACGGTGATGCTGGGATCCCCATCTGCCAGTTCTTGCATGACTTGCTCGGTGGTTTTGGGTGTTTGCTCGGTATCCCACTCCACGTGAGCGAAAGGAAGTCCATCGGGATGCACAGCGAGGCCGGTGGACGAAGCCGGGCCCACTCCCTGGTAC
>JAKZYH010000382.1:0-2572 GCA_047514575.1 Acidobacteriota bacterium | reverse complement strand
GTCCTCGATAACCGCGCCGCTGTCCACACCGAGCAGAAGGGCCAGTCGGCCTTCCGAGCGCAGCCGCTCCAGATCGCCCGCCGAACGAGCCAATCCTACCTGGTCGCTATTCTTCGATACGGCCTCGTGCGCTGCGTCTATTTCCCAGAGGAAGCGCTTGATGGCCTCCGCTCCGCTGAAGACGCTGAGGGCGAGCGGCTCACCCGGCTCCGGGGAGGTATAGAGGTAGGGGCTGAAATCCCGCACCACGACGGGTTCGGTAATGGTCCCTACGCCCAGACCAGCCACATCAAAGCCCGCCTTCACCAGAGCTGAAGGGTCGAAGGGTGTAACCGGCTCCTCGGGAAAGCGAAAGAAGCGGGTCGTCACAGCAGGATCGACAACCATATACCGCTTCAGGATCTCGGCCACGGGATCGGCCTCGGGTGACGGAGAAGGACGGCTGGAACAACCTGGATTGACCCAGAGAAATGCCAGGACAGTCAATACTCCGATCTGAGTCGGGGTCCAGCCAGATCGCATGCCAGCTCCTCTTCTTGGGTGCCGAAGTATAGCATCGGCGCGGCCAACCGTTTACCATGGACACCGCTTTTCTTCGGGGTCTTCGGGTTATATCTAGGAGGTCCGTTCGGATGGAGAAAACCCCTCACAAGGTTCGAATGGCGTCCCTCCCGCGGAGAGGGGCGATACCCGGCTACTCAAGCTGGATCGCAAGCCTCCTCCTCCTGCTGGTGGTCGCTTGCAGTGGTGCCTCAAGGGAGGAAACTTCCGAAGAAGACCCGGTATCTCGGCTGCTTACGGAAGCCACGGTCATCGACACGGCCGTCACCACGCGCTTTTTCCGCTTCGAGGGTGAATCAGAAAAGCCCTTTGACCCCAAGGTCCTATTCGAATCAGGCTTCAACGCTGTCGTTCTGGGGGCGGGAACCTTGTCCGAAGAAGTGGACATCGGCGATGTGACCAAGCCTCTATTCGAGGGTCCGCAACCAGGACAGCCCACTTTTCGGTCGGTCTTCGAAGGACCCTCCGTGATCCGGCGGGTCCTGCTGGAGCTGGATGCCTTGCACCAGGCGATCGATCGCGATCAAGGAGTCGAGATCGCTCTCACCGGGAGCGATATTGACCGGATCAACCGTGAAGGAAAGCTAGCCGTAATCGCCGGATTGGACGCCGGAATCCAGATCGACGAGGATCTTTCGGTCTTGAGAATGTACTCTCGCTTAGGAGTACGCAAGTTGGCCCTGACCCATGAAACTCCTGCCTCCTGGGCCGACTCCTGCACCGGAATTCTCGACGACGGAGATCTGGGACTCTCCGACTTTGGACGGGAGGTGGTGCGCGAATGCAACCGCCTAGGCGTGCTAGTAGATATCTCCCACGCCTCTGACGAAGCGGCGAGAGAGACGATCGAGGCTTCCAGCAAGCCGGTCTTGGCGTCCCATTCGGGAGCGCGAGCCCTGTCCGATGTCAGCCGCAATATTCCCGATCCTATACTCAAGGCGCTGGCCGAGCGTGGAGGCGTGATCGGCGTGGGCGCCTTTCTGAATCGGAGCGTGACTGAGAAGTTTGCTGCCACGGGCTATTACCAACGCCGTTTTCAGCTGGTCCGCCACCTGCTGCCCGAGTACCCAGACCCGTTCCAACTGGTATTCGCGCTGCGCAACCAGCAGCGGATGGAGGAGGCCCGGAGGGAGTTGGGACTTCCACTCGATAGGATCCCCCAATCCGATCTTCCCTTCCCCACCGGATCAGGCGCTACTGTCACCTCGACGCTGGACCACATCGACTACCTGGTAAGGCTCCTTGGCGTCGATCATGTCGCAATCGGCGTCGACGCCGACATGCGCGCCCCAGGCTATGTCCAGCTGTTTCGAGAGTTGACTCAAGGACTCGTGACAAGGCGATACAGCAGGGAAGACATCAGGAAAATCCTGGGAGGAAACTTTCTCCGACTCTTTCGGGAGAACGCCCTCTGAAAATGAAACTGGATATCAGGAGACTCTATTTCTTTCATTTCTTCCTATCCATCTCGCTGACGGCGGTCTCATCCTTCCTCTTCATCGACCGGCTGTTCCTGCGGATGGGCCTCAGCATGTCTCAGTTTGGGATCATCAAGGGTTTGGCCTTTCTGGTTCCTGTCACCGTAAACCTGATGCTCTCTCCCTATCTGGCCAGGTTGGGCCGAGACCGAGAGATCGTGGCCATCTGCTATCTGCTGCGGGTGAGCATCCCATTTTTATTCCTGCTTCTCCCCTGGCTCTGGGAGGATACCGCTCTGCTGACGGTGGGTTGTACTGTCGTCTTCCTGACTACCATGCTGTTCCCCATGATGGGCCGGAACAGCGTCTCGGCCCTGATCAGGTTTCACATCCCTCGAGAAGACTTGGGCAGGCACATGGGCAATATCCTCTCGCTCTGGCTGGTCCCTGCCTTCTTTCTGGCCATCCCCTGCAGCTGGTACATAGACCGTCACTCCGGTGGGGACGACAGCGAATTCTATGGTGCTTTTCTACACGTGTTGCTGGGGACCACAGTTTTTGTGCTGGCGGCAGGGTGGATCATGCTCAAGGTC
>JAKZYH010000381.1:0-3117 GCA_047514575.1 Acidobacteriota bacterium | reverse complement strand
CCAGGCCGAAGTAAGGCGGTCGAGCCTAGCTCGACCCACGGCGGCCTGGAGGCCACCGCCACGACGAAGACCAGCCGCGTAGTCGAATTCGATTCGACATCCTCCGAACCCCTCGGCTTGGAGCCGAGGGTCGGCCTCAGTACTTTGGTAGAATGGGAAGACTGCATCACTTCTTGAGATGAGGCGTGCGTCTTCCGTAGGGAGTCCGGTATGCCAAGAACGCCGCTGACAGTTTTGGCGCTTTTTCTTCTTCAGGTTTTCTCAGGGATTCACTCCGTGATGGGAGCTTCACCACAGGGACCGAGGGTGGAGCCCTGGGAGGGGCCCGATATCTTGGGGAAAGTTGAGGAGATCAGCAAGGATGATTCCGACCCGGAGCCGGCGGGAGGGACGATTTTGGTTCGAACCAACGGCCGTCACCAGGTCTACCTCAGAATTGACTCCAGGACGATCTTGGCAGGATATCGACGCGAGCTGAGGTTTGGTGATTTGACGGTGGGGCAGCGGGTAGCGGTCTGGCTTCGACCGGGGCCGCGCTATCCGGTCTTTCCCTTGCAAGCCTCTGCAGCTCGACTAGCTCTGATCGAAGACAGCTCTCAGGGTGGCCCGCTCGAGGGATTCTCCGAGAGGGGTGCGATCCGAGTAGGTGGCAAGGTGCAGGAGGGGAAACTGATCCACCGGGTCGAACCCGTCTATCCCCTGGAGGCCAGCAGGAGAAGGGTCCAGGGGAATGTGATTTTGCAAGTCCTCGTCAACGGAGAAGGCTGGGTTGAAGAGACTCGTGTCATTAGAGGTTCAGCCCTCCTTCAGCAGGCAGCGGTAGACGCAGTGCTGCAGTGGCGCTATCGGCCTACTGTCTGGGAGGGCGCTGCCGTTTCGGTAATCGCGACGGTAGTCGTTCCCTTCCGACTGTCTCCGAATTGATGCCGACCCGCCGATAGCTTCTGCCCTTATCCTCGATTCTCCAAAGACCGAAATCTAGACGCCTCCCCGCGGCAAGCGGTCCATTTCCGAGTATTTCCGACTCCCTTGATTTTCAGAATGGGATCGATTCTAATTCATTCGCCACTAGCTCTTGGGTCAGATTAGAGTGGCGCCAACCGACTTTGGAAAAGGATCTCTCGTGGTGCGATGCTTTGCCGAGGGACGGTTGAAACATGATAGATCCCAGGCTGGACGATGTTGAGCCTGGGGCTGGAAGATTTTCTTTTCTAGGAGACCACCAGAGATGAAACAGGGACTGATGCTTGTCGCGATACTCGTCATAGGATTGACCAACCTGGCAGCGGAACCGATCAACATCGGATCGCGGCTGGAGCTGTTCGTCGATCATCACGTTATCAACAGGATCACGGGTGACGTGGAACTGTATGTTCACAGACCGAAGCCGGAAGAAGTGGTTTTGGTGACCGGTGAACCGTGGGAAGGGAATACCAGTGCCTACTACACCCTTTTCCAGGACGGTGATCGTTACCGTATGTACTATCGGGGGTCGCACTCTGATCTGGCCACCCAGAAGGCGGCCCACCCCGAGGTGACTTGTTATGCCGAGAGCCGCGACGGCATCCACTGGAGTCGGCCGGAACTGGGGCTGTATGAGTTCAACGGATCGAAGAAAAACAACATCGTCTGGGACGGGATCGGCACCCATTGCTTTGTGGTTTTCAAGGATGGCAATCCAGAGGCTCCCGCAGAGGCACGCTACAAGGCAATCTCCCGGGGCCGGCCTCAGGGTGATAAGGGCCTCTATGTCTACCAGTCTCCGGACGGCATCCACTGGTCTCTGATCCGGGATTACCCGGTCATTACAGAGGGCGCCTTCGATTCTCAGAACCTGGCCTTCTGGGACCCTGAGATCGGTCTCTATCGAGAGTATCACCGCATCTTCGCGCAGGGAGTGCGTGCCATCATGACGGGGACATCCAGCGATTTCGTCAACTGGACCGATCCCGTACTGCTCGAGTACCCTGGATCCCTGGACGAACATCTCTATACGAACGCAGTCCAGCCCTACCAGCGTGCCCCCCATATCCTGTTGGGATTTCCGACACGCTACCTCCCGGAAGAGGGAAGTCGGGTCGAACCGGTCTTGATGGGCAGCCACGATGGGAGAAGTTTTCACCGTTGGCCCAAGGCGGTGATTCCTGAAGATGCGCCCCAGGATCGTGGAGGCAACCGCAGCAACTACATGACCTGGGGAATCCTTTCACTTCCTGGCAAGCCCAAGGAACTCTCGATGTACGCCAGCGAAGCCTACTATGAGGGTCCGGACAGCCGCCTCCGCAGATTCAGCTACCGCGTGGATGGATTCGTCTCGGCCAGGGCTGGATCCGGAGGGGGCAACCTGATTACCAAGGTCCTGGTTTTCTCTGGGAATCGGCTCGAGGTCAATTTCGCCACCAGGCCAGGAGGCAGCATTCGGGTAGAGTTGCAGAATGAGAGAGGCAGGTCCATCGAGAACTATTCCCTGGACGATTCTAAGCCGCTCCAGGGGGATTCGCTGCAGCAGACCGTATCCTGGAAAGGGGGTCAAGACGTCGGCCAGGCGCCCCTAAAAGGGTTGAAGGTGCGGTTCGAAATCAAGAACGCGGACCTGTACTCATTCCGGTTTCGGCACTGAATTAAGACTTGAACGATTCGTCGGAACGTCTGCACGTCGCGGAGGAAGAGTATCTATAGCTGCTAACTGGCGCATTCTGAGAACTCTGCTTTCACATCTGTCTGGTTGTGTCGGTTCGGTGGGGGCCAGAATTCCAAAGGTTCATGAACGGGTTGCAACGATCTTTGGTGTCCAATTCCTGAGAATCAGAATTTCCATTGCTCGGAAAGTTTTCTTTCTCGAATGGGGCCCGACGCGCGATGAAAACTCCAGGCCAAGCTGAAACTTCGAAAGTCGAAGGTACAAGATACAAGGTACAAACAAGCTCCAAATCACAAGCATCAAGTTCCAAACGATCGCCCACCATCACGTTCAGTGATCCGACAGAGCCGCGAACGACTTGAGCCGTTAGCAACATGAGGCCAAGTTCCGGCCGTCGAGGACGACGAAGAAGGGAGCGAGCTGGACAACTCTTCCCCACGGAGTGACCTTCCCCACGGAGTGACGAACGATATCGC
>JAKZYH010000380.1:0-5739 GCA_047514575.1 Acidobacteriota bacterium | reverse complement strand
AACGATTCCGTCGTCTCAAAGCTCCAGAGCTCATGAGAGATGTCTATCAGGGAGCCAAGTATGTGAATGGAGTCCTGGTCAACCAGGAGTCGAAGGAGAAAGCCGCCTGAGTCTATTTACACACCTCTTGACATGAGCTCTTGGATTTCACTCCAGAGACTAGATCGGTATCCAATGTCCCTGTGAGGACGGTTACCGATCACACTCGGTCCCTCTTGCGCCGTGCTCTGCGGCCCCTGAAGCACCCCTTGCGCTTGCGCCAGAAAAGGAACTTCTTGAGGATCCTGAGTCTGGCTGGTCGTCGCTCCGGCATTGGCGTCTCGAGGGACACGGGTTACCGCCTCTTTCGGGCGTTCAGTCGTGTTCCCAAGTTGCGCTTCGAGTGCGCCGTTCCGGTTTTCCGTCCCCAATCTGAGGTCGCTCCGATCCTGACCTCATGGCCGAACCGTCTAGCCGAGAGATTTCTCCCCGACCACCTGTGTTACCTTCCGAAGCAACCAGGTTACTTCACCAGCACAGGATTCCATGAGCTGGGTTTTCATGATGTCTCGTCGCTGGATTGGGAGGAGTTCATGTGGAGGGAGGCTCCATTTGGCTTCCACCTCCGCCAATATTGGCGACCAGCCAGAGAATTGGATGAATCAGATCTGCTGAAACGAGTGCTTCACCGTTTCGCTCACCCAAAACCGGTTTCAGCCCCGGGTATCACTCCGAAGTGACAATAGCCGCAGCTAAGGGGCGTCCGTGTAACCCCATTTCGGTTGCTATCAGGAGAGAATCCTCATCGGGCGGTTCTTCCCGAGGCGGCCAGGTGTCGGTAGGGGTTGTCCTCTGACGAGAGCAACGAGGCCGGAATACGTTGGATCAGGTGATAGGGGAGCCCACTGGCCTCCAATTGATCCGAAATGCGAATGAAGCGGCTGGTTGTGATGCAGAGCCAATCGCGTCGAGGCAGCTTGCGGCGCAGTGCATCGGGAGAAACGGAGCCGAAGAGGTATTGCTTGATCCAACCTCCAAGCTTCTTCTTGACGCGGTGAGAGAGCGACGGGGGGACGTCAAGGTACCGAAACTTCTTGCTGTAGATCGCTGGGTTGTCGATTCCACCCATTTCACGCCGAGCCCGGTCGTCGAAGTTTCCGTCCTGATCCCAAGTACGATGATGCAGCACACTGATTTGCTTGGTCATCACAACAGCCTTACCGGCGCTCAGCACTGAAGCGGTCAGATCAGGGTCGATAGTGTAGGAGCGATAGTCTTCGTTGAAGTAGCCGACCGATCTAAGCAGTTCGGTTCGCAGAACTCCATGATTGCAATTGAGGATGCCATATTTGGATATTCCACCCAGATAGGCCCGATCCTTCCGAGCGCCCTCGGTGTCCTTCATCTTCAAGCCCACCATGCCAATTGACGGTTTTTCTTCGAGAATCCTGACCGCAAGATCGAGGCTTCCCTCGACGAGCTCGGTGTCGTCGCTCAGCCAGCAGGTATACCTGCTCTCGATCCTGCGCCAGGCCTGGTTGTAGCTACCAGCCGTACCTATCAGAGCCCCCTGGAAGACCTTGGTAAGGCTGGGATCGGCTCTAAGGTACTCGACTGTGCCATCCGTCGACCCGCCGTCGATTACGATGATCTCGTGTGGACATTCAGTCCCAGCCGAGATTGAATCCAGGGTTCGGCTGAGCAGAGCCATGCGGTTGTAGGTCGCAACCAGAACGACCAGATAATCGCTCTGAACGTTCAGCGTCCGATCATCCAAAGGATTATCCTGCCTCGTCGACATCCGTCACGCTGGCCCAGAGCTTGGCCAACCGCGCCGTGTTAGCCAGATCATCAATGCTGCGGCCGACCGGGATGTAATCAATCCTGGGGTGCTCAGCGATCTCTCTGTCTAGAATGCGCCAGAAATCGACCACAATGATCCGAGCCGGCGCTTGATCAAAATCAGTCATGCTGAGGGTTCGAAAAGCAGGATCTGGTGTGGTAACCAGGACTACTTTGGCGCGCACCAGGCACTCAGAGATTGAATCAACAATTCTGGCTTCTTCACCTAGTACACCTCGGGCTGTCTCGCTTGATAGAGGGTCATAGCCGACGACGCAAGCGCCGGCCCTGGACAGCGAGCGGACCAGATCGATGCTCTGCGATTCCTCAACAACACTAGAAAAGGGTTTGTACGCGAGTCCCAACACAGCCACAGTCGTACCCGATTCAATCATCGGACGAAGCCGCCCAACAATTCTCTCTACCCGAGCCCGATTGTCCCAATCGGTGGTTGTGGGAAGGCTGCTTGGGGCTCCGATGGCCTGCCCAAAGAACGCCAGGGCCTCGTTGTCGCGAGGAAAGCAGGGCCCACCGTATCCAAGCGCGGCGGTCAAGCACTTGGCGCCAATGCGCTCATCCAGACCCAGCGCATCGGTCACTACGTCCACATCGCCTCCGGGAATACGCTCACAGCAATCGCCAATCATGTTGGCAAACACAATCTTGGTGGTGATGAAGCTGTTCAGGGAAATCTTGGTCAATTCTGCATTCTCAAGGTTCATCCTCCGACAGGGCGGCTGCTCCGGCATGATGTCGCTATAGCAAGCCTCTAGTTGACCGCCGCACCGATCATCAAACTCCCCAATAAGGGTGAAGTCAGGGTGGAGAAACCCGCGGATCACGTTCCCCAGGGCAATAAACGCTGGGCTGAAGCAGAGACCGAAGTCTGAACCGCAAGTCTTTCCCGACTCCCGTTCCAGGATAGGAAGGAGCCCGTGACGGGTCGCTCCCGGCAGGACTGTACTTGTCAGCACGACATTGTGGTAGCCGTTCTTTTCCCTCAAGGCACGACCAATCCCCTGGAATGCACGGGCTGCTTGTTGAAGCGAGAATGCACCGGACTCATCGCTGGGCGTGGGAACAGCCACAAAAGTCAGGTGGGAGCCTAGAACTGCCTCCTCGAAGCTGTGGCTGGCCTTCAAGTATTTCCTATTGGCTACGATGGTCTGCTCCAGATCGGTCTCGTGTACGGGTGCGCGCCCTGCATTCACCAGATCCACAGCGCGGGGGTTGGAATCTACACCGATCACATGAAAGCCCCTACTGGCAATCGCTGCGGCTATGCTAGAACCCAGTTTCCCCAAACCGACCACTGAGTATGTAGGCATCACTTGAAGCTATTCCTTCCGGAGGATCTTGATCAACAGAATTGGAGCATTCACTTTTCGTGAGCCGTCACGCAGAGGTGCCAGCGAAAGTATTGCTCCAGCCATCGGGACTCCGCCGGGGCAGGTAGAGGAGGTACCACTTTCTGACATAGCGATATTGGACATAGTCGGACGTTCGATAGGAGGTAATATAGTCCGTCCAGGCATCTACAATTTTTCAAAACGGTCACCCAGGAGCCTACGAAGCCGGGCCGCGAATACGGGTAGGTCACGGGACATCCCGCCTGAACATCCTACTGAACGGCCACCAACTGGACGCCTATCGCAGTAAGGGAAGGTGGTGAACTGTCTGATCGTCGAACCGGGGATTCATATAATTTCAAAGCCGCCCTCGAGATTGAGAATCCCTTGCCACTTCCCAGGCGCACTATCCTCATTGTTTGGTAGAATTTCCAAGCTGGGTGTTGCGTACCAGGTGTCGTGTGTTTCTACTTGATCGAGAGCGCTAACCCTCAACTGATATTCTCCCTGTCTCAGCGGGAGGTGGGGCAGAGAAAACCGAAGAATATAGGTGCCCTCTACAAGGTCAACATAGCCGTCGGACCTATCTCGCGTGCGAATCGACCAGATTAGGGTCTCATCACTGGCTCGTATGGCAAATCCGAAATGTGCCCTTCGGATCGGCTGACGGACGGCCAGCTTGAAACTGAAGTCGCACGAATCTCGGCTGAACACGGAGTAGTTGTTGAGGTCCGGATCCGAGCCAGTCGACCAGCTAACAAACCCCATTGGACCGGAGAAACTACGCTTCTCACCGGGGCCAGCAGCCAGATTCCAGGTGGACCGAAAATAGGTTGACACGACCTCTCTGGCATCTCCCTCGGCTACAATCCTTCCTGATTCCAGAAGCTTGGCGCTAGTACAAAGTCGCTCGATAGCCCCCATATTGTGGCTAACGAATATGATTGTACGCCCCTGCCTTGTCATTTCTTTCATCCTACCAAGACACTTCGACTCGAAAGCAAAATCTCCCACCGCTAGCACTTCGTCCACTACCAGGATCTCCGAATCCAGATGGGCAGCTACCGCAAAACCCAAACGGACCACCATCCCTTTGGAGTAGCGTTTCACTGGAGTGTCGATGAATTGCCCCACACCAGAAAACTCTACAATCTCGTCGAATCTATGAGCAATCTCGGCTTTGGTCATTCCCAGGATAGCCCCATTGAGGTAGACGTTCTCGTGCCCGGTCAGCTCGGGATGGAAGCCCGTGCCCACGTCGAGCAGACTTCCCAAACGGCCCCTGACTCTGACCACTCCCGAGGTCGGAGCCGTGACCCGAGAGAGGATCTTGAGCAAGGTGCTTTTTCCTGCTCCGTTCCGACCAATGATGCCCAGGATTTCGCCCTCTCGGACCTCAAGGTTTATATCTAGTCAGTCAAGGCAATTGGGCTCTCCTGAAACAGGGCGCACGGTTCGAGTGGACAATTGTTCTGGTGGTCGTTGAGCTTTTTCATGACGCTAATGGCCTATGGCTATACATCCAATATGCCCAAGGAAGTCATTTATGTCCTGCCGGCCTTGCTGCTCGGAGCTCTTTTGCCACCGTTTCGAAAGCCCCCGCATCAGAGAGGGATACTTCGTTTGCTGGGTATCGGCCTCATCCTCTTCTCCATCTTCGCCTTTGTGCGCAATGCCAACATCAACCTGGCTGTCGCAGGGAGCGTCACACCGTTCCAGGCACGAGTGCGCCAAACCCAGATCGAGATGGCTTCTGCGCTCAGCGACCTGCCAGAAGGTCTTCTCTGGCAGAGTTACACCTCACCGGATTGGGGTATTCCGGTCTCACTTTGTACCTACTACAAGTATGGGAAATTCAGACAGTCCTACAGCAGCTTCTTCCACAGTTCCAGGAAGTACTGGGACGCTCAATACCCTGGGCTCAGCCTGTCACAGCTTCAGGAGACACTGTACACGAAGACTCTGCGGAGTATCGACATCGTCGTGGTGCTGAAGGATCCAGGAAAGAAACCGGCAGAGATGGAAGAATACAGCTATTCGATCGCGGCCTACATGGCAGACCGTGTTATATCCGATCAACGATGGCAGTATAGGGGTGGACTCGAAGGTGAGCCCTATGACAGCGAATTGGCAATCTATCAAAACACCACCCGATAGTTGCCAGAATTGCGATTGGAGAGTCAGAGCGATGATCCTGGTTCGATTCGCAGCAGGGTTTCTGATTCTGTGTAGCCTGACCCTGCGAGCCCAGGACTTCGCCCGCTACAATCGGGTCAAGCAATACGACACGCATTTCTCCAAGTATTCCAAACGTAGTTTTGGCCCAGCATTCGACTGGCAGCATTTCAAGGCCCAGGCGGTTGCGGAATCGGGTCTCCGGAAAGACGCTCGATCTCGGGTGGGTGCGGTGGGGCTGATGCAGATCATGCCGACTACCTTCAGGGAAATAGTGAAGCGGAATCGCCACATCAAGGGCAGTGGAAAGGAACCCAAATGGAGTATTGCCGCGGGTATCGACTACAATCGATCCATCTGGCTTCTGTTCAAGGAGAAACGACCCTTCCAGGAC
>JAKZYH010000379.1:0-4910 GCA_047514575.1 Acidobacteriota bacterium | reverse complement strand
TCAGGGCCGGGTCTTTCAGGCGATTGTCCGCATCCTCAGGGCAAGTCCTCTGCTCCGAGATTCTGCGAAGATCTACAGTAATCGCATCGAATTCCCCTCAACCGGCGCGAGCATTACGGCGTTGGCTTCCGACTATGCGGGGGCGGCCGGCGCCAACCCCACGATTACGGTCTTTGATGAGCTGTGGGGTTACACCAGTGAACGATCCCACCGGCTCTGGGATGAACTCGTGCCCGTACCGACCCGTAAGGTCTCGGTGCGACTGACCGTCACCTATGCCGGATTTGAGGGAGAGTCTGAGCTGCTTGAGACTCTGTACAAAAAGGGGCTGAAAGGCCAGCAAATGGCCGCTCGTCTTTTTACTCAGCGGGGTCTGCTCATGTTCTGGACTCACGACTCGGTGGCTCCCTGGCAGGATTCGCGGTGGCTGACTCAGATGCGGGATCAACTGCGCGGCAATGGGTATTTGCGTCTCATCGAAAATCGCTGGGTGAGCAGTGAGAGCGAATATGTGGACATGGACTGGTGGGATGCTTGTACCGATCCGGAATTAAGACCGGTCGTCTCCAGTCGAGACTGTCGGGTTTGGGTTGGAGTGGATGCTTCCACCAAACGGGATACGACCGCGGTGGCCGTCTGCGGCTGGGACTGGCAAAGGAAGCAGGTTCGACTGCTTTGGCACCGGATCTTTCGTCCGACGCCTGAGGATCCACTAGACTTCGAAGCCACGATCGAGAGAACGTTGCTAGAGCTGCTGCGACGGTTTCGGGTCCGCGCGGTCTACTTTGATCCCTACCAGATGGTGGCGGTCGCCCAACGCCTCCGTCGGCAGCGCGTGCCCATGGTGGAGTTTCCACAAACCGTAGCCAACCTGACTGAAGCTACCACGAATCTGTACGAACTCATCAAAGAAAGAAACCTACAGGTTTATCCGGATGCGGACCTGCGTTTGGCGGTGAGTCGAGCGGTGGCGGTGGAGACGTCCCGAGGCTGGCGAATTGCCAAGGCGAAGACCTCCCACACGATCGATGTCGTCGTCGCCCTGGCGCAAGCTGCTCTAGGTGCCGCCAAACAGGGCACACAAGTTCAGATCCCCGTTGCTTGGGGCCAGTGGCTCGACCGACAACGAGGGCGGTCAGAAGAGATTAGCGTCCATCGCCCTTTCCCAGCCCCTCCCGTGATTCTTACTTAATCACTGGATCGATGCGCCACGAAACCCTTCGATCGTTTGCGAAGGTACCTTTGTGCCCAATACCACTGGCGGGGGGACATGCTGGGCCGTACAGGTGAGGAACACGGCACAGGTCCGACAATCCTTCCTACTCCGGAGACTGCCTGTCCACCATAAGACAAGATCAATCAGCGGCCCCGACCGGACGTTTGCCCACGCGGCCTTGTAGTAATCCCCGAATCCATCGGTTTGCTGAGCTATCTTCGTCCTTTCTGCTTTCCAATGGTGCCTGAATCCCCTTGTAATGCCCTTCTATTCTCGCCTCGATGATAGTTGTAAGTACCTCATGAAGCGTTAGTTATCTTCGATTCCACGCCACTCATTTGTCGGAGTACGGCTTTTCGGGGTCCAGGAGAGGGTCTTCCCCTAACCACTGGACTCACCATCTCCATCTTCCCCTGCCCCTTTCGAGCACCCCGAGGGTTTTCTATCCCAGTAGCAATCCTGGACGAGGTCGGCTTCTTCCGAGTGGAAGGTGTGAATGTGGACAAAGAGGTGATTGACGCCATCCGGCCCGCCCAAGCTACGTTTGTCAACTCCAAGCTGATTAAGATCTCTTCTCCTTACGGGAAGCAGGGAGAACTGTATCGGGACATTGCCACACGCAATCAACGGCCCGATTTGCTGTGCTTCCAAGCGACCTCCTGGGACATGAATCCCGGAATCGCTGCATCCTTCTTGGAGGCCGAACGCACACGCGATCCGGAATACTTCGAAAGGGAATACGCGGCCATCTTCAGCGATTCGATCACCAATGCTTTCAGCCGTGAGGCGGTGGAGGCCTGTGTGATCCCAGGGCGCTACGAGCTTCCCTATCGAAGAGGACTGCTGTATCGCGGTGGTGTCGATCCCAGTGGGGGAGGACCCGACGAGTTTGCTTTATCCATCTGCCACCGGGAAGCAGAGAACGTGGTCCAAGACGTCATCCGGGCTTGGAAGAGTCGACGCCTGGGGGATGTTGTCGCTGAAGCGGCTCAGATCCTCAAATCGTATAAGCTCTCTGCGGTGCTCGGGGATCGCTATTCCGCTGAGTGGGTCCGTCAAGCCTTTCGCGATCACGGTATCCGTTACGTCATTTCTGATCGAAGCGCCAGCGACAGCTTTCTCGAACTCCTGCCCCGACTCAATCAGGGCGCCATCGAGCTATTGGACGAGAAACGGCAAGTTGCCCAGCTCATCGCCCTTGAACGGAGGACTGGACGCTCGGGCAAAGACACGCTAGCCCATCCGGCCGGTGGCCATGACGATCGGGCCAACGCCTTGGCCCATGCTGCACGGGCAGCGGGGAGGGCGCGAATCAGG
Source organism: Acidobacteriota bacterium (assembly GCA_047514575.1). Taxonomy (GTDB): domain Bacteria; phylum Acidobacteriota; class UBA6911; order RPQK01; family JAJDTT01; genus CAUZIZ01. The sequence continues at coordinate 2,377 of JAKZYH010000379.1, read as the reverse complement.
CGCCTGACATGGTCCCCACTGCTCTCTCTCTGGAGTCCAGCAATACTTTCCAAACCGCGGGACCACTCAATAGCCTAGAACGCTCTTCTAAAGAGCTAGTTATCTTCAGCTCGATCGATGGGAATATGCCCCGGAAACTGGGTAGATAGGGAGAGAAAGACCCCCGAATAGGACGTGTAGGTGCGGGATCAACTCAAGTTAGCCAGGTGCCTTCAGCCCTGAGGCCGTGGAGGCCTGTGTGATCCCCGGTCGGTACGAGCTTTCCTCTCGAAGAGGACTCCCGTATCGCGCCGGTGTCGATCCCGGTGGGGGAGGACCCAACGAGTTTGCTTTATCCCTCTGCCACCGGGTAGCAGACAAGGTGGTCCAAGACGTCATCCGGGCTTGGAAGAGTCCTCGCCCGGGGGACGTTGTCGCTGAAGCGGCTCAGATCCTCCAATCGTATCCGCTCTGTGCGGTGCTTCGGGATCGCAATTGCGGTGAGTGGGTTCGTCAAGCCATTCGTGATCACGCTATCCGTTACGTTAACTCCGATCGAAGCGCCAGCGACGGCTTTCTCGAACTCCTGCCCTGACTCAATCAGGGCCCCCTTGAGCTCTTGGATGAGAAACGGCGAGCTTCCCGGTGGCCCATGCTGAAGGGGAAGCGTGGAGGGCACCAACCACGCGCCTGACATGGGGCCGCGATCAGACTTCTGAGATCCCCAAGATCTATCGCCCGTATCCGGCACGGGGGGTGATCCTTTCTTAGCCAGCAAGCCGGAGTGCTCCTGATCCCATCTCTACCCTTCCAGAACCTTGTCCGCTCCGCTTCTTGCTTACGCCTTGCCATAACTCACTGAAGTAGAGGGCAGCAGTGTTCCACCCGACGGCGACTGGGTCTCGGGTATCGGAATATCCAATCTGCGCTGGGGCTATCTTGAGTTGGTCCGACGCCTACAACGTCCTATTCGGGGGTCTTTCTCTCCCTATCTGCCCTGCTTCTGGGGCATATTTCAATCGATCGAGCCGAAGATAAGCAATTCTTTACAAAGGGGTTATCGAGCGCTGATTGAGCCTACAGTTTGGAAAGTATTGCTGGACTCCAGAGAGAGAGCAGTGTCGGGGGAGGGCGGCTTCCTCCTCGGCTGTCGATGCCCTCGACCTGGACCGGGACGGCTGGGTGGATCTGGTGGTCTCCAACCACCAGCAGGACTTCGACCACGGCGCGGGGACCAATATCTTCTGGGGATCCCCAGAGGGTCTGTCCTGGTCGAGGCGCAGCCATCTGCCCACGGTCGGAGTCCACCTCGATGCCATGGTGGACTCGGGGAACGTCTACGACCGGAGCTACCAGTGGGACTATGTTTCTGCTCCTCTGGAGGCGCCGTCGGGCACCCGCTTCCGTCGCCTGTCGTGGTCGGGTGAGACCCCATTCGGAACGGGCCTCCGCTTCCAACTGCGTACCTCCTCCCGGCGTGAGGATCTGGATAAGGCAGACTGGCTAGGACCCCAGGGTAAAGACTCTTTCTACCTGAAGCCAGGAGACGAGTTGCCTGACACTACCGCCCGAGATTCCTGGCTCCAGTACCGCGCCATCTTCACCTCCCCCGACGGCGGCAACTCGGCGATCCTGAAAGAGGTCTCACTGGAGTGTGAACGCTGAGCAAACGGGAGCTGATCTCTCAACCAGACGCCCGATGAGTGCGCAGACCATGGAAGCCTGAAGCGCGAGCGAGGGGTTGGGAAGCCGCGAGATCTTGCTGTTGTCTACCCGATTCCGATCTGTGGCTGGACGTGGGAACATCCACTTGAGTAGGAGCTGATCATGCGAGTGGCAGTGATGGGTGCCGGCGGCATCGGAGGATACTACGGCGGGATGATGGCGCGCGCCGGGCACGAAGTGACGTTCATTGCCCGAGGGACGCATCTGGAGGCAATGCAGGACCGGGGCTTGACTGTAAAGACAACTCACGTTGGCGAGTTCACCCTTCCGGCACGCGCCACCAGCGATCCCGGTGAGATCGGTCCGGTGGACCTCGTCCTCTTCTGCGTCAAGGGCTACGATACAGATGCGGCCGCAATCCTGATTACCCCTCTCATAGGACCCGAGACCGTGGTCCTATCCTTGCAGAACGGAGTCGAGAACGAAATCAATAGGACTTTGCTTTTGGATTGAGTTTTAGGAGAGAGGGTAGAAACATCCGAAAGGAGCCCAAAAGGGGCTGAAATGAGGTGGATGGGGAAATCGAAGGGGGTCCACAGGGTTGAGATCGTGTAACGGGAGTGGGAGCGGAGGCGAGGAGCTGCCAAAGGGCAAGTCAGGAGGGAAAAACAGACACAAGGATATTGCAAGCCCCGACTGAAGAGCTCGAGCTCTTCAGTCGGGCCAATCCGGA
>JAKZYH010000378.1:0-4211 GCA_047514575.1 Acidobacteriota bacterium | reverse complement strand
AGGCAGGGTCGTGAACTCGCCTTTGGAAGCCTCCGGCTCCACATGGGCCAGCCTTCCCGCCTTGCATCGGGCCAGCCCGGGAAGCACGACGTGGCGCCGGGTCTCGCGGTAGAAGTCCTCCCAGCTGGTGAAGAATGGGGCCAGCTGGAAGTAGGGGAACTTCTTTTTGAACTCCTCCAGCGTATCCGCCGTCAGATAGCCCCCCAGCATGTACCGGCTGTTTTTCGTCAGGCACCTCTAACGCCTTGACGAACATGCGCCGCCCCTTCCTAGACCTAGAGTTCGATCGCCAAGCCCTCTCTTGCCGCATCCACTGTCTGCATGTGGTTCCGCGCCTCGCGAACGATCTGGTCCATGGCTCCGTCGTCGTGGGTCGGATCGTGATGAAACAACAGAAGCCGTTTCACCTCACATTCCCGGGCAAGTCTGGTAGCGTCCCGCCAGCTGCTGTGTCCCCATCCCTGGTGCTGCGTATACTCTTCGGGCGTGTACTGGGCATCGTAGATCAGAATGTCGGCGTCCTGAGAATACTCTCTCAACACCGTATCCAATTCTCTATCCCCATGTTCCAGATCGGTTGCATAGACGATCACCCGACCCGCCCGTTCCAATCGATAACCACTCGCCCCTTGGGGATGATTGAGAGGAAAAGGACGAACCGTCAGGTCACCGAATTCCAGGACCTTCTCTGCCGGAGTGAATTCCTTTGTCGCCGCTGCCTCTTCCAGGCCTACAGGAAAGTAGGGCTCCCGCATCTGGCCACCCAGCACCTCCGCCAGGTTCTGGCTGGGACCATAAAACTTCAAATGGTTCTTTCCCCGATGGAGCGGGTCGAAAAACGGGATACCCTGGATATGATCCCAGTGAAAGTGGGTCAAAAAGATGTGGATGGGGTGGCCTCCCTGCCAAGGTTCGCTCGACAGCGATTGTCCCAGGTCTCGGATTCCGGTTCCCCCATCCAGAATGAGGACTCGACCATCTGGCAACCGGATCTCGACACAGGGCGTGTTTCCACCGACTGCCAGATGCGATGGCTGCGGCGTGGGGATTGATCCGCGAACTCCCCAGAACCTCAACCGCATTCGGAAACTTCCGCAGTCAGCCATGCTTGCGATCGGCCTCCAAGATACCCTCGGCTGGATTCTTCCCAAGGGGAGACTCAACCGATAGATCATAGATTCTGACAGGTTCAGTCTTGCCCTTGACTACTACTTCACCCAGCGATCGTCGTGGATACTGGTTTTCGAGCATCGCCAAGGTGAACTCACTGACAATGATCTCGGTAGAGTATTCCTTGCAGAGTGATTCGAGGCGAGCCCCCAGGTTAACGGCGTCGCCGATCACGGTATAGCTGCGAACCGTCTCTGATCCGACGTTTCCCAGAATCGCTTCCCCACTGTTGATCCCGATCCCTGATTGAAAATGGGGCCGCCCCTGCTGTTCCCACTCCTGGTTCAAAAGCTTCAATCTACGCGTCATGGCATGTGCGCATTGGACCGCGTGCTCAGCATGCGAGGCATCGTCAAGCGGAGCGTTGAAAATCGCCATAATCATATCCGCTACAAACTTGTCTACCGTGCCCCGATGTTGGAAGACGATCTCCACCATCGCAGAGAAGTACTCGTTCAGCTGCGCAACGATTTTCTCCGGCGGCAACTTCTCCGACATTGTCGTGAAGTTTCTCAAATCACTGAACAGGACCGTAACCATTTTGCGCCTACCACCGAGCTCGACTGCGGCTGGATTGCTGAGAAGCTCCTGAAAGACGTCGCGAGACACATAGTGGGAGAAAATGCGTTTAACCTTCTGCTTCTCAGCACCCTCGATCCAGTATTGATGGGCGAAGCCCATCACCAGTCCAAGAGACGCACAGATCAGAACCGGCATCACCGGAAGCTGAAACCGATCCACGAAGCTCAAGTAAACACCGAACAAGTAGACGGCCAGCGTGGCGAAAGCCAACGACGAAGCCACCCAGATCCTCGCATACAGGACCTGCGACAGCACCAGCCCTCCAACGGCCAAGACCAGCAGCCAGCTGAGCGCAGGAGAAAGTTCCCGCAAGTAACGATTGTGCAGCAGATCATCCAGAACCTGAGCGTGGATCTCCACACCAGGCATCTTTCCCAGTCCCGGCCCGTCGCCGGCACTTCCACTATAGGGGGTTGTGAAAATGTCATGGAGACCGGCAGCGGTGAGGCCTACCAGAACGATCTTGCCGGCAAATACCTGAGGATCCAGGATTGGGGTTTCGCCCTCCTCGATCTGCAGCTGGGAATAGAAGATGTGGCTGTAGCCGTAGCGACGGTAGGTCCCTGGCCCCCCATTGAACCAGATGCGCAGCCGTCCATCCGGATCGAGCGGGGCTCGTACGGTTCCTACCGTCACTTCGTCGTTACCGACCTGGATCGACTCCGTTCCAATTCCCTGGAGCGCCATCGCCGCCGCCAGACTCAACGACGGCACCTTGCGATCACGATATCCAGCCAGCAGCAGATAGCGCCGCCAGGGCCCATCCGAATCCAGGACCACTGCGACGTGACCTAGTCCCCTTGCCTGCTGAGCGAGCGGCAATAAGGGTAGATCCGCCTGGATGAACTCTCCCTCGCCTCCGTCGGCAGGAATCGAGTATTTCCGCAACAGCTCCTTGTCAGGCAAGCCCGTGTCCGAGAAACCAAGATAAAGGGCGTGGACTACGTTGCCAGCGCTGCCTGTCGATTGGATCAGCGCTTGATCTCCTTGCGGATTCTGCTTGTCCTGCTCGAGGAAGAGAAGGTCGAAAACCACCAGCCGAGCCTTCGCCTCTTTCATATACTCGAGGAAAACAGCATGGACATCTCGAGGCCACGGCCACCGTCCAACTTCCGCTTCGAGGTTCTTGATGCTGGGATCATCGATCTCAACCAAGACGATGTCGGAGGAGGCCACCCTCTGGTCCCCAAGCAGCCGGAAACGAAGGTCCAACGTCTTGAGCTCGAGAGTTCGAATGAAGCGGGATTGGTCCAACAGCCAGGCAACCGCCAAACTCACCACCGCCAGAAGAACGAGGACGGTCAGTTTCTGCAATCGCCTGGACCCGAACATCGGGCCATCTTATCAGGATGTAGATCGCGACGAAGCTCTCTAGAGCGAGCCGATAAGCTCCCGCGCGACGATCCCATCTTGAGGTCCCCCGGACCGGGAAGTCTGATAGGATCCCTGTTAGTCCTCCGGAGGTTTTTCGGTGAAACGCTCAACGATCGCTCTTCTAGTGGCCCTCTTGTTTCAGACTCCGACCTATTCTCAATTTGGATTGGGGAAACTGAAGAAGGCCATGAAGAAAGTCCGTTCGGTCTCTGACCTCAAGATGAGCGAAGAGGACGAGATCGCTCTGGGCCAGGCGGTGAGCGAACAGATCCGCAGGCGCTACGGCGTCCAGCAGGATTTCGAGGCTACCCGATACCTCACGCTAGCAGGAAAGGTGCTGGCGGAGAGGAGTAGCCGCTCCCATCTTCCCTACCAATTCATCATTCTCGATTCAGACGCGATCAACGCCTTCGCGGCCCCCGGCGGCTACATTCACATCACCCGTGGAGCCCTGGCTTCCCTGAAATCAGAGGCGGAGCTGGCAGGCGTATTGGGGCACGAAATCAGTCATATCACCGAAAAACATACGCTCGACGCGATCCGAAAGATGAAGAGTATCGAGTTGGCCGAGGAGCAGAGCTCTCTCGGGCAGAACTCCGAGGTATTTCAACGGGTTGCCGACAAGACCACGGAGGCGGTGCTGCAGGGTTTCGGCCGCTCCGAAGAGCTGGAAGCAGATCGAGTCGGAGTCCACCTGGCCTCGAGCCCCGGCTACACTCCACAGGGTTTGCTCGGATTTCTGGAAACTCTGAGGCGAAAAAACGAGGGAGCCGAGGCACGCTCAGGTCTCTTTGCCTCACATCCTGAAACGAAGGAGAGAATCAAAAAACTCGAGAAGGAAATCAGGAAGAAGCACCTGGAGACTGCCAACCAGGTTGCGCTAACCGATAGATACAGGCTCCATATCCGCTACGAATTCAAGGAAGCAACCGAAGAGGACCAGCTTCTGGAAGGGTCGCGCGGCCTGTCAGGATCCAAGAAGGGTAAAGAGCAAGAAGACCAGAAAAACCAGGGAGAGAAAAAGAAGGAAAAGAAGAAAAGCCGATTTTCCCTGTCCCGCTTGAAGAACCCATTGGGTTCGGGGG
>JAKZYH010000377.1:0-6581 GCA_047514575.1 Acidobacteriota bacterium | reverse complement strand
GCTCGATGTTCAGTAAATCGTTTGTGAAAGTTCCGATGGTTGTGAAGGATCAGCTCATCGGCACGGTGATGGGAGAGCGTCCGTCGCGTCCGATCACATCGCGTGATCTGCGACTGCTCCAGATTTTCGCCGAATATGCAGGAATCGCGATAGAGAACGGTCGCCTCTACTATGAGGTCATAAAATCAGAGGAGGAACTGATAGCGACCCAGAATCAGCTCCTGGAGGCCGAGCGCATGGCGGCTGTAGGACAGATTGCCATCAGTGTAAGGCATGAAATCAATAATCCTCTGTGCAATATCAGTCTGATCACCCAACTTGCTTCGGCGGAGTTGGGCCAGACGGAACCCAAGCTTGCGACACTTCTGGGCGATATTGAGAGCAATGTCCATCGCATTCGCGATGTTACAGAACGGCTCTCTGGCCTCAAGGACGCGTCCGTAACCGAATACCTTCCCAGCAAGTACATGATCGATCTGGACCCAAGCCCTTGACCTGAGTTCCTCAGGTGTGATCGCGCGAAGGGCCTCGCTGTTCAGGGGGAGGCAGGGCCGGCAGCGGTGCTGCCCTAGGTGGAGTGTGTCGAGTAGATGAAGCAATCGACTTGGGAGCCGGGGATGGATTGCATAGGGGTGAGAGGGCGATTGTGAGAAGTGCAGCACGACTCGAAGGACAAGAAAGCCAGGAGTCCTTTCGCTGGGATACCGAGGTAGATGGAAGTCTGGGATCACCCGGTTCCCAGGAGGCCCAATTGCTTCTCCAGGCAGCGTTCTCGTCTTTTACTCAGGCATCTGGAGTCCTGGAACAGTCCTATTCCGAACTCCTGGACAAGGTGCGCCTGCTGTCGGGTGAGCTGGAGCAGACGAACTACTATCTCAGCTCGGTATTGGACAGCCTTCCCTGTGGTGTCGTGGTATTGGGTATTGACGGCTCTGTAAGCGCGGTGAATCCAACTGCGCGCCGGCTGCTTTCCCTTTCGACAGCGTCGACTCCCTGCAATCTTGAAGCCCTGCTAACGGCAAGCTGCCACGAGAACAAGCTTCGTGCCTTTTTTCTTTCTGAGGCCGAGCCAGGAGAACTGTCTCTAGAGCCGGATGAAGGTGAGAGCAGCCTGCTCACTTGTGCCTGGTCAGCGATGCGAAATCGGGAACGGGTGGTTGTGATTCAAGACGTTACGGAAGTAAGGCGACTGCAAGACCAGATGCGAGAGAAGGAGCGACTTGCTGCCATGGGCGAAATGGCCGTCGAGTTGGCACATGAGATTCGTAATCCTCTCAGTAGCTTGGAGCTATTTGCCTCGCTACTTCGCGAGGACGACGCCTCTGCTCAGGAGCGAGGGGGCTATCTGGACAATCTTCAGATCGGGATTCGGTCACTCAACACGATCCTGAGCAACATGCTCTGCTTCTCCAAGAACCCGGTGCCGAGCCGGGAGCCGATCGTGATCTCAGACCTTCTGGCAGAGGTGTTCTCCTTTTTAGGTCCTTTGCTCGAGCGTCGGCAGATCGAGGTTGTTTGGGACAAGGCGGACTGCGGAACTCTCGAACTGGATCCAGAGATGATGCACCAGGTGTTTACAAATCTGGCCCTGAATGCTCTGCAGGCACTTCCCGAAGGGGGCCGGATCTACTTGCGCACCTTCGAAGCCCGAGACGGCGTTACGGTCTCGATATGCGACAACGGCTTGGGTATACCGAAGCCCTTCCAGGAAGACATCTTCGAGCCTCAATTCAGCACGAATCGGAATGGAAACGGGCTGGGTCTGGCTATTGTGCAGCGTCTGGTCCAGGCCCACGGGGGGCGCATCGCGGTTGAGAGCAAGGAGGGCTGGGGAACGTGCTTTACAATCGTGTTCCCTCCGGAGGACATCGACCGTGAATGAGATTCTCATCGTCGACGATGAACAGCAGATTCTAGTTGCTCTTCAGGAGACGCTGAAGAGAAAGGGCTATACGGTTAGCACCGCGGGCAGCGCCGTCGAAGCCCTTCGTAGTCTTGAGAAGAAGTTCTACCGAGCCGTGCTCACCGATGTCCGCATGCCTGAATTGGATGGGATGGAACTCCTGAAAGAGGTGAAGAGGCTCTCACCCGGGACCCCGGTGATCCTGCTGACGGGGCATGGAACTGTCGATCACGCTGTGGAAGCCCTCAAACAGGGCGCCTTCGACTACCTGATGAAGCCCTTTTCCGCCGAGCAGTTGACCGAGGTCATGGAGAGGGCGACGGGCCTGGTTTGGAGAAGTGACAAGCAGAAGCATCACAACGTCATTACTCGCGATCCTCGAATGGAAGAAGTCCTGGCTCTGGCTGAACAGGCTGCACAGACTGACTTCACGGTGTTGATCGAAGCCGAAAGCGGTACCGGGAAGGAACTGCTGGCACGCTACATTCACAACTGCAGCAGACGAAGCGGGAGGGCCTTTATTGGGGTGAATTGTGCGGCGCTGCCGGATGACCTGCTGGAGAGCGAACTCTTCGGTTATGAACGAGGGGCCTTTACCGGGGCCAATCAGAGAAAAGCGGGGAAGTTCGAGCAGGCAGAGGGCGGAACCATCTTGCTGGATGAAATCGGTGAAATGGCTCCTCTTCTACAAGCCAAGCTCCTGAGGGTCCTGCAGGAAAAGGAGGTGGATCGGGTGGGAGGCTGGAAGCCCACTCCGATTGACGTAAGAGTGATCGCCACGACCAATCGGAACCTGCGGGAGTTGGTCTCGGATAGGCGATTTCGCGAGGATCTTTACTACCGACTCAATGTAATTCCCTTAGGACTACCGGCTTTGAGGCATCGTAAACGAGACATCTCTCTTCTGGTAGGACACTTTTGTGAAAAGTATGCCCCAATAAACGGGAAGCGATTCTCTGACGACACGCTTGACTTGCTGCAGAGGCACGATTGGCCTGGAAACGTCAGAGAGCTGGAAAACGTGACGCGTAGGGCACTTGCTCTTTGCCGCAGTCCGGTCATCTCCTCGGCTGACCTCTTCTTGCAGGTGGAAGCCCCCGGCTCTTGCATCGAACTCAAAGCGGGCGTGTCGTTGAAAGAGCTGGAGCAGGAAATGATCCGGGTAACCCTACACGAGACTCGTTCCAACCGAACCCAGGCAGCCAAGATGTTGGGTATCAGTCTGCGAACTCTCCGAAACAAGCTCAGTGAGTACCGTGGGGCTGGAATAACTTTATAGCGACGGACCCTGCCTGAGTGGCAAGGTCAAAGGAGGTCATATGATGGATGGGCAGCTGCTGGAAAGGATGAAATCCTTTCTGGATTTCTCGATTCAACGGCAGAATGTCATCACCAGCAATCTGGCGAATCTGGAAACACCTGGGTACCGAACCAAACAGCTGATTTTCGAAGAAGTGCTTCGAGACCAATGGCAGGAGCCTAGGCTTCAGACCACCGACCCGCGACACCAGACCGATAAGCCGATTCTGCTTCGTGATCAGGCAAGGGTCGTGGAGACGGGCGCCATGGGGAATGACCGCAACGACGTCGACATGGACCGGCAACTGAGTTATCTGGCTCAGAATCTCTTGAAGTTTTCAACGGTGGCACAGCTAATGCAGAAGCACATCCACCTGCTTCAGTACAGCATCAGGGAAGGCAGAGTCTGATGAGTGGATTATTCTCGGCCATGGAAGTCAGTTCCTCGGCCATGATGGCTCAGAGAAAGCGTTTGGAGCTGTTGGTGTCGAATCTTGCAAACGCGCAAACCACGCGCACCGAGAAGGGGGGACCCTATCAGCGTAAGGATGTGGTGTTTGTGAGCGAGCCCCAGAAGAAATTCTGGGAGGTTTTGCTGGAAACGGAGGAGGGTCAGGAGCTCTTGGAGGGAGTTCGGATCGCCCGTGTGGTGACGGATCCAGCTCCTCCCATTCTACGCCATGCGCCCAATCATCCCGATGCTGACGAAAAGGGTTATGTTGCCTATCCCAACATCAATCCCCTCGAGGAGATGGCGAATCTTATTGCCGCCACTAGGTCCTTCGAGGCCAATGTTCGGGCTTTCGAGGCCATAAAGAAAATAGTCCAGCGGTCGATCGAACTAGGCAGGTGACCGCCCCGACATGATAGGAGGTACTGATGAGGGATCTGTTCACCAATCAGACCAACCCACTTCAACAGCTCAACGAGCTCCAGAAGCAACCTCAGACGAAGGATGCAGAGGAAAGCAAGTTCGGAAATGTCTTGACCCAAGCGATGCAGGAAATCGATCACCTGCAGACCGAGTCTCACCAGGAGATAGAAAAGGTATTGGGTGGGGACATCACGGATGTGCACTCGGCGATGATCGCAATGCAGAAAGCGGATCTGTCATTTCAGATGATGATGCAGATCCGGAACAAGCTCGTCGAGGCCTATCACGAAATCATGCGCATGCAGGTATAGCTCTTGGGTTTGGGAGGCGAGTTAAATGCCAGGCGGTCTTCTGTCTCAGCTTCGAGCCTTAAAAGAAAAGCTCTCCATTAATCAGATCCTGTCGATCGCGGCTCTGGGCACCGTCATCCTTTGCGGCGTTCTCGCCTTCGTGTATCTGCTGCACAGGGAACCCTATCAGACCCTGTTCACGGAGATGGACGCTGAGGAGGCAAATTCGGTCGTCCAGAAACTCAAGGAACTGGATATCCCCTACCAGCTCTCGCACGGGTCCAGGACAGTCCTGGTGCCTGCCGGAAGCGTCGATCAGGCCGTCATGGAGCTGGCATCTGCAGGTCTGCCTAACAGGGGCCGCATTGGTTTCGAGATCTTTGACGAGACCCAGTGGGGAGTCACCGAGTTCGCCGAAAAAATCAAGTATCGTCGAGCGCTGGAGGGGGAGTTGGAGCGAACCATCGTGAGCTTGTCTGAAATCTCCTACGCACGCGTTCACCTGGTGATGGAGAAGGAGTCTCTCTTCGTCCGAGACACTCAGCCGGCCAAGGCCTCGGTGGTGGTACGGCTCAAAAGGGGAGTGAAGCTGGGTACTAACCGTGTGACAGGCATCTCCAACCTGGTAGCGTTCGCAGTCGAGGGGTTGACTCCAGAGCAGGTTACCGTGGTCGACGTCAGCGGGAATCTCCTCTCAAAGCCCAATCGCGGAGATGAAGTGAGTGGCGTCGACCAACTTCAACTCCAGCGGAAACTGGAAAGCGATTTGGAAGCCAAAGTGGTTTCACTATTGGAGCCTCTGGTCGGCAGAAGCCGAGTCCGCGCTACCGCTTCGGTACGACTTGACCTCAATGAAGTACAGCAAACCGAAACGATCTATGATCCCAACGGGTCAGTCATCCTGAGCCAGACCAGCACCCAGGAGGAGTTTGCCTCCCAGGAGGGCCCGAAGAGTGGGATTCCCTTCAAGGCAAATCAGCCGCCCGAGGAAGCCCCCCCTGGGACAGAACCCGAACCGGCTGAGGCGACGCAGGCCCCCGGTCGAAGCCGACGAAGTAGTGTCGTCAACTATGAGGTGAGCAAGACGCTTCGGGAGCTCAAGTCTCCGCGGGGAAGCGTCCAACAGATCTCCGTGGCAGTGGTTGTCGACGACAAGATCAAAGCGACAGCAGCAGACGCTGAGGGTCAGGCGACTCCGGTTGGCGAGCCTAGAAGCCCAGAAGAGATGGAGCGACTAACCAATCTGGTGCGCGCAACCGTCGGCTATAGCGCCCAGCGTGGAGACGTTGTCACTGTGGAGAACATCGCATTCACGGGTTCGAATCTCAAAGTGGAACCTGTCCCTGAAGAAACCTGGTGGGAGCAGTACTACCCTCTCGTTCAGCCCGCCTCACGGTATCTGGTTGTTCTGGCGTTCTTTTTCCTGTTCTACCTACTCATCTTCCGACCCGTGAAGAAACGGGTGTTCTCGTATGTGGAGCTTTCCCAGCCGGAGCTTGCGCAGTTGGCGGCTGGCGCTGGGGGTGATGCCGAATTAGCGGCCCAAGTTCAGGGCCAGCTGGGAATGGCCTCGATGTCGGGAGAGGCTGAGGTATCAGAGGAGGCGGGAGATACCAAGAAGGAGCTACTGTCTCTGGCGAAAGAGGATCCTGACCGAGTCACCAATCTAGTCCGAAGTTGGCTGTCTGAAGGGACTACTTCCAAGAATGAGTGAGCCCATGACGCATAGCGAGGACAATCTACCTTCAGTGGGTAAGGCGCTTTCCGGTCCCGCGAAAGCGGCGGTGTTGCTGCTTCTCCTGGGGGAGGAACTCAGCGGGGATGTGGTCAAGAGCCTGAACGATGACGACGTGAAGAAGGTGAGTCAGGCGATCGCCGACCTGAAGGTCGTAGATGAGTCGCTTACGGAAGCGGTGCTGGAGGAGTCTCACTATCAGCTACAAGGCGATCCCAAGACGCTGCTTGGCGGCGTGGACTACATGAAAAAGGTCATCGAGTCCGCCTATAGTCCGGACGTCGCCCGCAGCATGGTTCGGGCGATCTCCTTAGAAGCCCGGCTGTCCAACAAGGACACTCGCATCCTGAGAGAGGCTGATCCGCAGACGGTGGCTACCCTGATTCAGAACGAGCATCCTCAAACGGTTGCGGTTATTCTCGGTATGTTGGGGGATCTGGATCCCAGCAAGGCTACCGAAGTCATTCGCAACCTTCCGGA
>JAKZYH010000376.1:0-3964 GCA_047514575.1 Acidobacteriota bacterium | reverse complement strand
TTGGGCGGCGTCTTCAGACTGATGAGGATTGTCGTGCCTATCTGGAGAGACTTCGGCGGCCGAACGGTTTTCGATGCCAGAAATGGCGGCAGGCACCGAACAATCAGACTAGTAACCTGAGTGAACCGGATACCCCAATTTCCCAAAAGCTGGAGATGGATCTGTAGCTGAGGCGCTGCGCCTACTTGGAACCCTCCAGCCCTTGATGCCTCAACGACCCCCGGGCCTCCAGCGTCGGGACTTGAGAGGTTCGCCGAAGACTTCCTGTTCCGGTCCGTATCCTCCACCCTCGACGCCGATATCGCATTGGTTCAGATCGACCATCTCGGCAAATCCCTCGAGGTCGGCCACCGGATTCCATGCGGAATCCACCTGCCGTCTCGAACGTCTTCGGAGCGTCGGCTGGTTCCGTGGGAGGAATCGGTTTGAGGTATTCTTTAAGAGCCGCTTCGTCTCTGGTGATATCCACGATTTTCCGATAGCGGTCTTTGGTTGTGTCGTCACGCCCGTCGCTGCGGGAGAGAAAGAGGCCCCGGCACAGACAGACCATGAAATTCTGGATTGAACCCCAGTCTTTTTTCGTCATGGAACTCATCATGTCGGTGGAGCACCATAAACGCACGGAGGAGCCCATTGAGGTCGAGCACCAATCGGATTCCCGGAATCCCCGCCATTCCTTGTCAGCGGCATCTGTTTGACATTCCCGAAGATGTGGCCTACTTGAACTGCGCCTATATTTCGCCTCTCTTGAACGAGGTCCGCGAAGCTGGACAGGCGGGGACGAAGCGAAAGAGTCGTCCCTGGACAATCCAGCCGGCAGACTTCTTCAACGAGGCCGAGCTAGCCCGCCAGTTGTTTGCCGAGTTGGTTCATGCGAACGGCGGCGATATCGCTCTGATCCCGGCTGCCAGCTACGGTATTGCCACCGCAGCGCGAAACCTGCCGCTGCAGGAGGGCCAGAGTATCTTGCTGCTGCAAGAACAGTTCCCTTCCAACGTCTACCCCTGGCGCGAGCTCGCGAAGGAGCGCGGCGCCAAAATCGTGACCCTGCCGCGTCCCGAAGATGACGATTGGACCCGCGTGATCCTGGCGGCTCTTGATGAGCGGGTAGCAATCGCGGCGCTGTCCCACGTCCACTGGACGGATGGCGCGACAATCAATCTGGAGCGAATCGGTGCCCGCTGCCGCGAGATCAATGCGGCATTGGTTGTGGATGGGACACAGTCGGTGGGTGCTTTGCCGCTGGATGTCGAGTCGGTGAAGCCCGATTTTCTGGCGGTCGCCTCCTACAAGTGGCTGCTGGGACCTTACGCGGCGGGCTTTCTCTATGTCGCTCCCAAATGGCAGCACGCAATGCCACTCGAACACAACTGGATCGACCGCGAAGGCAGCGAGGACTTTTCCAATCTGGTTAACTATCGCGATACCTATCAACCCGGCGCGCGCCGATTCGACGTCGGCGAACGAGGCAACATTCATCTGTTGCCAATGATCAATGCGGGGCTACGTCAGCTTCTCGCGTGGGGTATCCACAATATTCAGACCACGATTCGCGCCCGCACGAACCGAATCGCTGAGCGGGCAAGCAGGTTGGGAATTGTCACCTTGCCACCGGAGCAGAGGGCAGGTCACTATCTGGGGCTGCGTTTTGCCGGTGGAGTCCCCGAGGGTCTAGCTCAACGACTGGCCAGTGAACAGGTCTATGTGAGCGTCCGGGGGCGGAGCGCTGTGCGGGTCACACCGCACCTATGGGTTAACGATGAGGATGAGGACCGATTCTTCGACGTCCTTACCAGCGCCATGGACGAGACTCAGGCGAGTTGAAACTACTACCGATTTCTGGGCGAGAATTTCGCGATTGAGCAACGGCCAGAGATAGTGCGAAGATGAAATGTCAAAATGTTGTTGGTCTTGTGTGAGCTTTTAGGTCGGAGAAGGAGAACCCCGTGAGTACGTTGATTGGACAGCCCAGAGAGACCCTAGACACACCGGTTCTATTGGTTGATCTCGACATCCTACAGCGGAATATCGATCGGATGTCGAAGACCATTATACGGGAGGCAGGTGTCGGCTGGCGCCCTCACACCAAGGCCATGAAGACGCCCGCATTGGCAAAGATGTGTCTGAAGGCAGGAGCGCACGGAATCACCTGCGCCAAACTCAGCGAGGCGGAAATCATGGCGGCCGCTGGGATTCACGACATCCTGGTAGCCAACCAGATCGTCGGCTCGACAAAGATCGAGCGCCTGGTAGCCGTCTGTAGCGAGGCGGATGTGATGGTCTGCGTCGACGATATCCAGAACGTAAAGGCGATTGATGAAGCCGCCCGCGATAAGGGCGTCCGTCCGCGCGTCCTGATTGAGGTGAACGTTGGCATGGATCGAGCCGGTGTCCTACCAGGAGAGTCTACTCTGGAGCTTGCCAAGCAGATCGCCCAGCTTGGGAACGTTCGTTTCGCAGGACTACAAACCTGGGAATCCCACGTACTGGATGCTCCTGATATTGTCGAAAAAAGGCGGATGGTCACCGAATCACTCAGGACTCTGACCGATACCGCAGAAGCGATTCGGAATGCCGGCGTTCCGGTGGAGGTTATCAGCTGCGGTGGGACGGGCACCTACTGGATAAGTGCGTTTGTACCTGGGGTCACTGAAATCGAGGCCGGTGGCGGTATCTACTGCGACGTCGCCTACCGCCACGGCTATGGTGTGAACCACGAGTACGCACTGACGCTGTTGTCCACCGTGACCAGCCGGCCTACGCCGACTCGCATCATCTGCGATGCCGGGTTCAAGACATTGAGCGGTCACCACAGCGATCCGCAGCCACTCGATTGTGGCGAAGTCGAGGCGTACGTGCTCTCCGCCGAGCACGGTATTGTCAAACTTCTGCAGCCTACTGATTCACCCCGAGCCGGCGACAAGATAGAGATCATTCCTGGCTACTCTGATTCAACAGTATTCCTCCATGATGTCCTTTACGGAATCCGTTCCGGCCGCGTAGAAGCGGTGTGGCCCCTGCTGGGAAGAGGCAAACTTCAATAGGCGGAATTGAAGTCCTCGGTCATCAGCACGGAAAAACAGTCTGTCCCCTTCTCCCGCCCCTCCAGCGAGAAACAGTCTGTCCCTTTCTCGGACATTCGGTGTGGGTAGGGTGGGATTGAGCTGAGATTGTGTCAATCCGCGGGGGGATCAGGTCGCGAAACCAGCCTGCTCGAGCAAGTCTTGGGCTTCGACTAGGTTTTTCTGAAGGGCGTCGCGGGGGTCCTCTTCGCCCTGGTATTCAATCAGGAAGTTGCCCTGGTAGTCTTCCTGTTGCAGTTTCTTCAGCACCGCCGGGAGATCGATGATTCCTTCGGATAGGTTTACTCCCCGATAACGCCTCCCCTGGTGGTCTTCCTGGGTGCGATGCCATTGCTTCGTATCATTGATGGGTAAGACGTTCTTCAAATGGACATGTGCTAAAAAGGGCATCATTTCGTGCAGAGCCTGGAGGAGATCTTCTCCTGCAAAAACGGTCGGAGCTGGGTCGAATATCAGGCGATAGTGGGGTGAGCCGACTCTGGTGCAGATGGTTCGGCACTGGGAACTTTGGCCCATGAGCGGACGGGCCGGAGCAAAATCGATGTTCTCTGACACCAGCGTCAGGCCGACGGCTCCTGCGTGCTCGGCGGATCGCGACAAGCCCTCGGTCATCCATTCGATCTGTTCGTTTAGGGAATGCTCCGGCTTGGCAGTCCCCGGGACGATCATGCCCAACTCGGCTCCCAGGGCGACACATCGGTCGATCATTCTTCGAGCCTCATCGACCGCGCTGGCTCGACGCTCTGGCGGGAGTGCAAGATCACAAAAGAAGATGTAGGTCCGGATTGGGATCCCAGCATCTTCTACCAGCCTCAACAAATACGCGGGTTCGCAGTCTTCCCAGTAGGAGTGCATCAGCTCTACGCCACCCACCTTGAGTC
>JAKZYH010000375.1:0-3453 GCA_047514575.1 Acidobacteriota bacterium | reverse complement strand
GAGAGCCTTTTGAACCTGATCGTGGTCGGGACAAGAAACGGGATCGTAATGGTCGAGGCCAAGATAGCTGAGCTCCCTGAGGAGAGGGTCATCGATGCTATCGAGTACGGGCATCGGAGCGGTATCCTGCCGATCGTCAATGCCATCGAGGAGTTGGCCGGCCGCTTCGACATCAAAAAGCGCAATGTGGAACCAGCCCCCGTCAACCAGGAACTGGAAAGGATTATCGAGGGGCTGGCTAAAGAGAAGATTCTGGAGGCTATGCAGACTCCCGGCAAGTTGCTAAGCGAGGACCGCATGTCCACTTACAAGAAGGAGATCGTGGAGTCCTTTCCGGAAGACGATCCTGACCAGCGGGCCGAAGCCAAAATTGTCTTCGACAAACTCAAGGAAAGGATCTTTCGAACCGAACTTCTGGAAAACAAGCGCCGACCAGATGGCCGCTCCTTCAACGAGATTCGTCCCATCACCATAGAGGTCGGCCTGCTTCCCCGCACTCATGGATCAGCCCTCTTCACGCGGGGAGAGACGCAGGCTCTGGCAACCGTCACTCTCGGTACGGGAGAAGACGCTCAGAGACTCGACAATCTGATGGGGGCAAGCTCCAAACGCTTTCTGATGCACTACAATTTCCCACCCTTCAGCGTGGGAGAGGTGTCCTTCATGAGGGGCCCCGGACGGCGCGAAATCGGACACGGAGCTCTTGCCGAACGCGCCATCCAGCCGGTCCTACCCTCAGACGAGGACTTCCCCTACACCATCCGAGTCGTCTCGGATATTCTTGAATCCAACGGATCTTCTTCAATGGCAACGGTCTGCGGTGGCATCATGGCCCTGCAGGACGCGGGCGTGCCTATCCGCACCCCAATCGCCGGTGTCGCCATGGGTCTGGTCCAAGAAGGCGACAACTACGCCGTCCTTTCCGACATCGCCGGATTCGAGGATCACTACGGAGACATGGACTTCAAGGTGGCAGGTAGTCGCGACGGGATCACCGCTTTGCAGATGGACATCAAGATTCCATCAGTAACTCGCCAGATCCTGAGCGAGGCCCTGCTCCAGGCCAGGGAAGGTCGTCTCCATATCCTCGACAGGATGAATGAGACGCTGTCCGCGTCCAGAGAAAACATTTCGGAATTGGCTCCCAGAATCGTGACGATCCAGATCCCAGTGAAGAAGATCGGCGCGGTGATTGGCCCGGGAGGCAAGATGATCCGAAGCATCGTCGAAGAAACCGGGGTCAAGATGGACATCGAGGACGACGGGACCGTCCGCATCGCCTCCACCAGCAGCGAGGCGACACAAAAGGCGATCCAGAGGGTCGAAGAAATAACCGCTACAGCAGAGGTAGGAAAGACCTATCTGGGCACGGTCGTAAAGGTTGTGGACTTCGGCGCCTTTATCGAAATCCTGCCAGGTACTGAAGGGCTGCTGCACATCTCCGAAGTCGCCAACCGCCGGATCGAGGATATTCGACGGGAGGTCCGAGAGAAGGACAAGATGTTGGTCAAGGTACTCAACGTCGACCCCCAGGGCAAGATCCGGCTGAGCCGCCGTGCCGTGCTACAGGAACAGGAGCAGGAACAGCAACCGCAATAATGACGACGGCCCACGTCCTCCGTAAGGCGCTCCGCGATTTCAAGGAAGGTGCACTCGATGAAGAGGCAGTCCTAGAACTTCTACAGGACCTTCCCTACGAGGACCTCGAGTTCGCCAAAGTGGACCATCACCGTGGTCTCCGCCACGGCTTTCCCGAGGTCATCTTTGGCCGCGGCAAGACCACCGAACAGGTACGTGAGATTGCCGCAGCCATCCTGAAGAAGCACCCGAACCTGCTGATCACCTCAGCCAGCGAAGAAGTGGCTGAACACTTGAAGCAGACCTACCGAGAAGCAACCTACTATCCTGATAGTCAGGCACTGACGGTAGTCCGCGAAACCTACTCCTTGGGTAGAGGAAGCATCGCAGTTCTGGCCGCCGGCACCGCGGATATTCCCGTTGCCGAGGAGGCACTCGTTACCGCCCGGGTCATGGGAAACGAGGCCTTGCCCTGCTATGACGTGGGGGTTGCTGGCCTACACCGCATCCTCAGTCAGAAAAAGCTCTTGGACTCGTGTACTGTCGCCATCGTGGTCGCTGGCATGGAGGGAGCTCTCCCCAGCGTGGTCGGCGGACTCGTAGATCTACCCATCATCGCGGTGCCAACCAGCGTGGGCTACGGGGCCTCTTTTGGTGGACTCGCCGCCCTGTTGAGCATGCTCAACAGCTGTGCCAGCAGTGTGACCGTGGTCAACATCGATAACGGTTTCGGAGCCGGTTATGTCGCGAGCCTGATCAACCGGGAGAGGATACGATTCGATAGAGAAGCGTTGTAAGTTGCAGGTTCCAGGTAGGATTTCTTGTACAGGGTCCCCTTTTCTAGATTATATCCCAAGGGTTCTAGCAACGGTCGAACGAGCCCCATCAAGACGAGGTGTCCCGATCCATCGAGAATCAACCTGCCACCTGCCACCTGCCACCTGTAACCTGCAACCCGTAACCTGCAACCCGTAACATCCCCATGGACCAAGAGACTCTTTCGCTGCTCGAGTTTCCTTCCGTCCTGAGCATTCTCGAGAGGTTCGCACACAGCCCTGAGGGCAAGACGGTTGTCTCTAGTATCGGGCCTTCAACTGACCGTGCTGCAATCGAGGACAGACTCGAAACAATCGCCGAGTGCACTACCTACATAGCTGAGGAGGGACGTCCAGGCTTCCGCACCCTTCCGGATTCCCGACCGCTGCTTGCCAGCCTCGCCGTTCAGGGCCAAAGCCTGGACCCCAGCGAACTGCTGGACATACTCGAGATCCTGAAGACGGGAAGGGGTTTAAGGAAGGCTCTGAAGAGCGATCGCTGGTCTCAACTTGGCCAAATGCTGGATCCGATTCCCGATCTCGGAGTTCTGGTCGACCGGATTGAGCGAGTCTTGACTCCCAAGGGAGAGGTGCGTGACGACGCAGACCCTCAGCTTGCAAACGCTCGCAAGAAGCAGGCTGACGCCCGAAAGAGGGTCCAGCAGCATCTAAACCGCTACTTGAGCGGACTCAAGGCGAAGTATCTGATCGACGAACCCTTTCTCACGCTTAGAAACCACCGCTTCGTCTTGCCCGTAAGGAGCGAGCACCAGAAGGAGTTTCCCGGTGTCGTCCATGCCTCCAGTTCCTCGGGAGCGACGCTGTTCATCGAACCCCTGCCCGAGATCACCCTCAACAACCAATGCATCTACTACCAGGACCGGGAACAGGAAATCATTCGTAAGATCCTGCGCCGTCTCAGCGACGACCTCAGGGTTCATCAAGAGGTGCTTACCGCCACTGTCCAGATCGTTGCGAGCGTCGATGCCTGCTTCGCCATTGCGGAGTTCTCCAGCAGTTACCGATGCGTTTCGCCTCGATTCGCTGAGTCGAACCAGCT
>JAKZYH010000374.1:0-13131 GCA_047514575.1 Acidobacteriota bacterium | reverse complement strand
TCGGTCTCGGAGGAGGCAGCTCGCTGGATTGTGCCAAGGGGATCAATTTTCTCCTGACCAACGGTGGCGAGGTGAGGGATTATCGGGGCTATGGCCATGCCCAGCAACCAATGCTACCCATGATCGGAATTCCTACGACGGCGGGAACCGGGAGTGAAGCCCAGTCCTATGCGGTGATCTCGGACTCAGAAACGCACCTCAAGATGGCGTGCGGTGATCCCAAAGCAGCCTTCCGCGTCGCCATCCTCGACCCGGCCTTGACGTTCTCGCAGCCCGCCGAAGTAACCGCGGTGGCCGGATTTGATGCCATCGCTCATGCAGTAGAGACCTATGTCAGCAAGAAGCGGACGCAGCTGTCGGCTTGTTTTTCGCGCGAGGCCTGGAGACTGCTCGAAGCGAACTACGAGAGAGTCATGTCCCACCCTGAAGACGCCGAAGCCCGTGGGGCAATGCAGCTGGGTGCCTATTTCGCCGGCTGCGCCATCGAGAACTCGATGGTCGGTGCTGCTCATGCCTGTGCCAACCCTCTCTCGGCGCGTTATGGAACCACGCACGGGGTTGCGATCGCCCTTCTGCTCCCACACGTCGTGCGCTGGAACCAACCGGCTTCCGAGGCTTGCTACGACGAGCTCCTCAACTTTTCGAGCCAAAACTCGTCGAAACCTAAAGTGACCTCCCTCTCCCAGCGTCTGGAACAATTGATTGCGTGCGGCAGCCTACCGGTAGGACTGCGGGAGGTGGGAGTTCGGGAATCGGATCTTCCATTGATGGCCAACGAAGCAGCGCAACACTGGACTTCGCAGTTCAATCCGCGACCTCTGGATGTCTCGGGCGCGTTAGAGGTTTACCGATGCGCCTTCTAGGCATCTTGCTGCTTTTGGCGCCCTACCTGGTCCATCCAGGTGGGTCCGCGCCAGCTAACGCCTGGGCCCAGTTCCGAGGGAATCCAGGGCTCACTGGGACCTCCTCTTCTGCCCTCCCCGATAAGCTCGAAGTGCAGTGGACCTACGATTGCGGAGAACCGATCCAGTCCTCGGCGGCGATTCGTGACGGGAGGGTATTTGTAGGATCGGTTTCGGGTGAGCTATCCGCATTGGATCTCCAGTCCGGTGACCTGCTTTGGAAATACGAGGCCTCCGATGCCATCGGGGAGTCCTCTCCCTGCGTCGAGAAGGGGATTGTGTATGTAGGAGACCTGGCTGGAAGCGTTCACGCCGTGTCAGCTCAGGATGGCAAGGGTATCTGGACGTACGAGACGGAAGGCGAGCTCAAGGCCTCTCCGGTCGTCTCTGGTGATCGCGTCTTAATTGGGTCCTATGACGGCCTACTCTACTGCTTGTCGGCGCGCAGTGGCGCTCTGCTCTGGAGTGTCCAAACCGATGGCCCGGTTAACTGCACTGTCGGAATCGCCGACGGCATTGCCTATATCTCGGGCTGTGACGGCATGCTGCGGGGCGTTCGAGTCTCCGACGGTCAGCAGGTAGTTTCAGTGGATATCGGCGCCTATACTGGTGCTTCTCCGGCCCTGGCCAACAACATGGTCGTGTTCGGTACCTTCGGGAACCGTGTATTGGGCGTGGACCTCTTGCTCAAGAGCGTGCGCTGGTCGTACGAGCACCCCGAGAAGAAGTTCCCCTTCTACTCTTCAGCGGCGTTGGTAGCGGGCAAGGCAGTGGTGGGAGGACGGGACAAGATGGTGCATTGTCTGGAGGCGGAGAGCGGGAAACTACTCTGGACCTTTGCTACCAAAGGGCGGGTGGAATCTTCCCCAGCTGTCGCCGGCAGCCGGGTCTACGTGGGTTCCAAGGATGGACGGTTTTATGTCCTCGATCTGGAGACGGGCAAGAAGCTGTGGGAGTTCCCGACCGGGAGTCCCATTTCGACATCGCCAGCGCTGGCCGCGGGGAAGGTGATCCTGGGATCGGAGGATGGCCTTCTGTATTGCTTCGGTGCCGGCAGCTAGGAATCCCTCGAGCGATCGCTTCAATCTTTGGGTGGCCTGTCTGGTTCAGTGGGGCTACTCCCTATTGCAAGGCGGATGATAGACAGCAATCAGCCGCGTTCGCACGACAGCTCTTTCCTCTGGGGTAGACATCGACATGAGGTGGACGCCGACCAGGAGTTTGTGGGTCGTGCCCGCCTGCCTGAGCCAGCAAGGGTACTTGTCGTGTTCTGTCAAGAAGTCGCGCTGTGCCAGACTAGGAGATTCTTCAAAGTAGAGGGCGGTGAGCGAACCCGAGGGTTGAGTCGCGAAGATTGCGAACAGTCCTGCTTTGGCAGGGGGAGTCCAACTGTCCAAGGAGGTAGGACTGTCGAAGAAATAGCCTGCGCACCGGATTCCGGGGTGAGCAGTATACGGCATGGTTAGTAGTATACCCGATTTCTCAAGTCGTTTGGGTTCAGGGCGTGGCGGCGGTCTCCAGGCCGCCCTGCATCGAGCCAAAGGCTCGAAGGAAGAGGACCTTCGGCCTGGAGACCGAAGCCACGTTTGCGAATGAAGTTTCAGTTTAGCCCTGCCACCGGCTGCGCCGGATCGCACAGGAAAGAAAATCTGAAGTACCTGTTGAGGATTCTCAAGAGGGAATGAAAATAGAGGTCAATCCCAACGGGATTGCGTCTTGTAGCCCAGGGTTTCCCAACCCTGGGGGAGCCGGCTGTCTTTGGATGACATCCCTGAAGGGGATGCGTACAAGGGGACCCGGGGAATCTTGCTGTTGTCCGACTCTCTCCTCGGACCGGGCGTCATACTGCTAACAATTCAGAGACGGACCCAACGATGGGCCTTCATCTCGAACCTGGGTAGGGTGCCCGGGGGAACTAGCGTGACCGGGATTCGGATGGACAGGACTTCTCGAAGTCGTTCTTGCAGGCGGACAGTCAGCTTGCCCGGATCGGATGAGGGTTTAGCCGGTTCGACCTCAATGGCCAGATCGTGGAGGCCATCCGTCTGGCGTACTTGGACCCGATACTCGGCTATATCCGGAGTTCCCCGGATTGTTTCCTCGATGGCGCTGGGAAAGATGTTCACGCCTCGGACGATCACCATATCGTCGGTTCGTCCCAGGATCCCTCCGGCCAGTGCGAGGTCAAAACGCCCACAGGCGCAACGAGCGTCCTTTGCCCTTTCTACCAGATCACCAGTGCGATAGCGCAGCAGGGGAGAGGCGGTTCGTCCTAGAGTCGTGAGCACCAACTCTCCTCGTTCCCCCGGCCCGACCGGGTTTCCTGAATCGGGATCGATGACCTCCGGCAAATAGGCGGACTCGATGATGTGCAGGACTCCGGGCTGCTGTGGACAGCCAAAGCTCACAGGTCCCACTTCTGTCATTCCGTGCTGGTCGACCAGTCGTGCACCGTGCCAGAGCGATTCGATTCGGGATCGTGTGGCTGCAATGCCTGCGCCCGGCTCGCCGGCAGCAAAAATGGTCCTGACACCCGCTCTCTCCAGCCTGATCCCTTCGCTGGCAGCAATCTCACCCAGTCTGATGGCGTAGGTTGGTGTACAGCATAGGACGCTGACCTTGTTATCGAGCAGGATTTGTAAACGGGCGGTGCTGCTCATACCACCCCCTGGAAGGCAGAGGCAGCCCATCCGCGCGGCAGCATCGAAGGCGGTCCAGAAGCCGAGGAAGGGAGCGAAGGAAAAAGCAAAGAAGATTCGATCAGCTGGGCCGACGTCGGATGCTTTGTAAACCGTTTCCCAGTTGTCCAACATCCACTGCCAGCTCTCCGGCGTATCCAACCAGCGCAGTGGGGCGCCGGTGGTGCCGCTCGTCTGGCATAGGCGGCTGTACCTTTCCAGAGGGAAGGTCAAATTTGTCCCATAAGGCGGGTGGGTTGCTTGGTCCCGAAGCAGCTCCTCTTTCAGGGTAAACGGCATGCGGCTGAAGAAGTCCCGCAGACTACTCCAGCCGGGGCTGAATCCGGCCTGATTGATCTTGCCCGAGTAGAAGACACTGTCCGATGTCAGCAGGGAAACCAGAGTCTGGAGCTTCGAGAGCTGCCGGGCCTCAATCTTGCTCCGGCTCGGAAAGGGTCGTGGGCCCTTGTCAACCGTACCCATGGGTGATCAGCTTGGAAGCGGAGGCTCAGCGGGTGCGACTTGGATCTTTTCGGCAATCTGCGCTGGAATCGGAACCGAGACCATCTTGCCTCCTGGTTGTGTCACGTCGGCACAGACGACGGTAAGCGAGCCCCTGGCTACCTCCTGAGCTCCTCCCTCTGTCTGCTTGTTGAAGAGAAAAAGGTAGCTCATCGACTTCTCCCTCTTCTCTTGAACCAGGAGGTGAATCTCGACCTGGTCGTCGAAGCGCAGAGGATGCCTGTAGTCGCACTCGGCACGCACTCGCGGCCAGCCCAGTATGCGGCTGCCATATCTGGGATGGGCATCCAGGCCGAGCGAACGGTAGAAGGCATGTTCCGTTTCCTCCATGTAGCGGAAGAAATTGGCGAAGTGGACGATACCTGCCATGTCCGTATCCACGAACTGAATGAGCCGAACCAGTCTGAACTCGTATGCCATGGCTTGCCACCAACGTTCGCGACCAAATCTGGCGCACAGATGAGTGCCAACTCTGCGAAGTTATTCTTGCACAGACCCTAAACTGGAGAGGAATCTGCTGCAGTTTCGGTTCGTGAGGTCAGATCAGCCTGTCCCCGCATTCCACCTCGAAGCGCCTGACCATGGCTCAGAGGATCTGGCAGCGGGACGAGTTCTGCCGTGGCCTGGAAGAGCTGGTCGAAGTCTCTGAACAGGTTGCCAATAAGACAGTCCGTTAGATCGCCCCTCAGATCGGGATGGGTTTTCATGAGTTGGCGGAAGCTGAACTCCTCGTCATAGAACGCGTATACCAGTTTTCGCATGGCCTCGATTCCGCGGCAAAGCTGGGTTCCATACCCTTGGAACCGGGCTGCGGAGAAGTCGTTGGCCTCGAGAGCCTCATCCACTGCATCAGCCGCCCATTCGCCACTCCTCAGAGCGAGAAAAACACCGGAGGAGAAGACCGGATCCAGAAAGGCAAAGGAGTCGCCCACCAGGATCAGACCGTCGGCAGCCGAGTATCTCGACCGGTAGGAGTAGTCTCCCGTGACCCGATAGGGACCACTGCGGTGTCCCCCAGCCAGGTGCTGCGCGATCCAGGGGTTGTTGCCGATCTCTCGCTCGAAGATCGCGGCGGGCTCCCGTTCCCGTTGGAACAGGTATTGCTTCTGAGCGACCAGCCCCACGCTTACCATGTTGTCCGCCAGGGGTATGTACCAGAACCAACCTTTCTCCGGCAGATACGCTATCGTGGTGGCACCCTCATCCAGGCCGGGATCGCGAAGGGCTCCTTCGTAGTAGGTCCAGATCGCAGTCCGGTTGAGGTGTTCGTCCCGGATTCGCCAGTGGTTCCGGTTTGCCGTGAAGGCCGCACGTCCAGTGGCATCGATGGTCATGGGGGAGGAGAACTGGCGAGTCGCTCCTGATTTGTCAACGGTCCGGACCCCCGCGACGGCTCCATCTCGGTAGACGAGCCCGGTTGCGGTTGTCTCCTCGAGCACCGAGGCTCCTTTGCTGCGAGCATTGTCGAGCAGCATCTGATCGAACTCACTTCGCAGCACCTGCCAGGTTGTAGAGGCCTCGTGCTTCAGGTGTTGAAAAAAATAGAAGGGTTGGGAGACTTCTCCCGCCAGAGAAACGAATTGAACGCTGTACTTCCTGGGAAACTGGGAGGTCTTGAGCTGATCCACCACCCCCAGACGTTCGAGGGTGAAATAGCAGTAGGGCATCAGGGATTCACCGACACTATAGCGGGGGAATTTCTCCCGCTCGAGGACTAGGACGTCCCTGCCTTCTTCAGCCAGAATGGCGGCCGCAGTTGAGCCAGCCGGACCACCCCCAATGACCAGGACATCGTGATGTTCCCGAGTGTCAGAGGCCGTCATCACCCCTCACGCATAGCGTGCATTGCGATGCTCCGGGAGAAAGAACTCCGGCAGGAGGCGATCTACTTGAAGTAGGCCCTCCCTGGTGAGACGGACAGTTCCATTGGAAACTCGAAGGTATCCGGATTCCTGAAGACGCCTCAAAGGTGTGCTGAATCGTTCCAGAATATCCGACTGGAATTTCTCCTGGAAGTAGGTTCTCCTCACCTGTCCCAGTTTGAGCTGGAGGATGAGTTCCCTGATCAGGCTTTCTTCCCGGGTCGGTGTGAGTGCTCGATGGATGGGCAGTTCACCCCGCTTGATTCTGGCCATGTAGGGGCCGATATCGTGTTCATTCTGAAAATGGGTTCCCCCGATGTGAGAGAAAGAGGAAACCCCCAGGGCGATCATGTCGGCGCCCGACCACAACTGATCCCGGTAGAGGAATCGGCTCTTGGCTGGATCCTTGACCGCCGTGTAGGCACTGCCCACGTGATAGCCCGCCTTTTCCAGCTGGGAGAAGGCAAAGTCGACCCACCTTCGTTTGGTGGGCCAATCTGCGACCGGTGCGACCTGGCTGCCCTCGTCCTTCATGTGCTTGTAGATAGTCGTGTTGTAGGGAACCTCCATCTGATAGATGGTGACGCTGTCGGGCTCGAGGGAAAGGCTTTTCTCAACACAGTCCTCCCAGTTCTCTTGGGTTTCACCAACCATTCCTGCGATGAGATCGATGTTGAGTTGGGGAAAGCCGAGCGAGCTGGCGAACTCATAGGCGCGCCAGATCTCCTTGGATCGGTGAGCTCGTCCGTTGATTTCCAGGATGTGGTCATCGAAGTTTTCGACTCCCAGGCTAAGCCGGGTAACACCCAGATCGTGGATGACTTGTAGCTTGCTCTCCGTGAGGGTGCCAGGTTCACACTCGAAGGTAATCTCCTCTGCCTGATTCCAGGGAAGAATTGCACTCAATCGCTCGGTCAGGGAGCGCAGCTGACGGGTAGAGAGATAGGAAGGAGTGCCTCCCCCGAAATAGATAAAGTCTAGTCGCCGGTCCCCGATGAAAGGACGCGATGCATACAACTCCAGTTCCCGAACGACGATATCTAGATAGTCTCGGATTTCGGTCGAGTTCTTTCCCGTGTACACGCGGAAGTAGCAGAAATGGCAGCGCCTTCGGCAGAAGGGAATGTGCAGGTACATGCCCAGCGGAGTGGTCGGATCGGGGAGGCGCTCCAGCGCGGAGAGAGCTTCGCCAACGCGATCAGGACTCCAGAAGGAAAAGGGAGGATAGTTGGCGATGAAGTAATTGCTGGCGGTAGTCTCCTCGGTCGAGGTCAAGCTCTGTGACTCAGTCGTATTCAGTTCCATGAGCCCTACCGCAATACTTGGCCCATTCTAACAGCAAAAGCTGAGAAGCAAATTCCGCGCACTATCTTTGAGATTCCCCGGACTTCGCCGAGCACAACTTCATTTGTTTCAAGTTGCGGGTTGCAGGTTTGCGTTTGCCGACAACATGAAACGGAATCCGACAGAGCCGTGAGCGACCCGAGCCGTCAGCAACATGAGACCATTCTCTGAGGAGTGACCGCTCAGCAGCACAATCTCTCCCGCATCGAGAGCGCAAAGCCCGCAATCTGCGGTCGCCAAATGAAGTTGAGATACTGTATGATCCCTTGGCGCTGGTGGCCGGATCCGCCCAGAAACTGGGATCTGCTCCGACGGGGAGCAGGCTCTTTCTGCCGGAGGTCCAGTAGAAGCGATGCAGAGACGCGAATTCTTCAAGAAACTGGCCTCTGGAGTAATCGGGTTGGGTCTGGTACTCGTCCCTCTTGGAGCCGGGATTGTCTTCCTGCTGGATCCGCTGCGGCGCGTTGGCCAGAAGCGTGGTTTCAAGCGAGTTGCCTCCCGGGAGGGACTGCCGCTAGGAGTCCCCCGGAGCTTCACAGTGAGTGGGACGAGGACCGATGCCTGGGAAACGGCGGCGGACGTGCCGATTGGAGCCGTCTATCTGATTCGCCAGCCTGAGGAGATCCAGGCCTTTCAGGTGACCTGTCCCCATGCGGGCTGTTTTGTGGACTACGATCCCGGTAACCAGCAGTTCCTCTGTCCCTGTCATGAGAGCACATTCAACCTGGATGGCTCCCTCAAGGACCCCCGGAGTCCGGCTCCTCGTGGCCTCGATCGACTCGAGGTCAAAGTCCAGGGGAGCGACGTGCTGGTGCGCTATCAAGAGTTCCGGCAAGGAATCAGGGAGCAGATAGCGGTTTCGTGAGTAGAGCGGCGGATTGGCTGGAGCATCGCACGGGCTATCGTCCTCTACTGAGAAAGCTTCTGTACGAGGGGATCCCGGGGGGTGCCCGCTGGCGCTACGTTTGGGGAAGCACCCTGCTCTTTACCTTCACGGTGCAACTCCTCACCGGCTTTTTTCTCTGGACCGCCTACAGTCCTGCGGTTCAGACGGCGTGGGAAAGCGTCTACTTTATCCAGTACGAGATGCAGCTGGGCTGGTTTGTCCGCGGTTTGCACCACTATGGCTCGCACGCCATGGTCGTCCTACTGGGGGTGCATCTGCTGCAGGTGGTCATTGCCGGAGCCTACCGCCCCCCCCGGGAAGTCAACTGGTGGTTCGGTCTGGTACTGATGGCGGTGGTACTGGGGCTGGGGCTGACCGGCTACCTGCTGCCCTGGGATGAGCGGGGCTATTGGGCAACCCAGGTTACCACCAAGATCCTCTCGATCGTGCCCTTGGTGGGTCCCGCGCTCGAACGACTTATCGTGGGAGGCCCCGCCTACGGACATCACACGCTGACCCGATTCTTTGCGCTTCATGCCGGATTGCTTCCCGCCCTGGCGGTGCTGGTCATCGTCGGACACGTCGCCCTGTTCCGCCGTCAGGGAGTGACGCACCCAAAGAACCCGAAAGGAAAAGCTTGGTTCTGGCCCGATCAGGCCCTACGTGACGGCCTCGCCAGTCTGGTGGTCTTGCTGGTATTGGTGGGTTTGACGCTGTGGACAGGACCGGAGAAAGGGTTCGTCTTCGGGAGCGAGGCAGGCGCTGTCCTGCAATCGCCGGCAGATGCCTCTCAGCCCTCTCCATCGGCGCGTCCGGAATGGTATTTCCTCTCGCTGTATCAGTTTCTGAAGTATTTTCCAGGCGAGACTGAGGTCTACGGGGCGGTGGTGATTCCCTCGCTGGTTGGGGGAATATTTCTGCTGCTGCCCTTGCTGGGACGCCGAGGCTGGGGACATGCGTTTTGTTTGACGATGACCTTTGCGGTTTTGGCCGGAGTGGTTGTCTTGACGCTGCTGTCGGTGCGAGAGGATCAGTCGAATCCGCTTTACCAGAAGGGAGTCCTGGAGGCGAAAAGGAGAGCTGATCGGGTGGTAGAGCTGGCCCGGCGCCAGGGCATTCCGTCCGGGGGTGCGGGTCAGTTGCTGCGTGGAGATCCTCAGACGCAGGGGCCGGTTCTGTTTCGGAACAACTGCGCCACATGCCATCGATGGAAGGGACACGATGGGACCGGAGTTGCGGTGACCGAGATCCGAGAGGGCGTAACGGTTTTGATGGCGCCGCAGGCCAGTGATCTAGCCGGATTCGGCAGCCGGGAGTGGATAGCAGGGTTGCTGCGAGATCCCTCCGCAGAGCGATACTTTGGGCATACGAAGCACCGTGACAGCCTCATGGCCAGGTGGGCGAAGACGAACATCCCTCTGTTGTCCGAGGAGGAACTGGAGGCGGTGGTGACGTTCGTGCTCGGTCAGGGGGAAGCGTCGCTGGAAGCCGATGCTGATTCTGAGCGGATGGCTCAAGGAGCGCATCTTTTCGCAGAGGGATCTTCGCAGGGGTCCCAATCCTGTAATCTGTGCCACCGGCTGGAGCACCCTGATGTTCCGGCAACGGGAAGTGCAATCGCGCCCGATCTGACGGGCTACGCGACTCGGGAATGGTTGCGGGGAATGATCAGAGATTCCAGCCAACCCAGGTACTACGGCAGCGAGGGGCACACCATGCCCAACTTTGCCGAGCGGCTCACCCCTCAGCAGCTGGGGTTGCTGGTTGACTGGATCCTAGGCGAGGAGAAGCGCGGGTCGTAACCTCTCAGGTTCAACTCGACGGTGAATAGGGGCCGACACATCGGTCGGCCCCTATGAACGATCAACGCATCGGTTAGGCTGCGATGAGCCCATGCGGATCGATGACGAACTTTGTGGCCGCACCCCGATCAAAATCCTGATAGCCCTGCACAGCTTCATCCAGCGAAATGACCTGGACGTTCACCGCCTTGGCGATCTGGATCTTGTCGTGGAGGATGCAGTTCATCAGCTGCCGATGGTACTTCATCACCGGGCACTGTCCGGTCGTGAAATGATGGGATTTGGCCCAGCCCAAGCCGATCCGGATACTGAGCACGCCAATTTTGGCATTGTCGTCGACAGCTCCCGGATCACCCGTGACGTAAAGACCCGGAATGCCGATACCGCCACCGGCGCGGGTCAGTTCCATGACCGAGTTCAGCACGGTCGCCGGGTGTTCCTCGCTAGTTTGGCTTCCATGTCCGCGAGCTTCAAAGCCCACGCAGTCCACTGCTTGGTCGACTTCCGGTTCCCCCAGGATTTGCTCGATCTGTTCCGCTGCGGTTGCGTCCTTCCTCAAATCGATGGTCTCACAACCGAAACTTCGTGCCTGCTCCAAGCGTTCGGGGATGAGATCACCCACGATGACGCAGGCCGCTCCCAGCAGATGGCAAGACGCAGCTGAGGCCAATCCCACCGGACCGGCACCGGCGATATAGACCAGCGAGCCCGGTCCCACTCCTGCTGTGACGGCGCCATGGTAGCCCGTCGGAAAGATGTCCGACAGGAGCGTGAGATCCGCTATTTTGGCCATTGCCACATCTTTTTCGGGTAGCTTCAACAAATTGAAGTCGGCATAGGGGCACATGACGTATTCGGCTTGCCCTCCGACCCAGCCGCCCATGTCCACGTAGCCGTATGCCGACCCCGGCCGGGCTGGATTGACATTCAGACAGATGCCCGTTTTCCCTTCCTTGCAGCTGCGGCAACGGCCGCAGGCAATATTGAAAGGCACCGACACAATATCACCTACCTGAATAAACTCGACATCTCGGCCGGCCTCGATCACTTCCCCGGTGATTTCATGGCCAAGGATCAGCCCCTCAGGTGCCGTCGTCCGGCCGCGAACCATATGCTGATCACTTCCGCAGATGTTGGTAGAGACGATCTTCAAGATCACCCCATGATCACAAGTCCGATCTCCCAAAGCTAACTCGGGGTAATCGATACTCTGGATTTCCACTACCCCCGGTCTGATGTATGCGACCCCTCTATTAGTTGCCATGACCAAATCCTCCTTTTAATGAAATAAATCCACACGCCTCATATTTCCCCAGGTCCGAGTTCGCCTGGACTCTTAATGATGGATGATCAAAGCCTATCAGCTCGCGAACTCTGAATCCACTGCTGTTTGGTCATCTTTCAGCCGCAACCGGACTCTCAGCTGAACGTGACCGATTCGTCGGAACTTCGCTGAGGAAAAGTATCGATTGATGTAGGAGCGAAAAGCAGCCGCACACAGGGTGGAATGTTGGCAAGATCAACCCCAGTTTCACGGGCAGCCGGTGGCGGGGCTAACCTGAAACTTGATTTTCAGATCTGGGGGTAAGGAAGACGTAAACGATTGATTTGGTGATGGATGGGCGTATCTGAGACATCTCTTACACCGAAGGTGTTACTGCGGGTAGCCCAGGGTTGCAATGCGCAGCGAGCTACCCTGGGTTTGGGTTGCCTGTCTTCTCTACGCTGAAGGCGTTGTTGCCAACACGTTGCCGGTCGGCAATAACCCCGTTGGGGTAAGGCATATTCGGGGGCCGATCTGGACCCAGGGTAGCTCGCTTCGCATTGCAACCCTGGGCTACCCGCAATAACGCCTTCGGCGTAGGTAATCCTTGAAATCAGGCAAGGCTTCTTTCTCGAACGTTCCAGCGCCAGCTGGTGCTGCCCGGACCTCTCGGTTATCTACGCTCCTACTCTGCCCGCAGTGCCGGAATCAGAGGTGATCGGACGGCGGCGGCGACGGCTCCCAGGGACGAGATCAAGCCGGCTGCCAGCACCAGTAGTAGCAGCAACGCGGTGGAGTCGGGCGCGAAGCTCCCCGGGCGGATGAGCATTGCCGGCGCCACCGCGACCAGAGCACAACCGGCGCCCACGCCCAATCCGCAGCAGAGCAACAACAGGTTCTCGGCCAGCACCGAAACAGCGAGATGGGAAGACCGATATCCCACCGTCCGCATGAGTGCCAGTTCCTTCTTTCGTTCCAGGACATTCCGAAGCAGGATGGCACCCAGACCCAGAGTGCCCAGGAGCAGGCCGAGTCCTCCAAGGGTCTGGAAGGTGGAAAGATAGGTGTTCTCTACCCGGTGAAAGCTGGCCAGACGATCGCGGCTTCCAACCACGTCGAAACCATAGTCTGAGAGTCCGTCTTCGAGTACTCGAGACACCTCAGCCACCCTGGTTTCAGGAAGATCCAGCAAGAAGAAACGATAACCCTCCTGGTCCGGGAATAAGCGTAGAAAGTTATGCTCCGCGATCAGAAGTTCCCCTTGCAGAACACTGTCGGAGAGCGCGGCGACCAGCTTCAATCTGATGGGACCCTGCCCACTCGAATCGAGCACGATCTCGTCGCCCAGGCCCAGGTGGAGCACGTAGGCCATTGAAGTGGCGTCGGCGATCGCAGGAACAGCTCCCTCAGAGGTCTCGGATCCCAGCAGGAGCCAGGGATTTTCCCTTTCTTCCGCAGTCTCGGCAAGCGAGGACTGAAAAGAAAAGCGGCCCTGCTTGACGAAATCAAGCGGGGTCCCCAGGATCCTGGGGTTGCGAGGCCGATAGAGGTTGAGACAGCTGGCGTCGTCACCGGGCCGGAGGCGTAGTCGGGAAAACCTCACCTCTTCCAAGCTGGCTATTTCATCCTTCGAGAGGTTCAGACTCTCTTTGCCGGTGTGCGTATTGGGATTGTGGTAGAGAGGAAGGGACGACTCCGCCAGCAAAGCGAAGCCTCCAACGCCTGACTGTCGATCCAGAGAGAGTTGCCCTTCCCGTCGGAACACGTCCACCGACACGATGATGAAGGTAGCCAGGGCGATCAAGGCGATGCAGAGAATCGAGCGAGAGGGGCGATAGCTGGCGTTGCGAAAACCAAGCAGAGCCAATGCC
>JAKZYH010000373.1:0-20455 GCA_047514575.1 Acidobacteriota bacterium | reverse complement strand
CGAGTTCTGGACCCAGTTGAACAACCACTACACCTCGGACCAGGTAGTTGAGCTGATCACTGTCATCGGCTTCTTCAACCTGGTCAACCGGTTGGCGTTGGCGTTGCAGGTCGAACTCGATCCGCAGCCGGAGGAAACTCCGGCCGCCGCCAGCTAGCCCTTTCGCAGAACGCGTCGTGCTGGTCTTGGCCCTACACCCCACAACCAGAAGGATCATTTAGCTTGCGAACGGCCTGCCGAGGAGGGGGAGATGAAACCAGAAACATCCAGCCCTAAGGTACTCGGAGTCCCAGTCGAAGTTCGATTTCGGGACATGGACAGCATGGGGCATGTGAACAATTCCGTCTACTTCACCTACCTGGAGATGGCGCGGGTCGCCTTTTATCGGCATTTCATGGGAGCCACCCAGATCGAAGATCTGGAAATGATTGCCGCAAAGGCTAGCTGTGAATTCCGTTCTCCGGCCACCTGGAATGACCGGCTCCTCGTCCGAATCTGGGTGTCCCGGGTGGGAACAACCAGCTACGACTTCGACTACGAGATCACGGACGAGAATTCCGGACGTCAGATCGCGACGGCGCAAACAATCCAGGTTGCCTGGGACTACCGAACCAACTCGAAGAAGTTGGTGCCGCAGCGCTTGAGAGATCTTCTATTGTGACCCCGATTGACGGGTTTCCCTGTCAAGCGATCGTCTTCGATCTCTTCAACACACTTATTCTCTTCGACCGCGGTTGCCTTCCCCGGATAGAGCTTGAGGGGAAACAATGCTACAGCACCAGCCCGGAAGTCTTTCGTCGGCTCCAGGAAGAATATCCGATCGAGTGTGATTTCGATCGTTTCCATCAGGAGTATCTCGAGTCGCAGCGGCTGCTGTCAGAGCTGAGAGGCCGAGATCATCGCGAGTACTCTTGCCGCAGGCGATTCGAAACCCTGGGGCAGAGCCTGGGGCTGGATCAGCAAGCCGCAGAGTTGATGGCACGGGTTCACATGGAGCAGGTCTTCAAGGCCATGTACCTTCCGGAAGAGCGCCTTGCAGTCCTGCGAAAGCTGAGCGCCCACGGTCTTGTCCTGGCCTCCAACTTCGACGATGCCCGCACCCTGCGCCGGGCCTTGCGAGAGTTCCAGATGGAGGAGTATTTTCAATCGGTTTTCATCTCGGACGAGATGGGATGGCGAAAGCCGGGCAGGGAGTTCTTCGAGATTTTGATTCGAGAGACGGGATTCGATCCGAAACGGTGCCTGTTTGTGGGAGATGATCCCGACGCCGACGTGGTTGGCGCAGTGGAGGCTGGGTTTCAGGTGGCCTGGCTTTCAGAACGAAAGAAACAGGAGGCTCCGCTCCGATCTCCACGCTGGATCATCCACAGTCTCCCCGAACTGGTCGACATTGTAGGACCGTAAACGGCCCTCAGGGAGGGAGGAGAAGCGGCTGACCCCGGCGTAAACACCGGGTCTAATACGCTTCGCGCCAGGCCCCTGAAGCGGCCTCCTAGAAAGGGCCACTATGCCGACCGTTTCGCGTCCGATCGGTAGAAATTAAAACTTCAAATATTTTTGCGCAGGCCCTTAGCCAGACTCGGCGCTGGCGGCGTAGTATCCCTTCCGGTGACGAATAGAGAGCCCTCTCCCTTTGATCAGCTTGACCTCGAACTTACGGAAAGTGCCATCCTTTGCCATGTTTCTGGGGACGTATGTCAAGCTGTATTGGCTTCGCAGTTCCTCGTTGAGGGTTTCGAAGGCGCGGTTCAATGTTGCGGTGGAGTAGGGGAAGAAGGCCCTGCCACCGGTCTCCTCAGCCAGCTTCTCCAGCGTCTCTTCCCCCTCCTCCTGAACGTCGGCGCCGAAGCGGCTGGTTCCGATGGCGTAGATCATCGCTCCTGAACGGTGGACCGCTTCGACGATGTTCTCCAGGGTCTGCTCACTGTTCTGATCGACACCGTCAGAGAGAATCACGATCGCCTGACGAGTCTCAGGATTCGTCATCTTTTCCCGGGAGACTGTGTAGAGAGCGTCCAGAAGGGCGGTTCCGCCGCCTGCTCGAAGTGCCCGTATCTCCTCGGTAATCGCTCCGGGGCTCGAGGTGAAGTCGTGTCTCAGTGAGACGCCGGTGTCGAATTCAACCAAAAGGGCACGGTCTGGCGGCCGCATAACCATGCGCAGGAATTGGGTGGCCGCCTGTTTCTCGAAATCCAGCTTCAGGCGGACGCTGGAACTGGTATCGATCAGAAGTGCGATCCGCAGGGGAAGTTCGGTCTCGTGCGTGAAGTTGGTGATGCGCTGGCGTACCCCGTTCTCGTAGATATGGAATCGGTCCTCACCCAGATTCGTAACGAACCTGTTCTTTCGATCCGTTACAGAGACCAGGACGTTGACCGCCTCTACCTCGACTCGAATCGGAGACTGCTGGAAGGAACTCAGAAACCAGATGCCGCAGCAAAGAAGGGTGCGGAACTCGTGCATCCAACCCAATTTACAATATTTACATTCTCTAAACAATTCTGTGACAATACCCGAGACCATGAACGCACCAGAAGAAGCGCTCCAACAGCTCGACAAGATCGCCCAGGAGATCATTGATGACTTGTACGAACGGGCGAAGGAAAACTATGTGACCCAGGAGGACAGCCTTCAGCTTGGTGTTGAGCCCGAGGTCAAACGCTTCCATCAAAAAGGGAACCATCGCCTCAAGTTCGCGCGGCGAAAGGAGCTCGACGTTATCTATGGGCTCGGAGCCTACTGCAAAGAGGGAATCGTACTCATCGAGGCCAGCGTCAACAACAAGTCTGCAGGATTCGACTACGACCTTTTCGTCGAGAAGTTGAAGGCCTACTACTGGGGAAGCCGTCACGAGAAGCCCTGGACAGATCCGGAGTTTGATCACTTTTCCTACGCAGATCTGGTTCACTTCGACCCCCGCATGTCCCACTCCGTGTCCTTGGACATCCGAAAGGACAAGGCCGATATCATCAGGCTTGGTTTCGCCCTTAATCCCAGCCACAAGGAACGTCTGATGCAGCGGCGGGGCCTTCTATTCGATCTTATTGAGAATTACTGTCTGGCCCCTCTCAAGAGAATCTACGCCGAATCCTACCGAGAGTTGTGAGGCGTACCTCGACATAATCTGACGTTACATCGGAGAGTAGTAGAGTATGGATGAAACCCAAGAAGAACAGAATCAGAAGATCCAGGAGTTTCTCGGCCGGGAGTTTCGATGGGAGTTCCTGGCCGGAGAGTGCAACTTTCTGATCCAGTTGCTGGCTTTCATAGTCCAGAACAACCCCGCCTTTGTGATCAATGACAAAGGGGAAAAAGAGCCACTGGACTACCAGAGCATCCGCTCTGTGGTTTTGCTCAATGAAAAGCTAAACGGGCAGCTGCAGCAGTTTGCAGCAGAGGCTTCGGTCACTCTCAATCAGATGAAACCCGTATCTGAGAGAGTTCAGTAGCAGGAAGAAGATACAAGATACAAGAGACAAACAGATCCCAAATCACAAGTGCCAGATTTCAAACGATCGGGAGTTTGAAGCTTGGAATTTGGAATTTGTTTGTCTCTTGGCTCTTGGGATTTACTCTCAAGCTGGATGAAAATCTGGCAAAAGGTACTGATTATCCTGACAGGGTCACTGCTAGCCTGTGGCCCTTCCCGCATCACCAAGCTTCCCGTCCCCCAGGAAAGACTGCTCAAAGCCTACCGTCTCATGGCGGAGGCAGACAGAATGCTCGCCGAGGGCAAGAATCATCTAGCGGTCCTTAAATACATTGAAGCTACTACGCTGAATCCCTATCAGGAGACGATTTTCAACAAGCTGGCTGTTGCCTATTGCCGGATCGGACGATATCCGCAGGCAAAGGCTGCGGCCTTACGATCGGTTGGGCTCCAACCGAACTACGCTGCTGCCTACAACACCCTGGGGATCGTGGCGCTGTCGGCCAGGCAAAGCAAGAACGCCATCCGCTATTTCAAGAGGGCGGTTGCTCTCGACCCCGGGAGGTCCCATTTCTATGTCAATCTGGGTTATGGCCTGATGATACAAGGGCGATTGGATCTAGCCCGTCAGGCTTATCGAGAGGCTCTTGCGCTGGACCCAGAAGTCTTTGAGAGGAAGACTGGAATCCGCTTGGCGTTTCCAGATCGAATGGGGTTCGACGCCGACGGGAACTACGACAGGGCGCGCCTGTTTGCGGAACTAGGGGATCGAGACCGCTGTCTTCAGTATCTGAGCAAGGCTCTCGAAGCAGGGTTCTCCGACCAGAAGCGGTTGCGGGAAGATCCGGTATTGGATCGGTTTCGCCAGAGTCAGGACTTCATCGATCTCTTGGAGCTTTACGGTATGAGCCCAGGTGAGTAGTCTGATACCGGTCTATTGAGGTGAGATTCAATCGGTCCCGTCAGGCCCTGGCGACCCCTGCCTTTTCGAAGGCAGCGGAGAGGTTCTTGTAGCAGTGCTTGGCCGCCGCGACCGGATCGTATCCGGGCTTCCTGTGGATCTGTCCGCTCACTTCCAGGACGACCGACCCCCGATATCCCTGGGCCTGGAGCTCCTTGAGATAGGTGACGTAGTCGGTGTCTCCGTCACCCGGCATGAGGAAGCGAGTCTTTCCATTTTCGGTGGTCGCGTCTTTGGCGTGTGTGAAGACGGCGTGGGATCCCAGAAGCCGGATAGAGTCCACCATGTCGTAGTTCATCGCCCTGAAATGGCTGTAGTCGTAGGTAACCTTGACCCAGGGGTTGGCGGCCTGCTGCATCAGCCAGAGTGCTCCCTCAGGGGAGTGCAGGGCGCTTCCCACATGGGGTTTGATGGCTAGCAGGATCTGGTGGGACTCACCCACCTCGGCCCACCCTCGCAGCCGCTCGGCCATCCGATTCTTTACCTGTTCCCATTCGGCCGTCTTCCCGCCCAGGGTTAGAACGAGTACCGGGAGACGATTGCGACGGCTGGGAGTGCGAGCCCAGAAGGGGTAGATGTCACGCCAGAGCTGTGCCGCCCGTTTGATTCGTTCCAGATTCTCCCGATGGGTTGCGTCGTCCACGTTGACTCTGAGGTCCTCGTCCAGGCCGCTAAGCCCTAGACCCAACTCGGCGAAAAGATGGGCTATCTCTCTGCGGGCGGATTTGGAAAGGACCATGGGATCATCCTGCCAACCGGGATAGATCGCCGGCTCCACATCATCGTAGCCCACCTGTTTGCACAGCCTCATGGCGTCTGGGGTTCGGAGGCTTCGGGTGTTGTACAGGCTGAAGCCAAGACCAATAGCCAACTTTTGCCGGTGGTGCTTGGAGAGAACTTGTGTGGCCGGTCCTAGTGCGGCGGCGCTGGCTGGGATCGTCTTCAAAAAATCTCGTCGGTGAAGTTTCGTCATCAGTGAGTCTCCCGAATCGTTGTGCTTTTGAGGAACCTTCCGAATTGTAGCTATCAAAGTAAGACAAGGCAACGGTACCCCGAGTTGGCCAGTTGGCACCACCGGGGAGCGCCTGGGTCCCAGCCGTTACCCGCTGGTTACTGGCTTCTGCCGCTCATAGGGTGCGCGCTCAAGCCAGAATACGGCCAGAATCCAGCAGAGGAGGAGTACGCCAAAGAGGACGTAACTCTGGAGCGTGGTGAGCCAGGCGAGCAGTAGAGAAGCTCCTCCCAGGCCCAGGCCACACCCGTAGAGAAGTAGGACCGCCTGGTACTCGCCCAAACCCAGCACCGCCAACCGATGGGCGGTGTGATCCTTGCCGGGAGACTGCGAAGGTGCGAGCCCCCTACGGGAGCGAGAGACGATTACCAGGCTGCTGTCGAAAATGGGAATGCCCAGGATCAGAATGGGAATCATCCAGCCGAACTCGATTGTCGTGTCGTTGAATCCGAGGATGATACCCACGGCTGACATCACCAATCCCACAAACATGGCGCCACTATCCCCCATGAAAATGGAGGCCGGTTTGAAGTTCCACTTCAGAAAACCCAGGCTGGCGCCCAGCATGGCGGCGGAAAGAAGGCAGGCAAACCCTTGCTGATGCATCAGGGCGAAAAGCAAGAAGAAGGAGGATGCCAGGGCCGCCAACCCAGCACAGAGCCCATCCATATGGTCGAGGATTGCAAAGGCGCTTGTGATCCCAACAACCCAGAGAACGGTCAGCACGTAGCTGATGACGAGCGCCGCCTCAGGTGAGCCGGCCAGGAGGCTGGCCAGGGGAAAGGTCGTGATGCGAAATCCTCCGATGGCGAGGGCCAATCCCGCCAGAGGGATGGCCACGAACAGTTTCAGGCGGGCGTTCAGAGAGACGAAATCGTCTACCAAGCCAACCGCGACCAGCAGCGTAGCAGCAGCGATCAGGGAAATTATCTGGCTCAGACTCGCTGCCT
Organism: Acidobacteriota bacterium; assembly: GCA_047514575.1. Taxonomy (GTDB): domain Bacteria; phylum Acidobacteriota; class UBA6911; order RPQK01; family JAJDTT01; genus CAUZIZ01. Next base: position 14,102 of record JAKZYH010000373.1, on the reverse strand, counting down.
CGACACTCAGTAGCAGGCTTAGAACCACCGAAAGATAAATGGCTACGCCACCCAGAAGCGGTTTCGGACTGGCGTGGATCTTGCGAGGGTGGGGCTGATCGAGTACCTCCAGCCGCAGCGCCAGGCTTCGGGTGATCGGAGTCAGGATAGCCACTATCGCTAAGGCTGCGAAGAAAGTCAGGGCACTGGTAGGTATCATCGAAAGCTGGTTCGAACCCCCTGGCGGCACCCTGCATCACAGGCTCGTGTTCGAATAGAGGATTGAAACCTTATCCTACAATCGCTCCCGATCGAGGGTCAAGCAGTGCGGGTCTTTCCCTCGGACCCGCTCTCTGGAGAGCGCGTGCGACGAGGTCTCGGCAAATCCAGTCCTATTCCCAACACACTCAGTCGCTTGCGTTGTTGTCTCAGAGGTGCTTCGGATAGAGTAGCATCCAATGGCTGAGGTCCTCGCACTCGTCGTCGTGACGCTGTTTCTTGCCTATGCCAACGGAGCCAACGACAACTTCAAAGGCGTGGCGACACTGTTCGGGAGCCGGACGACCAACTACCGCCGCGCCCTCTGGTGGGCGACGGGAACGACGCTATTGGGCTCCTGTGCAGCGGTGCTTCTGTCGGGAGGTCTAGTCAGAGCGTTCAGCGGGAAGGGATTGGTGCCGGAGACCCTCACGAATGAACCATGGGCAGGGCTTCACAGCCAACCTGGTTACCGCATTTCTGGTTGTGGTTGCCTCACGCTGGGGAATCCCCGTCTCCACCACTCATGTCTCATGCGGAAGCCTGTTCGGCCTTGGGTTGGCGACGCGCCAGGGAAAATGGCGAACCATCCAGGCGATCCTGGCTTCCTGGTTGATCACCCTACCCTTGGCCGCTATTTTCGCGGCGATGGTCTACTGGTTGTCTCCGTGACAAAGAATCGACTGCGAGGTGAATCGCCGGAATGTGAAATGGAGTTCCTGGACAGGACCGTTTGCCGCGGAGGATGATACGATCCCCAAAGCTTGATGTCATGAGGTTCTGACTTTGGCAAGGTTGCTCGGGCGGGCTCAACACCGCCGCGTGCCCGATACGAAGCTCCGAGACATTGGAACTGATCTCAGAAGGAGGTAGGAAATGAGCAATTGGTGGCTCCGAGTCGCCCTCGGCGCCGGATTTGTTCTAGGGGTATCCTTCGCTGGCCAGGCGGAAAAAAGGGACGGCACCGATCCCATCGAATTGACCTCCCAGGTCCAGCTCTTCGTCGATGACTTTCTGATCCAGGAGATGAAAGGAGTCGCTCGCAGTCTTCATACCCCCGAGAAGGTAACCGAGAACCCCGTGCTTGTGGCCGATCGTCCCTGGGAGGGAGGCTTGTCCCTGGAAAGTGGCACTGTCCTTTATGACGCCGACCAGGGGATTTTCAGGATGTGGTACAACGCACTGTCCAGCCGCGAGAAACCAGATGTAGTGGAGTCTCTCTGCTATGCGACTTCACCCGATGGTGTCGCATGGGAGAAGCCCAACCTGGGACTGGTAGAGTTTCAAGGGTCCCGGGATAACAACATCCTCTTGATGGGTTCCAACTGGTATCACTGTGTGCTGCGAGATGACAGTGATCCTGATCCTGCCCGCCGCTACAAGCTCGCCTATTGGCAGACCCGCGACCGAAGCCGATGTGGAATCTGGGTGGCCTTCTCGACCGATGGCATCCACTGGGAGCTACATCCCAGCAATCCAGTGGTGCCTTGTTCCGCTACCGGAGACACCTTCTCCGTCATGCAGAATCCTACCTCCGGAGACTACTACCTCTACAACAAGTCTCGCATCCGTCCGCTTCGAAAGGTATCTCGAATGGTCAGCAATGACTTCGTCCATTGGAAGAACGATCAGTTGGTCCTGGAGCCGGACGAGTTGGATCAGTCGGACACGGAGTTCTACAGCATGGCGGTGTTTCCCTATGGGTCCCAATATCTGGGATTCTTGAGGGTCTTTCACACCTACTCGCAGCTGATGGATGTTCAGCTTGCTTCCAGCAGGGACGGCGTCAACTGGGACCGAAGCGCCCGCCGTCGGGTCTTTCTGCCCCTGGGATTCATGAGAAACGAATATGGAGGAAGGAGCTTCGACAGCGGCATGAATTCGGCTCTGGCTCCAGCAATCAAGGATGAGAAGCTCTGGATCTACTATCCTGGGTTCGCCAACCTACACAACGCACCAGCACTCGACCACTACGGGAAGATCGGACTGGCCAAGTTGAGGCTCGACGGATTCTGCTCTCTTGATGCCACCAGTCAAGGATATGTCTTGACCAAGCCCATTCGTTTCGGGGGCAGTTCCTTATCCATCAACGCCGTCGTCCACTCGATCGCAAAGCCTGGACAAACTCCCAATCCCACCTGGGCAGGGTTGTTTTCCCATGCCAAGGGAGGACAAGGCTCGATCCAGGTCGAGGTCCAGGATGAGGAAGGTCAGCCGATACCGGGCTACGCAGCGTCCAGCTGCGAACCTTTAGTGGGAGACGGACTCAGACAGCCGGTGGTCTGGCAGGAAAAGAAGGATATGGCTGCCCTGCGGGACAGGGTAGTTCGGTTGAAGTTCCTCCTGACCAACGCCAGTCTCTACTCCTTCAGGATCAGCGAGTGACTAGCGATTTTCAGTCTTCCAATCGAGGTCGATCCCAATGGGATTGCGTATTCCAGGTCAGGGTTTCCCAACCCTGGGGAGCGCCGCCGGCTTTGGATTTCATCCCTGAAGGGGATGCATACAGCGGAACACAGGCATCAAGTAACCGACGATTGGATACCGGGTAAATTGTGCGTCACTGCGTGGGGAAGAGTTGTCCGGCTCTCTCCTCGGAATTGGGCCTCATTCTGCTAACGAGTCACGGCGTTCGCGGCTCTGTTGATCGCGGGATGATGGTAAATCGCCTTTCAGTCTAGTACCCAGCCGCCTTGTTGACGACGTTCAACATGGGTTTTCCGGTAACAAAACGCTCGATGTTGCTTCGAATCAGTTCTAGAAGTCGGGTGCGGGATCGAACCGAGATCGTCGCAATGTGGGGTGTGATGATGACGTTGTTCATCTTCCACAGTGGATGGTCTTTGGGTAGTGGCTCGGGGTTGGTGACGTCCAGGCCCGCAGCCAGGACTTTGCCCGACCTCAGGGCTTCCACCAACGCCTCTGTCTGCACCACCTTTCCCCTCGAGACATTGACGAAATAGACGCCGTCCCTCATCAACGCAAACTCCTTCTTGCCGAACATGCCCTCGGATGCAGGGGTATGTGGGACCGAGCTGACCACGACGTCGGCCTCAGGAAGTACCTCGTGCAACTGATCTGGCCTGACGACACGTTCTACGATGTGCATCAGGGGGATATCTTTGGGATCGACGGCCAGCACCCTCATGTCGAAGGCGGATGCCCGCTGGACGATCTGAGTCCCGATTCCCCCAAGACCGACGATCAGCATGGTCTTGCCTCGCAGTTCGACGATGGGCAGCTCCGGGGTAACTCTTCCCCAGCCCTCATCCATCCGCCGGTTGTAGTGTTTCAGGTTTCGGGTGAGCGTTAATAGCAGCCCGAAGGCATGATCGGCTATCTCCGGACCCTGGAAGATCTTGGCATTGGTCAGGATGATGTCGCTGTCCTTCAATTCGGGTATCCACACGGTGTTTTCCACGCCAGCGCTGGTGCTGTGCACCCACCGCAACTTCTTCCCTGCCTGGATGATTTGACGGGACCGATCGCCACCGTAGCCCAGACCGATGATGGCGTCACAGTTGCCAATGACATCCAGTATCTGATCCGGTTTCGCGGTGACCAGTTCCAGGTTGGGTAGGCTCCGTTCCAGTTCCGCCAGCTGCTTCTTCTGCCCAGGGGAAACCAGAACTCTTACGTCCGCAGCTGTCAGAGGGCTCTGCAGCAATGTAGCGACAAAGATGTTGATCGAGATGAAGATCCCAAGTCTTTGGAGAGGCTTCATGATTTTCTCCTTCGCTGGTTTTGTCGGGAAACCAACCCCAAGCTGGAGGGAAACTCGATCATCGCAATCTTGCTGCCCATGCTTCAAGGTTCCGCCCGTTCGGTGTAAGCTTGCTGAGATGTGGGAAGTCATCACTGACGTTCCCTTCAGCAGAATTGTCCACAGCCCTACCCAAGGCAGGAAGCCATGAAAAAGCCGACACTGTTATTGGTTCTGATTGTCTCAACCTACGCCGCTGGCCTTTCGGCTGTCAACACCTACGGCGGATCCTCCAAGCAGAAAAGAGTTAACAAGGCTATCGAGCTCCTGGAGCGGGGGCAGCCGATCTACTACACGGGAGCCCACGGGGGCTACGAAGAAGGCAAGCGAATGGCGCAAACCTGGGCCGATTACATCAACTACGAGATGGAGCACGGAGCTTATGATGTGACCCTCCTCAGGAGATTCATGCAGGGCTTGGTGGATGGAGGCCCCACCCGCAGTGGACATCGAACCCCAGCGGTCATCTGCACGCTGCCCGTAGGTGGAATCGACGAAGCTACGATGAAGGCTAACTATTGGATGGTTCAGCAAGTCCTGGCAGCCGGGGTTCATGGCATCTTGCTCTGCCATGCCCGTACCCCGGAGGCGGTCCGAGTCTTTGTAGAAGCAGCTCGGTACCCCTTCCACAAAGACCGTATTGGGAATGGCCTCAGGGAGGGCTTGAGAGGCAGCGGTGGACAGGGTTTCGCCAGCCAGATCTGGGGGATCGACACCGACAAGTACCTGCAGGTCGCCGATCCCTGGCCCTTGAATCCCGAGGGTGAGATTCTTCTGGGCCTAAAGATCGAAGATCGCCACGCGCTCCAGAATGCCGAGTCGAGCGTGAGGGTTCCGGGCATAGGTTTCGCCGAGTGGGGTCCCAGCGATATGGGCATGTCCTGGGGATTTCCTGGTCGCCAGGGTGAGGATTACGCAAAGCTGATGAAGAAAGCTCGCGAGCGCGTCTTCTCTGCCTGTAAAGCTGCCAGGATCCCGTTCCTGAACGGGGTGACTCCAGACACGGTGGAGCGCATGATCGACGAAGGGGTGATGATTGGCTCAGGAAATCAGGAGGCCGCAGAGAAGGGACGTCGTTACAGCAAGCGCCCCATGCCGTGGTAGGCTCCAAGGGAGCCAAGTCCCAAGCTCCAAGGTCCCAATTCCCAGTAAGCTCCCAGGTGAAGCACTAGCTACGATCAACGAGCTAGACCTGAGAACCTGCTGGGCGTATTATCTGGGAAACGATAGTGCGAACAGCAGACCCTCTCGAAAACCTGATGGCTGGGGTTGTCACAATACTCTTGGCAGTCGCCCAGATCACCTGCTCGTCGGTGCCAGATACGGTTCGCTCCGGGTCGACACATGAGCCTCTGTTGGTATACCTCGTGCGCCATGGCGAGAAGGCCGTTGGCGGCGGAGATGCGGAGCTGTCCACTGCCGGACAAGAGCGGGCAGTTGTGTTGGCCAACATGCTGGGCAGTGCAGAGATCGAATACGTTCATAGTTCTGACTACATCAGGACCCGCAGGACGGCGGCACCCACGGCTGCCAAGTCTGGTCTGGAAGTGCAGTTGTACGACCCCCAAGATCTGCCCGCTCTCGTCGAGAAACTGCGCAAAACAGGGGGCCGACATCTAGTGGTGGGTCACAGTACAACCACTCCGTCGATGGTCGAGTTGCTGGGCGGTAAACCGAATGCAGCGATCGAGGAGGCCGAGTTCGACCGCCTTTACATCGTCGTGATCGGCAGGGACGGCGCGGTGAGCAGCGTGATGATGCACTATGGAGAACCATACCCTGAAGCCGGGAATTGATGCCCTCAGGAAGGCCTCATCAGTTTTGCCACAGTCGGTTGCAAGGGATAGCTGTGGTTGTTGCTGAAGACTTGCAAGCTCCCGGAAAGAGGACGCCATGGATCTTAGACCATACGTTGCAGTAGTTTTTTTCATCGGTTTGGCTTGCTTTATCGTTGCGGGCGTATTTCTAAAGCTCTACGATTTCCACGGGACATCCCTTCAAAAGCGCAACGCCTTTGGGATTGGCTTCGCCGCCTTCCTCTTGGCTACCTTCTGCCTGATGCTTGAACCTGGCCAGATTCCGATCTCTGAGACATTGCTCTTGACTGGAATCCTATTGTCTCTGCTGCTGGCCGCTTCCATTTTCTGGACAAGAAGCAAACTAAGAGGGCATGAGATTGTCTACAAGACCAGGAGCATTCGAACACGACGTTTCTTGTTGATGCTTCAGATTGCGTTGCTGTTCGGAGTGTTACATCTAACCACGTTTGGAACATTTCTCAGGCAAAACATGTGGATCGTGCTCGCATTGGGTTTGTCTTTCTTTTTGGGTACGATCGCTCATTTTTTTTACGTGATGAAGCTAGAAGAGAGGGTTGGGCAACGAATAGTCGAGAGAAAAGAGGTGTAATAAATCAATCAAGCACGCGCCACCCGTTTCCAACCCAGGATCTAAAGGCTGCCATAGGACCGGTCTCCTGCGGCCATCTAGCCCTCCTAGTGTAGTGTCCCGTAAATACGTTGATGTTTGTGGAGAGCGCGACGGCGTCGAATTCGCGAAGCGATGACGAACTCGATGTCTCTCATCTAGTCAATTGTGGCAGAGTCGACAGGCCTGCTCCCGCGGCAGGGTCAGGTGGGAGGCAGAGGTTGATCCGTGGGCATTGTGGCATCCCCCGCAGTCTTCCAGGATGTGAGGAGCATGCTCGTGGGGTTCGACGAAGGCCTCCTTATCGTGACAGTCGAAACACCCTCCCTTGAAGCGGAATCGTCCTCGCCGGCTCAGTCCGTGACACTGGGTGCATTCCGTGGCGACGGGAGGATGCTGCTTGAAGAGACGAAAGGTTGCTGGCGGATTCTTTCCCACAAAGAATCGGATTTCGTGACGCCCTCCCTTCCAGATCAGCTCCAACATATGTTCTCCCGGAGCGGGTCTCAACTTGGCGTGAAAGACATTGGGGAAAGGCTCCTGGGCCAGGATCTGCTGACCGTCCAGCTCCAGTTTTGCCCCTGGGCCAGTCGCCACGATGCTGATCTCTTTTGATTGGATCGCTGAGCCGTCCTGAGGGCGAAGAATCCTGCCCTCTTCGTTCCCGGAGGTCGAGGACAGCAGGGTCAGGGTCAGGAGCCAGAGGAAGCTCTTCATAGGTGGAGTCGGCAGATGTATCCCGCGTTGCGACTCCCATTGTCTCCACCCCCAGGCGCGATGCCGGCGTCAGAGTAGTAGAACCTACCCTTGTGGAGAGTCATGCCGTGGGGATCCGGATCAGATGAGCCCAACTGGATGGCTTCCAGGATCCGGCCGTTCTTCGCATCCAGTCGATGAATGACTCGATCGTTGGAGAACATGCACCAGATCGTATTCCAGTCCCAGGCCAGCCCGTGGGCTCGTCCCAGGGTCACGGGAATGCTGTGAAGCTCCTTGAAATTGGCGTCGACCCGGGTCAGGCTCTTTCGACTCAGGGTCGTGATCCAGAGAGAGTTTTCGTCCCAGGTGAGACCGTGAACACCTCCTCCTCCCGGGATCGGGTAGCGGGCGAGCGTCTCGCCCGTATCGGGGTCAACCTTCAGCACCCTGCCCGTCTTGGAGTCGGTGGGCCGAGGTGCGCGCCTCAGGGCAGGGCCATTGGCAGCCATCCAGAGGAAGCCATTCCCAAAAGCCATTCCGCTGGTGTTGGTGGATTCGGTCGGGACCTTCCGAAGCACCTTGCCCGTCTCCCAGCTGAGCAGGTAGGCGATGTTGGTGAGTTGTTCCCCTACCCATAGGCCATCATCCGTTGCCTCGAGGGCATTGGGGTACGCATCCGGGGATTTCCACAGCGCCTCTACCCTGGGCCTGCGGACGGGGTAATCCTTGGGTACCAACCCACCGGCCAGCAGCAGTTCCAGCAGTTCCCTGCGATTCAACATGAGCTCTAGCGGATCCGAGTCAGTCTCCCATCGATGTCAGGAATCCTGGCAACTCCGGCCAGGCCCATATCCAGTGCCAGCTCCACCCGAAGCAGCTCCAGAACCCGGGAGACCCCTTCCTGTCCGAAGCAGGTCAATCCCCACAGGTAGGGGCGTGCCACTCCTACGGCGGTAGCGCCCAGGGATAGTGCTTTCAAGACATCCGTTCCGCGCCTAAAGCCACCGTCCACCAGAACCGGAATCCTGCCTCTTGCTGCTCGCGCGCACTCGGGTAGCGCCTCGATGGTGGCCCCCAGGTGGTCCTGCTGTCGAGCCCCGTGGTTGGAAACCACGACGGCCGACATGCCGTACTCAACACACTTCTCGGTGTCCTCGGCGGTGAGGACGCCCTTGATCACAATGGACAGATCGGTCAGGTCCCGCAATTGGCGCACGGTCTCCCAGGTGGGGGTGGGGAAAGGACGCTCGGGATAGCGACCCGTGCGCCAGGGTCGGTCCTCTTTCTTGTAGATCAGGTTGCCATCGGCATCCCGTGGGACCCCGGTCTCGCACCAGCGCCGCACCAGACGGTTGCGAATGCTCCTCTCTCGATAGGAGACGTGCATATTGTCCACTGTGAAGCAAATGCCTGCAGCCCCCATGTCTTCGAGCTTTTCCACGAAGTTGAGCATCGTGTTCTTATTACGAAACTGACCACCGGTGGTGACCTGCCACCAGTTGGACGGCCCATGGCCCGAGGTCAAGTAGTCGTCGATTCCACCATTGGTGATCATTAGGGCTTTGGAATGGGCGGCTCCCTTTGCCACTTCCTCCTCTCCGTTGGGAAAGAAACAGTTCTTACCGCCGGCCGGGCAGACGAAAATGGGGAAGTCGAGATTCTGGCCCAGAAGCTGGGTGGAGAGGTCGATCTTGTGGACATCAGTGAGAATCTTCGGCCTGATGATGATGCTTTCGAATGCCTTCCGATTGTCGCGCAGGGATACCTCGTCCTGCGATCCCTCGGCCATATAGTCCCAGGCGACGGGGTCTAGCTTGGACTGGGCCAGCTTGGCAAAGTCGAACACGTTGATGAGGTCGTGAAGTTGCTCTTCACTGCCAGGACCGACTTCGGTGGTCTCAGCGGCCTGCTTCCACTCGGCTAGCAACGGGGAAGTAAGCAGCAGTTGAGCAAAGGCTCTGATGGCTTGACGCCGACTGATCATGTGTAGGCTCAGGTGCCCAAGGAGACACGTTCGTAAGGGCCAATTCCCATGAGAGACCCTGACTGGAAACTGCTCTGGATAAGAGTCTAGCAGTCCGACGTAGGGCAAACAACGTCCGGGGCTTGGGATCCAGCTCAACCGCGACGTCGTCGAAGCTCACCTGGCCGACGGGGAGTGCTGGTGGTCTTCTGACTAGCCGGTCGTCAACAGGGCGAGCGGTTCACTTGGACGAGAGTGATCAGTTCGTTGAGTCTGCCCTTCCAGGAATCACCGGGAACGCCACCAGCATAGGGACCTCATCTGGAAAATCGACTGCAAGCGGCGCATCCCCCAGGGCCAGTTCCAAGGGAATGCCCGATCGATCCCGCCACTCGATCCCCACTGTGACATCGGCGTCGGTAGAAGTGAGGAAGAGGCTGGTCTGAAGCTGTGTCGCCCCAGCAGTACCATCGCCTATGAGGGGAAAGTAGAAGATGTCCACCACCTCCAGGGTCGGCTCCTCGAATGCGGTGAAACTGAAGTCATCCACTGCCAAATACGGAAACGATCCTCCGCTCTGTGGTCGATCTACGCACTGGCTTTGCAACTGTATGGTTGTCACAGGGGGGCCGTCATACTCCACATGAACCCATTTTTCCGATTCGCCATTGTAGGCCCCGAGGACCTGAAAAGTTTTGGTGAGCATCAACACCTGGCTCTGTACTGGTGGGCCCATGTCATACATGTAGAAGGAGATTTGTGTGGCCGCTGTTTCGAAGCTGATTTTCCCTGTCTCTTTACAGGCGATAATCCAGGAATGCCCACCGGTTCGGACGAGTCTCTCCAACCCTGAAGTGAACGGACTTGTAGCCTGGCCACCTCCGAAGGTCACGCTCTTGGGTGAGTCCCCCAGGGTGAAGACTTGTTTGGTCAGGTGGTTGAACTCGAAGCCGGTTGAAACGTCTTGAGAGCGGACTCCTGTAGCAGAACTCAGGACGACTGCAAACCCAATCCAGAAGAGGGCTTGAGCCGAGCGAACCGGGGTTTTCTGAGAGCTGATCATCTTTTCTATCCTCCGTAAGGACTCCAATATTGCTATTGCCCTGGCTGTACCAGGTGGAGAAACGCGCGATCTCGAGGGCACACATTGCCTCTCAAAATGAGTTGAACCAGAGAGTCGAATCTCATCTGATCTATGGGATAGGTTTGTGCTTTTCTTTCCCCCTTTTCCTTTTCCTCCACCTCCCAGATGATGGGCTCGCCATTCAGTCAAAATGATGGAGGCTCTTCACTCTAAGATCGTGATCTGGGTGAGAGCATCTCTGGGATTCTGAGCTACGAGGACTCTGTCCTCAGAAACGCCGGACTCACGGACGAATCCATCAAGTAGGCTGGATGCAAACACTTCACCGCTGCGCAAGGGAAACTGAGCGACCAGATCACTCGGGATCGACACGCTCCCGACCCGGTACTGGACTCTCTCCACCACTCGGACCCTGTAGCGCAGCAAACTCGACGAGTGCGCCACGATGGCCTTGCCGCTGATGATCACACCGGCGAACCCCATCTCATGGTATTTCTCTCTGAGGGAGATATTTGCGTCGCGGAATTGATTCCAGTCCACCAGGCCTCCCACCGGGGGATAGAAAGACGCTGCCTCCCTGGGGGAGATGGCGCTCAGCCCCACCAGTTCCAGTCCTGCATAGTAGAGGACCCGCCCCTCCCGGATTTCGACGTCGCAGATGAACGGATCGGAGCCGGTCAGCACCGCCCTCACCCGGGCCCGGGCAAAGCCCTGGTCCCGGTAGAAGGTTCTGATCTGTCCCTCGATGGTCTGCTTGAGCTGACGGGCGTCGTCGTTCTGGGGAAGGTCCAATGTTCCCAGGATCTGGTGGTCCGTGAAGGACTCATTTCCGGAGATACGAAGGTACACATCGCCGACCCAGCCGGAGGACGCAGTGTCGGGTCTGTGCTTGGTGGCAGATGAGGGAGGCACAATCGGTGATCTCCGCTCAAGCTTGCCCCCCTCTGGGGAAGAGCTTCTTCTGCCGGTCTCAGGGATTTCGGCCTCAGAGGTCTTTCTGACAAGGGTCCTGGCTCCGACCCTGGACTCGGCTGGACTCTCCTGGGACCCTGGAACCGTTCCGTCCCAGAAGTCTAGGGTCCAGACGAGCAGAACCGCCGGCGTCAGCAGTACAAGGAGCGAAGGTGGTTTTCTAGAACGATACATAGAGCTTCAGCTCCAGGGCGGCTCAGCGCTCCCTCAAACTCTGTCCACGCCAGAGAGCCGCCGTCACCGTCTACGGAAGATCTCTGGTTATCCGCACGGTCACGTTTTCAGGGTTGAGCAGGTACTGTGCTAGGCTCCCTCCCCCCCTGCGCAAATTGAGGTTGGCACCCGGATTCAACCCGTCGTAACACACCAGCCAAATGGTCTCCCCAGGATCCAGGGGCAGGACCGGATCCAATGTCGTGCTCCGGGTGCCTGGAACCCCTGGAACCCCTGGAACGTCGTGCATGCTGAAGCAGCCTTGGACTCCCAGCTTGTTGGGGTTGGTGCCCTTCTTGCCGTAGTCCTTCGTATTCAGGGTAGAGGAGCCGAAAAGTTCTCCGCTCACCTCGAACTCTATTATATGAGCGGGCTCGTCAAGACTAGGAGTAGAGAAAGCTAGACAACGCCTCAGCGGCGGGAACAGCCTGGGGCTCGGAGCCGAGTGGCGCTGGAGGTGGGGGGACAGTCGGGGTGGATCAGTCGATTGCTCCGGAGCTTAGCAGTAGGGGTTTGCACTTTGGTTCGATTCTGTACAGGGTGGAGTTAAGCAGGATTCACAGGGCGAGTCTCTAAGAGCCGCCTCTAACTGAAGACTTGAAGCTCTTTCCTCTATCAGTCCTTCCAGAACACGACGCCCATGTGGTAGCGCTGGTGTCCCGGGATACGGGAGCAATAGTAGGCGGTCACAATGGTCCCGTCGTCCAGTTGTACGCTGGAAGGATACCCGCCGTCGACCCCTTCAGGGCCGCTGTGCGATGCGTGAGCGGCTACCTGGAAAAGGACTCGCGGTGCGTCCCAGGTCACGATCGCGTTGACGACGAGGCCGAGCGCTCCGAGCTGGTCCTCCTGTCCCTCCTTGTAGCGCTGTCGCAGCTCGCCACGCTGGCCGAAGAAGACGGCTCTCGCAACGCCGTGGCGACCCTCGCCGCGGTTGATCTGGCGGAGAATGCGGCGACGATAGGCCTCGTCATCGAGGTAGGTTAGAAGGTGAAGCGTCTTGGCGATGTGACCGACCTCGGCGATAGCGCGCCGTCTTTTTCAATCGTCTAGGTGAAGTCAGAGACCGCTCCTTCGAGAATCAGCGCTACCGTGCCAGCGGCCTCAACCTGGTGGTGGCTGCCATCACCTTGTGGAACACGGTCTATCTGGCGGAAGCTGTCCAAGAACTCCGGGCGCAGCGAGAGGAGATCCCGGAGGCTCACCTAAGCCACCTCTCGCCCCTCGGGTGGGAACACATCAGCCTGACGGGAGATTACCGTATGGCAGGAGCAGAATCAGGCGCGCTTTGACCGCCTCAGACCCCTAAACCAGCGCCCTGACACGAGGTCTTAGCGGACAATATTTTCCGTTTCGTATCATGACCCCTACAGGCTTACCTGTGGGAGTATCTGGAGGCTGCCGACTTACGCGATACCCCCAAGGACAGTCCCCTCTTCGCACGGCCATCCGAAAGGAGAAGTGGCTGACCCAGACGGCTCTGACAACCAATGACGTGTACCGGATGATCAAGCGGCGGATGCGCGATGTGGGCCTACCGCCCGAGCTCTCGAGTCATTCGCGTCGCCGCCATTACCGACCTGCTGAGCCAGGGCGTCCCCATGGAAGACGTCCAGTATCTGGCCGGCCATGCGGATCGGGGGTTGGGGAACAATGGAACGAAAACGCACCCTAGAGGGTAGCGATCGGGAGGTCGATACCATTGCTGGGTGCCTGTAGACTTCCTCAACGACGACCCGGCCGCCGCGTACGGTGGCTCCGTCGGCGAGGTCGAAGAGGTCGTCGAGAGGCTGTCGCAGCGAAGGGCCGAGCATCTCTAGATCGATGGTGGCAAGACGATCCAGGGCTTCCTCCGGGCCAGCTTGATCCAGCGACTGAGCATCACGACGCTGCCGGTGCTAATCGGCTCCGGCATTCCGCTCTCCGGACCGATCCACAGCGACCTCAGGCTGCGACTGTTGGACAGTAGGATCTACCCCGGCGGCCTCGTCCAGAGCGGGCTACGAGGTGGTGGGAGCTTCGGACTGATTCGAGCTCGAGGGCCAGGCCGGTCGAGGTGGTCGGTCTCGAAGGCGACGTACGAGCAATTATCTCGGTGCTCTGAAGGCGGGCTCGATACCGTCGAACACTCCCATGGCCGACATCGTCGCGTGAAGGATTCCGATCGGCTTAGGGTGCGTTTTCGTTCCATTGTTCCTCGACCCCCTACCCGGCGGCGCAACTCGATGTTTTGCAGCCAGTCGAGCGTGAACAGGGTGCGCTCGATGCGGCCGAGTTCGCGCAGCGCTAGCGCCAGGCCGTTCTGACGCGGGTAACTGCCGAGCTTTCGCAGCATCAACGAGGCCGTTACCAGGGTACCGACCAGATTCATGTAATTTTGTACGTTAATCCACTAGAAGAGGTAGGTAAGTGATTTAAATAGAAGGGCTTGTGGGATGGCGGCGCCAAGCCTTCCAACTCCCTTTGGTGCTCGGGTGTTTCGTTTACCGCCGGGTTGATGTGTGTGGTCAGCTTGACCTAGAAATCGCTCAATCTATTGGACTTCGGCGAGAACCTGAAGACGACCAGCTTGAGAACAGCTCCCCTTAGGGTCTGCGCAAAACTAAATAGGCATTTTATATGAAGTAAAGTATCATTAGTCTGACTCAGATTCTCGTTAGCATTGCGCGATAACCCCACAGAGATTGACTTGATCTAAGGTTGACCCGTTCGGGTAATTTATGACACTATTGGGTATAGTATTC
>JAKZYH010000372.1:0-13911 GCA_047514575.1 Acidobacteriota bacterium | reverse complement strand
GGGTCTTCCAGATCACTCCCTTTTCGTCGCTCCAAACCGTCGGCAGGGCCGTTTCCGTACTCACCGCAGATCCGTTGGGCCCACGGAAGCGTGACCACTCGTCGCCTCCGAGACAAGTACCACCGATTGCCAACAATCCAGCCACTCCGTACGCGAGGAGCTGATTCATGCCAAGTCCCTCCGAGAAGGCGCGTTGAACCGCGCCGATTCGAACATCGCTAACAGGATGAAGAAAAAGATGAGATCAGGGCTCCAGGGGCGGGCGAACTCTGGGCTCTCTCTCACCGCCACGTCGTCCGCCTCCCCTTCCTCCTCCGAAACCGCCAAATCCTCCACGACCCCCAAACAAGCTGGCCCGGTCCACCTCGAATGCCGCACCCTTCAACCGCTCGAACTCCGAGCCTTGCTGCTCGGTCAGGACGGCAAACGCCTGGGACTCCCCCTTCGTCCGCATCTCCCTCATCCGGGAGAAGAGTTCGCGACGATCCTCGCGTGAGGCGCCCTGGAACATCTCGCGTTGCGCTTCTTCCTGTGCTTTGAAAACGGCTCGGATCTGATCGCCCTGATCCTCCGAAAGCTTCAATTTTTCGACTATATCAGTCTCGATCAACGCACGCGCCCCCCGCAATTGAAGCATGATCTGGGCGAGACGTTCAGCCTGCTCCTTATTGAGAACACCCTCGATCTGCTTCGTCGCCTTCAGGTTCAGCTCCTGCTGCAAGCTTCTCAGCTCGGCCATTCGCTGATCTCGCTCTTCCCCCGAAAGATCACGCAGGCTGGATCGCAGTTCGCTGAGCCCCTCTTGGACCGATCCCGTCGCAGCGTCGATCTTCTCCTTCTGCTGAGGCGTAATCCCAAGTTCCTTTTGGACCTGTTCCGAGCGAATCAGGGTCGACTCATTCAAACCCCGGCCGAAGCCGCGTCCGAATCCGGGTCGGCCACCAAATCCACGTCCGGATCCTTGACGGTCCTGAGCCAGTACTTCTGCCCAGGAAGCACTGACAAGCAAAATGCCGACGGAAAGAACGAGGAGCCTTGACGAAAGACGGCGGTAGCTCATGAGATCCCCCTTATGACAATCCCATTACGTGTCGACAGCCCAGATGTTTCGTGCGACTCCAACTTCCGTAGCCGAAATTCGAGAGGAAGCCTGAAGCGCGAGCGAGGGCTGGGGACAGGGTCGTGCTGTTGTCCAGCTCTCTCCTAGGAGCTTGGCCGCATCTTGCCGACACTTCAAGTCGTTCGCGGCTCTGCCGGACATGGCCCATATTACTGTCAGTTCACCCGCACACGGCTCTGTTTGGGATCTGGTTCTTGAGACCTGGGCCCTTCCGATTCGGGACTGAGGTCTCGTTGCAACGAGACCTCAGACCAAAATCGGCGTCACTACCTTGGCGGTCTCGACTCCCGTCAGACGCTTGTCGAGTCCCTGATGTCGGAAGCTGAACTGTTCGTGGTTGATGCCGAACAGATGAAGCAGCGTTGCCTGAAAGTCCCGAACGTGCACCGGATCACGCACGATGTTGTAGGAGAACTCATCGGTCTCCCCGTAGACGGTGCCTCCCTTGACTCCTCCCCCCGCCATCCAGAGGCTGAAGCAACGGGGGTGGTGGTCTCGTCCATAGGTCTCGTCCGTCAGGGTTCCCTGGCAGTAGATAGTGCGGCCAAACTCTCCGCCCCAGATGACGAGGGTATCGTCCAAAAGGCCTCGCTGCTTCAAGTCCTGAACCAGCCCCCAGCAGCCCTGATCGACATCCCTGCATTGAGTCGGTAACACTTGGGGAACCTCTCGGTGCACGTCCCAACCCCGGTGGTAGATCTGGACAAACCGCACGTCCCGCTCCACCAGGCGCCGAGCCATGAGGCAGCTGTGGGCAAAGGTCCCAGGGTTCTTCGCATCCTCGCCGTAGAGTTCGTAGGTACTCGCGGATTCCTTGGAAAGATCGGTCAGCTCCGGCACCGACGCCTGCATTCGGAAAGCCATCTCGTACTGCTCGATCCTCGATAGCGTCTCGGGATCTCCGATCTGTTCGTGCTGAACCCGGTTCATCTCTCCCAGAGCATCCAGCATTCGGCGACGCAGCTCCGTTGGAACCCCTTCCGGATTGTTGATATAGAGGACCGGATCCACTCCGGCGCGCAGTGCAACACCCGAAAATCTGGAAGAGAGGAAACCAGAGCTCCACAATCTAGCGGAGATGGCCTGAACGTTCGCCTTGGGGTGCGTGTGACTGGCGTTCAGGACCACGAAGGTGGGCAAATCCCGGTTCATGCTCCCGAGGCCATAGGAGACCCACGATCCGATACAAGGTCGGCCCGGAATCTGCTGACCGGTCTGGATAAAAGTGATCGCGGGCTCGTGGTTGATTGCCTCGGTATGCATTGATCGGATGATCGCCAGATCGTCTACCATCCGGGCCGTGTAGGGCAGCAGCTCAGAGACCCATGCGCCATTCTCGCCGTACTGTTGGAACTCGAACGAGGAAGGCACAATTGGGAAACGATCCTGGCCCGACGTCATGGTTGTCAGGCGCTGGCCCCTGCGGACGGAATCGGGGAGATCCTTGTCGAGCCATTCCCTCATCCCCGGTTTGTAGTCAAAGGTTTCCATTTGGGGTGGTGCACCTACCATGTGCAGATAGATGGCCCGCTTGGCCTTGGGAGCAAAGTGAGGCAGGCTGGGCAATCCACCGCCGGCATCGAGTTTCGTAGCTGCTCGCGCTACCGAGTCGTCGCCTACCAGCGTCGCAAGAGCCGCCACACCCAGACCGCGGGCACCACGGGCAAAGAACTGGCGCCGTGTCTCGACACGAACGGCTTCATCGGCAAGACTCGAAGCTGATAACCATCTACGGCTCATTTGTTCAACACCTCGTCGAGATTCATAAGCTGGTTGGCCACCATGGTCAGTGCGGCAAACTCGACCTTGGGAAGGCTCCCGTCGGGCTCGGAATCCCCCACGGTCAGGACCCGTCCCAATTGATCCGGATTTTCCCGGTAGAAGCGCGAATAATCGTGGTAGGCGCGCTTGACGATTTCCTGCTCCTTTTCCAGTAGGTAGCGAGAGAGGAGATGAGAAGCCAAGAAGTCGATGCGCTGCTGCAGGGCACCCGAGGATTGGATGGCTCGCTGGGCCAGGTGCCTGGCGGCCTCGAAGAACTGCGGACCATTCATCGTGAGCAGAGCCTGCAGGGGCGTATTGGTGCGCTCGCGCTGGACCGTGCACTCCTCGCGCGTAGGAGCGTTGAAAATCGTCATAGTGGGTGGAGGAGCCGACCGCTTCCAGAAGGTGTAGAGACTCCTCCGATAGAGCTTCTCACCCAGATCCTGTTTGTAAAACCGGGTATTGCTGCCGTCCATCGCAACGGCTTCCCACACCCCGTCGGGCTGATAGGGCTTCACACTGGGCCCGCCAATCTTCGACACCAGCAGACCACTGGCAGCAAGAGCGTAATCACGAACGACTTCCCCGTCCAGACGAAATCTGGGACCCCGCGAGAAGAGGCGATTGCCAGCATCCAATTTGAGCTTGGCTTCAGTGCTGACAGCCGACTGCCTGTAGGTGGCAGATCCCAGCATCAAGCGAAACAAGTACTTGATATCCCAGCCCGAGTCGCGGAATTCGACCGCCAACCAATCCAGCAGTTCGCGATGGGAAGGGGCCTCACCTTGAGAACCAAAGTCACCAGCCGTCCCCACCAGTCCGCTGCCGAACACCTCCTGCCAGAAGCGGTTCACCGTAACACGGGCCGTCAGCGGATTCGAATCGTGTACCAGCCAGCGGGCCAACCCAAGCCGATTTCGGGGGAAAGAATCGGGCATCGGCGGGAGCACGGCGGGAGTGGCGGGAGGAACCTGGTCCTTGGGTTGGTCGTACATGCCCCGAAAGAGGACGTGTGCCATCGGATCAGAGTCCCGCTTCTCCACCTGCACATGAGTTACCGCACTGCGCCGAAGAATCGCCCTTTGCTGTTTCAGCAGTGTTTCCAATTCAGCGGCCGCGTCTCGGAAACCGGCGTCGTGACGAACCAGGTAATAGAGTCTGAGGGCTTCTCGCTCCGGCTTCGAAAGATCGGAAGCCGATTTTCCCTTGCTGCTGACGACCGAATCCCACTTTGCCAGCAGCCGAACTTCAGACTCCGTGAGAGCGCGATCGAAAACCCGCAGGTCTTGGATGGCTCCTTCGAAGTTGCCGGCGTTCCTACCTCCCTCTCTGTCGCGAGTACCAACCAACAGGGGCATGTCTGCTTGGATTGATCCCTGCAAGGTTCGAGTCGCTCTCCCTATGCTCTGGGTGGTCAGAATCTGCCCATCCAGGTACAAGGTGAACCCCGCACGCTGGCGGAGACCATCGTAGGTCGCTGCAACATGATGCCACTGATCGGGCTTCAGCATCCGCTCGCCGGTGCCAGCGAGACCAATCGATCTCCCATCCTGAACACTCAAAGATATCTGCGGCTGACCGTTTCGCTGATCCCAAACCCAGCCTTGCTGCTCTTCTGAGTCGAACTGACTGAGGATTACGCTATTCGTCTGCTCTCCGCGCAGACGGATCTTCGAGAGGATCGTAAAAGGTTTGTCCCCTGACAAACCCTTGAAGCCCGGAATTTCCAGAAACGCCTTCTCTGTCAGTCCCAGGAAAGGAGTCTCTTCCTGGGCTGTTATCGAAGCGCCAGGCGGCAATTCAAGTGACACCGCTTCTCCGCCGATCCGCATTTCTGGCGGACGACTCAAGTGAAGCGAGAGAGTCTCGGACTCGTCGAAGCGATCGCTATCGATGGACTGCCTACCTCCGCGCCTCAGCCACTCTTCGAAGTCGTGCGTAACCTGGGCCTCGTTGTCCGAAGCCCTTCGGCGAGCCGCCGGCACAGCTTCCCGCAGCTCTTTCCAGAGTTCTCGGTCGCCTCTGGCAGGCACAACGACGAAAGGTGGCGTGTCAAAAATGTTTTTGTCCAGGGGAGGCTGGGTGGTATTGCGAAAGAACGCGGCCAGGGAGTAGAAGTCACGCTGACTGATGGGATCGAACTTGTGATCGTGGCAGGTGGCACAACCCACGGTGAGGCCCAGCCAGACCGTCCCGGTGGTGTCGACCCGTTCTTTGGCGTACATCGCGCTGACCTCGTCGGCAATCACCCCGCCTTCGTTGGTCGTGATGTTGCACCTGTGAAAGCCGGTAGCGATGATCTGGTTCTCAGTCGGGTTCGGAAGCAGGTCGCCACCTATCTGCTCGATGGTGAACTGGTCGAAGGAGAGATTTCGGTTGAACGCCTCGATGACCCAATCCCGGTAAGGCCAGATCTCCCGATAGTTATCGACGTGAAGCCCATGGGTGTCGGCGTAGCGCGCCACGTCGAGCCAATAGCGGGCTCGGTGCTCCCCATAAGCTGCGGAGCCCATGAGCCGATTCACCAGGTTTTCGTAGGCGTCTTCCGTATCGTCGGACAGGAAGGCCTCCACCTGACCGGGTGTGGGCGGCAGTCCGGTGACATCGAGCGAAGCCCGCCGTGCCAGCGTCCGGCGATCGGCCTCAGGGGCCGGTTGCAGTCCCTCTGCCTCCAGACGGGCCAAGACAAAGGCATCAATCGGGTTGCGGACCCACTCTTTCCGCTGCACTAGCGGCGGATCAGGGCGAACCGGTGGCACGAATGCCCAGTGTTCTTCCCAGGAGGCACCCTGATCGATCCAGCGGCGAATCAGATCGATCTGCTCCCTCTTCAACTCTTTGTGGGAATACTTGGGTGGCATACGCCGAGAAGCGTCCTCGTCGCTGATCCGCTGATAGATCAGGCTGTTAGTGGAATCTCCGGGAGCGATCAGTACACCCGAGGTCCGAGATTGGAAGGCGGTCTCCCGCAGGTCGAGTCGGAGCCCGGCCATTCGCGCCTTGGCGTCGGGCCCGTGGCACTGGAAACAGGTATCCGAGAGGATCGGCCGGATCTGACGTTGAAAATCCACCTTACCTTCGTCAGCCGCGGAAGACCCAAACGTCACGCCAAGAACGAAAAGCCCAGACGCGAGGAAACCACAATAGGAGTGTCTCATGAGTTTACCGTTGTCCTATTCTAGACTTCATCCCAGCCGGCGTGCAATGGTGTAGCGGTGGGCTCCAGGCCGCCGTGCATCGAGCCAAAGGCTCGAGCGAGGAAAAAATACTTAGGCCTGGAGGCCAAAGCTGCGTCCGGCCGGTTGTAGTAGATAAGGTAATTTCAGTCGGAGGAAGGCGTGTTCAAATCGGCACTATTCTCGACTCTCGGCATTCTGGTTCTAGGAATGGAAATGCTCTGCCCGGACTGGATGCTGGCTCAAAGCGAGGATCCAGTACCGGCGAGCCTCCCCTCCATTTCCGAAAAGACAGAGGGCATGGACCACCTTGAAGGATATTTCAACCTTCATTGGGATCGCCAGAACGGACGCCTGTTCTGGGAATTGGACAAGCTGGATACCGAATTCCTGTATCAGGTTGCCCTCGCCTCTGGACTCGGCAGCAACCCGGTGGGACTCGATCGCGGCCGGCTGGCTGGTACCTACGTTCTCGTGGCCCAACGGATCGGGCCCAGGATTCTGCTGCTGGAACGCAACTACCGATACCGAGCCCTGAGCGACAATCCCGAAGAGGTCAGAGCGGTTAGCGAATCGTTCGCTCCCTCGGTTCACTGGGGCTTCGAGGTTGCAGCCGAGAGTGATAGCGGAGCCGTCCTTGTCGACGCTACCGAGTTCTTCCTCCAAGACAAGGCTGGCGCTGCCCGCCAGATGGAGGCGGCGGGCCAAGGAAAATTTGAGCTGGACCCCAGCCGCAGCGCTGTCTATCTACCCCGAACCCGGGCCTTCCCTCGTAATACCGAGATCGAGACGATGCTCACCTTCACCAGCCCCGAACCGGGTCCCCTGGTCCAGTCGGTTGCCGCCAGCGGAGAGGCGGTTACCCTGCGTCAGCACCACTCCCTGGTGAAGCTTCCAGACCCTGGCTACACTCCGCGACGCCTGGACCCGCGCATCGGGATCAACGGTCCTACTATTCAGGATTACGCTACCGCGATCGACGAAGACCTGCGGGTCCACTGGGTAGCCCGGCATCGACTCCAGAAAAAGGATCCTTCCCTGCCCCGCTCAGAAGCTGTAGCGCCCCTGGTGTACTACGTCGACCGGGGGATCCCGGCGCCGATCCAGAGCGCCGTGATCGAAAGCTGCAGGTGGTGGAACGATGCTTTCGAAGCAGCTGGCTACGTCGACGCCTTCCGGGTCGAGCTCCTGCCGGCGGGGGCGGATCCCCTGGATATCCGCTACAACGTCGTGTATTGGAACCACCGCTCAACCCGAGGATGGTCCTACGGGGATACGGTTGTCGACCCTCGAACCGGCGAGATCATCAAGGGTAACGTCAACCTCGGAAGCCTCAGGCTGAAGCAGGACCACCTCCTGGGGTCTGGTCTGGTCCCGCCCTACTCTGGAGGCACCTCACCATACAGTCCCTGTGGACTCGGTGCTGCCCCCGGTTTCGAGTACCTGGCTCAAGTCACCCCCGAAGCTGATGCTGTGGAGATGGCCCTGGCCCGAGTGCGCCAGCTTACGGCTCACGAGATCGGGCATACGCTGGGCTTCCCCCACAACTATCTGGCCAGCTCCTATGGCCGCGCCAGCGTCATGGACTATCCCGCACCCCTGATAGGGATCGGTGCAGACGACAAGCTCGATTTCTCCGACGCCTACGCCGCCGGGATCGGAGCCTACGACAAACTGGCGGTCGAGTGGCTCTATCAGGATTTTCCAGAGAGTACCAACGAGGCAGAAGCCCTGAATTCCCTGGTCGAGGACGGGCTCAGCCGGGGAATCGAGTTCATGGGGCACATCGACAACCACTTTGTCGGAGCCGCTCATCCCACTGCTTCGGTCTGGGACAACGGATCCGATCTGGTTGCTGGGCTCAGGCACGAAATCGAAGTTCGTCGCATCGCCCTCCAGAGCTTTGGTCCCGAGGCCATTCGAGAAGGCGAACCCCTTTCTGCGCTGGAGTCGGTACTGGTGCCCCTGTATCTCCACCATCGCTTTCAGCTGACCTCTGCGGCGCAGAGCCTGGGAGGCGCCGAGTATCGTTACGCCCTGAGGGGCGATGGTCGGACGCCGCAGCGAATCGTGCCCGGAGCCGAACAGCGTAGAGGACTCGAGGCTATTCTCTCGACCCTGACGGTGGATTTTCTGGCACTTCCGGAGAGAGTTCTGGAAATGATTCCTCCACCTGCCTTCAGGAGAACGGAGGGCGAGAGATTCGCAAGATACACTGGTCTGACCTTCGATTCCTTGGCCGCGGCGGAGTCGGCAGCCCATTTCTCAGTCGCTGCGATTCTGCATCCGCGAAGAATGGCCCGACTCGTGGAATTCGGCAGTCGCAGTCCAGAATACCCAGACCTGGGCGAGGTCACAGACCGCCTGATCGAAGCGACCTGGAAAGCCCCTCTGCCGGATGGGCTCTATCCGGCTCAGATACTTCAGGTGATCCAGCGGGTTGTGGTCGACGAACTGCTATCCCAGGCCGGTGATGATCAAAACCGGTCGCAGGTCCGGGCCATCCTGGCCGACCGGCTCTTGAAACTGGCAAACGGCTTGGAAGCCCTTCCACAGCTCACTCCACACCAAGCTCAGGCAGCGGCGGACATCCGAAGGTGGCAAACTCGGCCTGAGAGAACCGACCAGCGCACTCAACCCCTGGGCCTGCCCCCAGGGAGCCCAATCGGGATGAAGTCCCGCTGAGGGCATGGGGCTCCATTCGATGAATACGATGATTCTGCCCTCAATGAAGCCTACACCAGATGAACTCTGTCCCCAGTTTGTCCCCACCAGATGGTCCCCAGTTTGTCCCCACCAGATGAACTCTGTCCCCAGTAGTGAGCAGTACCGGAGCGGCACTTGCCAACAGAGTCGCCACCGACTTGATCTGTCTGGGATAAGAGACTCGACTACTTGCACTTTATGCAGGCAACGCCTATATTTGTTGCATGCAATATACGATCAGGAACATTCCCGACGCTCTCGATTCGGCTTTGAGAGAGCGCTCCAAGGCCGAGGGCAGGAGCCTCAATGAAGTCACGATCCGGGCCCTGGCTCGCGGACTGGGATTCTCCAGAGAGCTCCTACGCCATAGAGATCTGAGCGATCTGGCCGGGACCTGGAAAGAAGACCCAGACTTTGATCGAGCCATCGCCGACCAGGACGTCATCGACTCGGAGTTGTGGAAGTGAGAATCGCCTTGGATACCAACAGCTACACCGATCTCTGCAGGGGACATTCCGAGACCCTCGAAACTCTGGAGACCGCCGAAGAAGTCTTTTTACCTTTTGTGGTCTTGGGCGAACTCAGGGCTGGATTTGCGGTAGGGCGTTACGCTGCGGAAAACGAGAAGGTCCTTTACCGGTTCCTGGTCCGAGAGGGTGTCCACGTCCTCTTTGCCGACGACCAGAGCACCCACCATTATGCTGCCGTCTATCGTCAGCTGCGTCGTCAGGGGACCCCAATCCCTACCAACGATATCTGGATCGCGGCCCTGGTGCTCCAGCACAATCTCGCTCTGTGCGCTCGCGATCGCCATTTCGATCACTTGCAACAAATAAGACGGCTCTGACAGCTATTGGGCTAGAAGCGAATGCAGCCGCTGCCCGATGACGGCAGGGTCCTCATCCCGGAGACATTGAGGTGAGAAAATCAGAATCCCCTCCCGGACGCACGAGGGGTTGGCCAGGATGCTGGGCTGAGAATCCTGAAGCGCTTTGAGAAGGGCCATCGCTGAGAGGCCTGCATCTTGCCGCAGTCTCAGCTCTACCTGGGGCACCTCGGAACCCTCGGGTTGCTCAACCAGCGAAAGCTCTCCCCGACCCAAGACTCCGGCCGTCTCGACCAGAGCCTCCAGGAGCCGCATCCATTCCGCTCGGCGAATCCCGGGGTCCTGGTCAACGAAGAGACGAAGGGCGGTCAAAAGGCCTACGATCTCCTCCTTGCCCACCTTGCAAGGTCTACCAATCCCGTTGTGGGGAATACCTGGGAGTTGACCTCTGTCAATAATCCGATCAGAGGGCTGCCAGAGCTCATCGATGACATCCAGATCCAGATGTTGGAGTGCGGCAGAGGAAATGAGATCCTTTCGGCCGCAGAGAATTCCCGAACTCTGGGGTCCACGAATAGCCTTTCCTCCGCTGAAAGCCACCAGGTCAGCCCCTTGAGCGATGAACTTCTTCAGATTCGCTACCGGCGGCAGTTGCCCGGCGGCATCGACCAGAACTGGGATCTCACGGGACCGACACACCTGCACCACCTCTTCCAGCAAAGGCAGGGCTCGCGGCGTCGCCACATAGTAGACGGCTGCTGTCCTTTCGGTGATTGCCTGTGCGATTTCCCAGGCCTCGGCATCCCGCACGCCTGCCCCACTGAAGCGGTCCGGCAGCCCCACTTCGATCAGGTGGATCCCGACCGAGCGGACGGCGTGATCGTAGGAGTTACGCTGACTGCGCACCATGATGACTTCGTTCTTCATTCCTCGCGTGTCAGGGAGCTGGTTCATGCGGCCGGGATCTAATCCTGCCACACAGGCAGCGGTGCCGAGTAGGAGGGCGGCAGCAGCTCCGGAGGTCACGTATCCCGCCTCAGCTCCCGTGATCTCGGAAATGATTCGGCTGGAATGGGCCTGGAGCTCCGTCATGTCCACACAATACTGCGAAGCCTCCATCATGGCTTCGGTGACCTCAGCTGGAAGAAGAGACCCGCTGAGGCGAGTGGCCGGTCCGGTCGCGTTGATCAGAGTTGGAACTCCCAGGCGCTCGTAAATAGAACTCATGGATTTCAGGCGTCTCCTGGCGGGACAGCGTTCCAGGAAGGGCAGGTGCCACCGGATTGAATCGCTATGAATCGGATAAGAGAAGCGTCGCACTCGCCGTGTCGCGCAACGACACGGCGAGAACAAATCGAGATTTGAAACAGCCCAAGACCGAAACGCTGCTCTTAGGCTGCTTGAATCGTCCGCTTCTCGGGATCGAACACCATCTTGTGCCCGCTCCAGAGAGAGTCAGTAGCCATGATGCAGGCAATGGAGTGACCGTATCCTGCCTCGGGCGGGCAAATCACGGCGTCCTTATCCTGCTTGCGCACCGCGTTCAGCCAGTCAGCCATGTGGGGAAAGCGATCGTTGGCCATCGACCCTGGCTCGGGAGCTATGTATTCGGCACGCTTGATTGCCTCGTCTGAGTGGATGCCATCTCCGGAAACCCTCCAGGGAGATTCGTCCCAGAGCGGCGACTTCTCGAACTCCAGGGTCCCTTTGGTGCCCTGGATTCGGTAGCCGGTCCCCGACCCGTTGATCAGGCAACAGCCATAGCTGCCAAGGAACTTCTTGTCCCCGGTGCCATATTCGAAGAGGGCTTCCACCGTGTCTGGATTTTCGCGGTAGTCCTTGAACTTATAGATGCCCCCTTCGGCTCGTGCAGACAAGGGGTAGGGCTGTCCGGACAGGAAGTGCAAGGTATCGATATCGTGGGTCATCCACTGATCAAAGATGCCGCTGGAGAACTCCTTGAACAGGCGAAAAGATCGGAAAATCCGGGGATCGAAGGGACGGTCCGGCTTGCCCAGAAGGAACTCCTTCCAGTTGAGATCCTCTTCGCGGCACCGGGCCAGCTGCTCCGGGGTTCGACGCCACCGGTAGGGGCTGTACTCATCCTCTCTCAGGCTGAATCGGACGATATCCCCGATGCGGCCTTCGTCCATGATTCGTTTTGCCGCGAGGCATTTGGGGTGGATTCTCCCCTGGGTTCCGCACTGCACAACCCGCCCAGACTTCTTCACCGCATCCAGAGCGGCGTTGGTTTCGGAGAGTACGTTACCCATGGGCTTCTCGCAGTAGGCGTCCTTACCCGCCTCCACCACCATCTTTAGCATCTTGGCGTGCTGGTGATCCGCCGTGGCGATAATGACAGCATCGATGCTGTCATCTGCCAGAAGCTGATCGATGTGGTGATAGATCGTGGGCTCGCTGCCATACTCCTGCTTCAGGATGTCGGCTGCCTTTTCGCGGCTTTTCTTCCAGATGTCGCAAGCAGCAACCACTCGAACGTTGTAGTCACTGGCATGCTCGAGGCACTTCTTCATGAGGAACCTGCCCCGACCACCTGGACCCAGGACCGCGACCTGAATGGTATCGTTGATGTCCTTGCCGGGCCGGCCCAGACCCGAACCGGTCAGCCCTGCCAAAATCATTCCTGAACCGGCTGAGGCTCCTAAAAAACCGCGACGGTCCATGTGCTGCTTTGCCATGATGAATTCTCCTTAAAGGTGTGACACTGTAGAGTGCGAGTGTATTCGCAACAACCGGGCTGAGTCAACCCCTTCGGAACCAGTGGTCGTCAGTACCGATAGGAGTCCCAAACGAGCCCCGAATCTCACCTCCCGTCCCCGCTTTTGTCGTCTGGCACCCACCCCAGTGCTGTGAGATCATGGCCCCATGCAAGCCATAGACAAGTACAACGACAGAGAGCTGAGGGCACTCTCTCGACCAATCGGGCGTCGGATTCTTCTCCTGCTCTCTGTCGCCGCTTTGCTCGGCAGCTGCTCGGCTGACGAGATCCAGCGCACAGAGGATTCTGAAGCAGTTCGAGATCCGTCTGGCTCGGTTCGCTTCTCTGAGCATCTCATCATGGACGGCTACGAATATCCCTATGGCATCTGGGCGTCGGATCTGGATGGGGACGGAGATCTGGATCTGACCAGTGCCGACTACACTCCCGCCAACAACCTCTACTGGTTCGAGAATGATGGTTCAGGCCAGTTCGACCGCCACTTTATCCAGAAGGACGACCCCGAAAGGTTGGAGCGCCACATGGTGGGGGACATCAACCATGACAATCGCCCTGATGTGGTAATCGTCAAGAATCTCTACGGGCACTTGCTCTGGTTTCAGAATCCCGGTGTGAGGGAGAACCAGGGTCTCTGGAAGCGACACGTCATCACTACCCAGCTGGCCGGAGCCTACAGTGTGGCTCTATCGGATCTGGATGCTGATGGGGATCTCGATGTGGCCGCCTCCTCCTGGAGGATGGGCAACCAGTTTGCCTGGTTCGAAAACCCGGGGACCGTGTACTCGGGCAAACCCACCCAACTCATCTATGAAGAAGGTAAGGAGTGGCCCAAACATCTGATTGAAGCCAACCTATCCGAGACCCGATGCATCCGGATTGCCGATGTGGACGGGGATGGCGACGCTGATCTACTGGGGACGGCTCCAGGAGCGGGTCTGGTGCTCTGGTACGAGAACAGCGGAGATCCCAAAAACAAGCCCTGGGGACGCCATGTCATTGACTCACCCTTCCGCCCCAATCACGGAGACCCGGTCGACATGGACGGAGACGGGGACCCCGACTTCGTGCTGGCGCTGGGGATGGGACAGAGTCCGGCCAGGAAGCCTGGCGGACAGGTAGTCTGGTACGAGAACGACAGCTCGTCAGGAAAAGGCTCCTGGACCCGGCACCTGATCCTGGAATCGCTCCCCAGCGCCTTCGAGGCGGTGGCGGGAGACCTCGACGGCGACGGTGACATCGACGTCGCCGCAACCGCCTGGGGAGACTCGGGCCAGGTGGTGTGGCTGGAAAACTCCGGAGACCCCAGGGGTCAGTGGTTCCATCACCCTCTAAAGACCTCGTGGCCGATGGCCAATATGCTTCTGTTGGCGGATCTGGACGGAGATCAGGACCTGGATGTGGCGGCTGTGGCCGAACACGGAAGCTACGAGTTCCGATGGTGGCGTAACGAAGGGAGTTCCCCTGCACAGACCGAATGACTGTCTCGACCGTGGGCCGGCCATATACGTATATGCTAAGCAGAAACTTGATTTACTGCTTTGGATGGAGAAATTACGTAAACCATTGATCTAGAGTTGGA
>JAKZYH010000371.1:0-5655 GCA_047514575.1 Acidobacteriota bacterium | reverse complement strand
GCCGCCGAGATAAACCCTCATCGGGATGACTTGGGGTAGTCCCGGGTGTATTTCCAGAGCCGAAGGAGCCTCTGGTTTTCTGCAATCTCAGCGTAGTTCATTCGACGTTCCGCGGAAGACCCGAATGTCCGCTTTTAGGTGGAAGCAGCCGGTCAAGGGCGATCTACTCTGACACTGTTTGGACGGTCAGTCTGGGCTATTAAAAACTAGTGCCCTCCTTCCTTGGTCCTGTCTCTTTCCTCACTCGAATAGTGTTCGCAAGGCAGTCTCCTGCCTCACCACATGGCCATAGCCCACCACTGCAAAACTCGCTCTCCCTGGCGTATCCGCTTGCTGAGTAGCCTTACCATATGACGGTCCCTGTAGTCACTCGATCGTCGGCATACATCATTCAACCAAGTTTCTGATTCCCTGGGGTCAAACCAAGCTGAAGGAATCTCTTTCCAGGCCCCTAAGTCCGGCCAATTCCGAGAACAACTCGCCTCAGCTCCAGCAGAGATCTCGGCCGCCCCTCAAGCCCCGGAATCTTCGAGTCGCGTTTCAGTTGCCGCTCGGTGTACCTGTCGAGCGACTCCTTCGCCTGCCTGCTCCTCCATTGGCTAACCTGGCGAAGGACATAATAGAGTTTCACTTGCTCCGCGGAAAACGACTTCAGCAGAAAAGCCACTTCGTCCAGCAAAACTGGTTCAAGGCTTCGGACTGGAACGTTGTCCTAAGACGCCAAGATTCTCAGCAATCCCCTCTCACCATGCCGCTTGATGGCCTCTTCTCTCGAAGCTGTGCGAAGTGAGAGGTTCCCGCCCTCGCCCAAGGCAATAGTTGGATTAAAACTCTGCCATTCCTTCCCAACTCTACGGATTTGGCGGCTTTCCGTATCATAGGTGTGAGCCACACCGACGTACAGGAGACTCCCTGTAGGTCCCTTGAGTTCAAGCACGTAGGGAGACGGCCCGGCTGCGTTGGAAGCTTGGTCGTACTTCTCCCAGGGTAGGATCTCGGCCTTGTGAGGATCGGCGCACATGCCGAACAGAATCAAGCTTGCCGGCAGCAAACTCTGCATTCCAGAGAACCCCATCACGTTGCCTATGATCAACTTTAGGTTCTGGAGTTGGCTCGGTTGGCTCCGGGCATTCTGACGGCGCAAGAGTTCACACACGCAGATCATTGCTTTGGGGGTAGGCTGTGTAGGTAGCATCCCTTTCTTGTTGCGTTCTCTGAGGGCCTCGGTTTTCTTGAGCCCAGTTTTCATTTTTGGAGGAGGACACGGGTAACCGTCGCCCATTGATTTTAGTCGAGAAAAAAACAGGCGGCTCGTCCCGTTGGAGGTGAGCGATGTTAAACTGCTCCCTTCCCACTCAGATTGTTGAGGGGAGCCGTTTGAAGAGTGGTTAATGCCCTCCTTCCGTCACTTTATGTTCGGCGCCCTTGCTCTCGGACATCAGCAGAAAGAACTCGAAACCAAAGATTAGCCGTCGGTAAGCCTCTAGATCCTTTTCCGGTACCATGTCTGTGATTCTTCGGGCGTGTACAAAGGGCCGCAGCGGACGGAGATCGATCAAGTTCCACCCTTGCTTGGGCGCGTTCTTCGTTAGGGGCTTCAACGAGTCCGGTGCTTTGGCCACCAGATCCACGTAACCGGGTCCATAGGCGACGACCGTAATACCGATCGCTTCCATGCCATTGGATATCGAAAACTCATGGGTAAAGTTGCCGATGGTGTACGCATTAAAAGGATTTCGACCGCGGTACAGATGTGCGTGGCCATACTTCAACAACACCCGTGGGAGCGAGCCATCGACGGCTTCAGCGATCCGGTATTCTTCCATGAAGCGGCGCTTCATATACGCCTCTCGAACCGTGTTGTTGTATAGTCCGACGACTTTACCACTCGCCGCGCGCCTGTAGTAGCCGTAAACCTCGTCCGAGACAAGCAATGCGTGCAGCAAGAAATCGGCACGCGAACCGGGTCTGGGCAGCAGCATTGTCTTGAGTTGGAGCAGCGCCTCACGATGACCCTGACCTCCCAGAAAACGGCGCTTTGCGCCTCGCTTGCGCTCCTGTTCCCAAACTTGGGCTCGCAGCTGTAAGAGCTTCACCTTCGCCTTTTTACTCGGTGCCAGCGGGTTAAGAGCGTCGAGGTAGTGAGTAGCGCCGGATGCCTGCTCGGCACCCCAGATGGGTGATGTCTTCGCAGTCGAGCTTGTACCAATGGTGGCCAGCATCTCGAGCTCTTGATCGGAAGCAAACATAAAACCGTATGGGTATTCCTTGGCGAGAGCCTCAATCCTCTCGCGGTTACCACGCACCGGATCCGCTGACACCCGTTGCATCATCAAGGGGTCTTGCTCGGTGGCAAAGTAATTGAACTGGTGAGCATCGTGTAAGGCCCTGAATAGTGCGGCGGTAAACCGTGGAATGTCGTAGTTGTCATGAGGCTCACCCACATTGACGAACTGGGCATTTTCGGCCGCCTGAAGCAACAGATCGAACCCCTTTCCCGATAAAACGCCCGCGTCGAGCGTGATGGGATAAGTGTTCTCGGCAAGGAGGCTTTCCAACAGAACGCTACTGTCTGCTGCATTTGCATTGACGGCGAGCATGGGCAAAACCGTGGCCCATAGAAGTCTCATTAGTACTCCCCCAGTTTGACCCTCCTCTTCAGCTTCCGGCCGAAGACCTCCATGAAGCCTCGT
Source organism: Acidobacteriota bacterium (assembly GCA_047514575.1). Lineage (GTDB taxonomy): Bacteria > Acidobacteriota > UBA6911 > RPQK01 > JAJDTT01 > CAUZIZ01. The sequence goes on along the minus strand of JAKZYH010000371.1, from coordinate 2,962 downwards.
TTCTCGGATGTGCATCGCAGGCATCCTGAGGGGGCTACGGATTGGAGGTTAGAAAAGTTCCTTCGATTCAAGAAGTCCCTCGCTGGGCGCAAGTTAGTTTCTGGTTTGGGCGTATACGTCCAGGTGACCTGGCGATCCTGGCCAGGATCGCTCGTTCGCGCTTCCCCTGAAACTCGTAGTAAGCTCATTGGTGCAGATGCTAGGCTCAGAAAGTCGAGTCTACCAGGAAGCAATGTAAACAGAAGTTGGGCGGAGGAGGAGCCATCGGTTTCCTAAAACGTCTGTTCAAGAGGTCACAGCGGATGGACGAGGAGTTGAAGAACGAAGGCTACCATCAGCTTCCGTTGACCTTTCAATCTCCGACGTCACCCGAGCCAGTCGACAGGCAGAAATGGCAGGCCTGCGATAGCTGCGGGGGCCAGATCCCCGTCGCCTACGATTACGTCGTGCGATCCAACGACACACTATCAAGGCCCGGAACGCACACATACGTGTGCCCGTTGTGCAGCCATTGTCGTGTTGGGACACCAATGCACTGGGACAAAGATCTGGCTGATCAAGAGACATGCCATGCCTGTCGGGCTCGGCTCGCGGATCAGTATCAGTGTCCCGAGTGCGGGTACCCACGAGGCTGGATGCGAGTCAACTGTCCACATTGCGGAAACCAACAGCCCGTGTTTGCACCGCATTTCGCGGTGGGCTGCGACGTGTTCACTTTGGAATGTGTCGAATGTGAATCAAAGTTCGTCAGCCTTTGTATCTGTTGAGTGATCGGGTGATCAGGTACCAGCCCAACGTTGTGATGCAGGCGGGTGGTGCTGCGCGCTGCCGCTGATCGCCCGGGCTCATTACTTCCGGAAAAATCCCGTTTCAAGCCAAGCAAGCGGGCAGTCCGGCTCTGGGAAGTCGACTCGAGGCGTGGGCACTTGGACATCGCCCTTGCCGGAGAAGTGCCTGGGGCTAGAAGGCATTTCCAGAGCGGAAGGAGCCTCTAGTTTTCTGCAATCTCAGCGTAGTTCATTCGACGTTTCCGGGGAAAATCTGAACGTCCGCTTCTAGGCCATTCGATTGTGATCAAGTCGGACGCTGCCTGTAAGATCGGTTAGCGACTATCATAACTGAAGCGATCCAATCCTGGGGCGACGGGGGAGAGCTCATCCGAGGTAGGAGAAGGACGGGAGAAGGAACCTCATATCCGGGCTTTTCCCGAGCTTCTCCGAGTTGTTAGCAAAATGTTAGAAAATGGCCATTTTCAAGGCCAACACAAGGTACGGGAATCAACCTAAGAAATTCATTAAACTACACTTATCTGGTTAGCTCTCCAGATTTACCCTTTGGTGCTTGTGATTTGGAGCTTGTTTGTATCTTGTATCCCCAAGAAATCTTTAGATTCACTTCAAGATTCACATTTGACAATAATCTCGCAGCTGTGGATCTTGGGCCAGGGCCCGCCTCGTCCAGTGTACTCCTCCGGAGTCTTAATACCTTCGAGCACCACTAGGACCGTATTGATACCGTTCTTGACCGGTGGGTTGTCCAGTACCAGCCACTGCTCACCTCGGGAGTTCTTGATGGTGGAGCCTGAGGACAGATCCACCCTGGTGCCATTGACCTGACAAAGGATTCGATCGAAGGATTTCTGGGTGTCCGTAAAGCGCAGTCGCAACTCCGTTTTCTTGATGCGCCCGGCGGCGATGTCGTCATCCACCCGGATCTTGATCGCGTGGTCTGAACCCGCTCCCCGGCCCACCAGGGACAACTTGAAAGGGACCTGAGGAGGGTAGTCTCCAAGGCTGTTCAGGTCGCGATGTTCCGCGTAGTAACACCGATCCAGGCTCTCCAGAGCCTTGCTGTTTCCCAGGTCAGCGAAGTTCTTCAGGTCATATCGGGTGAAGTATCCTCTCAGGTCGGTCCCCACCGGTTTGGCGATCCGCTCTTCCCCTTCCGGAACGGGTCGGGGACGATGACCGTGGTAGCCGTTGTTGAAGAGGTGAACCCCGACGGCACCCTGCTTGTATCCATTCAAGGCCGCCGCTCGCAGGACAGATGCCGGATTTCGTTCATAGCCTCCCTGGGGGGAGGTTGCCTGGGTGGACGAGTCGAAGCCGGTGTAGACCAGGACTTTACTCTTCTCAGCGGCCTTGACGGCCCGCTCGATGTCGATTCGCTGCAGGGCGTAGAAGGGGGAAGCCAATACGACCGCATCCAGCAGTCCCTCACGGATCCAGGTCTCGGTGTCGAAGCCGAGCTCCAGGCCACTGTCGAAGCTGACGGGAACCCGGGCGATGAGCTTGATATCCTTGCCCTTCTCTGACCGCTTTCGAAGGACGATCTCACGGGCCTTACGAATGAACTCGGTCAGGGTGGGGATGTTCTTGAATCTTTGTCCGACTCGAAACAGGGAATATCCCCGACTGAAATCCAACTCGATGCCGTCGAAGTCGTAGCGTGTCAGGGTCTCGTCGAACAGGCCCAGAAAGCGCTCTCGCGTCTCCTCTTTGGCGTAGTCCCATTGCCATGAGAAATTCCAATGCTCGGCATAGCCGGGGGCCGACCAGACCCCGGAGCCCTGCAGAAGGTCGGTCCTCTCCATTTTCATTACGGAGCGACCGTACCATCCCCGATCCTCCATATTTGTGTGGGCGTCGTTCATCCGGAAGGAAGCGAACATCCCCAGCTCCAGCTCCCGAGCCCGGTCAAGGTAAACCTTCATAAGATCGTGACCGTCATCGACGATGGCTGCCAGGTTCGCGTGCAGACGCTCCACGTCGGACATTGCCATGCCTCCGACCGAGTCCCTGGTATTGTCGTCGTCAGGATCCCAGTTCTTGGTAGCGTCTCCCCAGAGTTCGCCGTACTTGCTGCCCCGCCAGGAGAGGTCGTCGTCGATCCCCACCAGTACCGTTACGATGTCGACACCGGTTCCCTGGAGTGCATCGAGGATGACCGTCAAGTCTTTGGT
>JAKZYH010000370.1:0-12378 GCA_047514575.1 Acidobacteriota bacterium | reverse complement strand
CGCAATCCGACGCGTTTTAGCCGACTTATGCCCTTCGCCAAGCCTTATCTCGCCCAAAAGCGCCACTCGCTACGATTCGGACCCGGCTAACCTATTGTCAATAAAGGATAATGGTTCGCTCTAAAAGAGCCGCACCCGAATAATTTCGCAGAATGGGCTAAGGTTTTTCCGCTGCCAGCCGATCTAGTTATTGATGAGGGAACAAAGACAAATACCACCCTCAAACCCTTCGAGTAAGACTAGGAGCAACCTCAACAAAATTCAGGGCCGGTCAGACCAGATTTCCCATTGGACGGGTCCTTCCGAGTTGAGGAGCTCTTGGGTGTGGAGAAAAAGGTGCGATTGAATCAGGCAGCCGATCAGAAGACCGAGAAAGCGTCGGGGAACCGCGGACAGATTCTGGTGACCGTAGTGGCCATGATGACGATCCTGTTCGGCTTCCTGGGACTGACTCTCGACGTCGGCTTTCTCTACTACGTGAGGCGAACCATGCAGACGGCGGCCGACGCGGGAGCTGCTTCGGGAGCCTTCGAGATCAAAAGAGAGAACTATACTCTGGTGACCCAGGCTGCCTTGGAAGATGCGGAAGCGAACGGCTTCGATGCCGGTGTGACGGTCAACCGTCCGCCCACAGAAGGGGACTTTGTCGGCGATAGCGATTTCGTCGAGGTGATCATCAGTCAGACCCAACCCAGCATGTTCATGGCAGTGCTGGGCATCAACTCCACCGACGTCAAGGTCCGTTCAGTGGCCGGCCTGGTGACCGACAACTTTGGTTGTGTCTACGCGTTGAGTGGCAGTCAGGACAGGTCCTTCGAGATCAGTACTGGTTCCACCTTCGGCGCCACCGACTGCAGTGTCATCGTCGATTCAGACAGTTCCGTCGCCCTCTCCGTGACCAATGGCTCCGGCCTCTCGGCCGAGTCCGTTCTGGTCACAGGAGAATACGAAAGTAGTGGAGGCTCGATTAGCCCGGAACCGGAAACGGGGGTTCTCCCCGAAGATGATCCTCTGTCGGGTCTAGCAGCACCTACATCGAGCGGAGCCTGCGACCACACCAACTTCGAACTGGATGAAGAAACACAGACCCTCTCACCGGGAATCTACTGTGGGGGCATCACCCTTCGGAACAGCTCCCAAGCCACACTGGATGGTGGCACCTATATCCTGCGGGGGGGCGGACTCCAGGTCCTGACTGGCTCAAGCATCGAAGGCACAGGCGTGGGCTTCTACAACACCAGCGGCGATGGATGGGACTACGAACCTATTCTGGTTGACAATGGTACCGAGGCTCGACTGTCGGCTCCCGCATCCGGGGAGATGGCTGGGATCGTGTTCTTTCAAGATCGCGGCGCACCCGCCGGCCTGCAGAACACTATCGGAAGCGGTAGCGACAAGTGGTTTGAGGGGACACTCTACTTCTCAACCCAGCACCTGCAGTTCGATACTGTTGTCATGGAAGGAGACGACGACGACGATAGCGGCGGCGATGATGACGATGATGATGATGACGATGATGATCAAGGGGCCACCTGGACCTTGATCATCGCTAATAGCGTTGGGGCCTCCAACGGAGCCCAGGTATACATCTCATACGACTACACGAGCAGCCCTATTGTGCCGCCAGTGAAGCGGGTATCGCTGGTCGAGTAGAACATACATCCCCACCGTCCTTTCCTCTTTCGTTACCCTCTAGAGACTTCGCCGCTCTCCTTGGACAGCCTCCCAAAGGCGCAGCCAGGGCAACGTCGAGGATTTCGTGATTGAGGAGCCCAAGGGATGGTCGAAGGGGGATGCCAGAATGTGAAGTTATTCGAGTTCCTCCACGAATCCGTCACAATCTGTGTGTCACAGGGTACTAAAGCCCTAGAAATCCGAGCTTTCTTTTTGGTGGGGTGAGGCCAGTCAATTCGGTGGCGAGCTTCTGATAGCTTCGCGACAGGTCCGAACGATTGACGGAGCCAAGCGGACGACCCGCGTTGATTGCCTGCAGCGAAACTTCGTAGTTGTTCGGAATCTTCCAGAATACGGGAACCTCGAGTACGCTCTGGATATCCTCGGGTGTGATCTCGTCTGTTTTCTGGAACCGGTTCAGCACCAGCCGAACCTTGTCGGAAACCGACCAGATGCGAAGACAATCAAGGAGTCTCTTGGTCCGCCAGATGGCGGGCAACTCAGGAGTCAAGGGAAGAATTAGAACGCTGGCGGCTTCCACCACCGTCTTGAACTCTCGAGCCTTGGGGTCAGGCATTAGGTCAACCACAACGTGGGTATAGCTCTCTTGCATCACTCCTAACATTCTGCCCAGGGACTCGGGGTCGCTAGAATCCTCTTCCACAAACTCCCTTTTTCCCGGAAGCACGGCCATTTCATAAGCTTGACACATGTAACTCTCGAGCAAGACCGCATCGATCCGCGAAGCTGAGGCAAGGGCATCGACCACTGAATACTGGGGCTTCAGATTGAGATACACCGCCAGGTCCCCCAGGGGACGATTCAGATCGACTAGCGCCACACGCTCTTCGGGGAGCTCAGCCAGTGAGGCACCCAGGTTGATGGTGAGGCTAGTCGCTCCACATCCCCCTTTGGCACCGATCACGCACAGGAGATCTCCGAAAACCTCGGGGGTTTTCTTTTTGTAGCGCTCGCTGATGTAGCGCTGAATAGCCTCAGAGATGGCCGCTGTCTCGAGAGGCTTGGGAAGAAACTCTCGAGCGCCAGCCCGCATCGCTTCAATGATGAACTTTGAATCATCGCTCTCGGAGGTAACAAAAATCCAGGATTCGGAAAGGGCAGAGTGAAGTCTCTGTAGACTGTCCAATTCCCTCGCCACACCGTCGATATCCATCAGAACGATGTCGAGTTCCTGTTGCTGGAGGTTGCGAAGCTCCCGATCGCTCTGCTCGAAATCACGGTGGTCGACTTCCAGGGCCACCACAGCCAGACCTGTTCCCTCTACCCATCCTCGCAGGGTCTGGCATATCTCTAGTGAGGGCGCCAGGATTCCAACGCTGATATCGGGTGCAGGGAGACCAGAGCTCATGAACCCCCTTCTTCCGGCGAGGGTCGAACCAGACGCACGGGAACTCCAAAGGGTCCGGTCTCGGGTGGCGCTGGACCCGATCCACTTCCTCCGCCACCGCCACCAGCTCCGCTAACGCATCCCATCACCCCGATCAAACGTGCCACGACATCGTTGCCCTGAACACCCTCGACGAAGAGAATGGCAAAACCGGAGATCGATATCATGGTATTGCCGCCGCTGGGAAATTTGTTCTCGGGGCACTCGTAGTCTGGGGAGGCGCATACATCCCATACCGGCGCCACGATCAGGGAGCGGCTGGTGTCGCTAAGGTAACCGTCCGAACGCTGGTAGCGGCCGGGGCTTACGTAAAGGTCCGGATTGGGTCCTATCAGATCCAAGACTCCTTGCTTCGTGGGACCTACCATGTTCCCCGGTTCCACTTCGTAGGACTCCTGGCAATAGACACTGAGAGGTGCACAATAACCAATATTGTCTCGGTAGCTGGCAGCGCCGGACCCGCCGATTTCAATGGAGTAGAACTGGCCCGGAGCCAATGCATTCTGCGGTCTCGTCGGTCTGATATCGAGCTGCTGTCCGATCTGGGTGAGCGCAAAGTCCGTGGCAGCCCCTCCATTGATGAGGAGCTCGGTTCCGGTTCCGCAAGCATCGCAGGGATCGGTACCCGCCAGGACGGTATTAGGCACGAAGAACGGCTTCGCGCAGGTCGAACCGGTTCCAACTGGCGCGGCCTCGGCATCGGCCCGAACCGAAAGGTCGACGCTGTTAATCCCCAGAACCCGGGCCAGGTAGGTCGGCTGTGAGTAGGTCAGCTGCACCGTGACCAGCCGGTTGGGAACGTCCACCGGCACGGTCAGGTCGGCTACCTGGATGGCATCGTCGTAGATCGTGTTGCTTGTCGCCACCTGCACGGCCCGGTCTATAGCCGTCTGCGGTTGGGGTTCCAGAGGAGTAACCACAAAACTGAGAGCACCCGCCAGGGCTGCGGCGTCGGCTGCGCGTTGAGCCGCGCCTCGAGCGCTGTAGAGCATTCCCAGATCCACTGCGAAAGCACCAAAGCCCAACAGAGCCACCAGGCTCAGTGCGACTGTAACCAATATATAGCCTTCGTCTTTTCCTTTGCTTTTCACGGTGCCCTCATCCTGAAGCCTCACGCGCCCAACCGCCTAACCAACTTCGCAAGGCCACAGAGGAGACCTTCCAGACAACGGCCACATCGGCTGACCGATGCCCCGGACCAGTTCTGCATAACCTCGCTCCGATACTAAGGCTCCAAGGCTCACTCTACCGAGACAGGAAGAAAGCATGCGGGAACCCTCGCGTATCTTTCCTAATCTAAGAGATCGGCCGTACGCTTGAGCGAATTAATAAAAGTTCCGAAAAACAGCCCTACCGGTAAGATTCACCCCCCCAGCTGGAAGCAGCGGGGCCCCGAGAATCAGAAGCGTGCGATTGTAGGTCACCACGAGTTCCGAGCCAACGACTACCATTCCTCCCGTCGTCATCGGGTAGTTTTGATTGATGGTGATATCGTCGGGGGTTATCGAGAAGCCATCCAGATAGTCGATAACACGCTGCTTGATGCGGTACTTGGTGGCGGCGGGATCCCGGGCAAGGCCAACCCGGTTCTCGGCCAAAGCTGAAAATCGGGCGCCCTCCCTTACTGCAGTCTGGATGATCTGATGCTCTCGGATCAACAGACCCAGGTCGGCCAGCGTCAAGAAAAGGAAGGCCAGCAGCGGCACTGTCAAAGCCAGCTCTACCACGATAGAGCCACGACAACAGGCCCTCGACGATCCGCCAAGAATAGGATCAGGGACTGGTTTCATTGCGCATCAACGCCCGACCCGAAAGGGTGAACTGAAGACCTCCAAAAAGTGGAATCGGAGTGAGGCTGTAGGGTAGCGACACGGTTACTCGCGTGAACTGAGTCGCCACGTTGCCCATCTGAATGGTGACGGGTCGTTCAACTTGCACAGTGGTGCCCGCAATCGCGGCCGGCTGCAGATAGTGGTTGATCTCATCCTCGATTTGAGCTACAGAAGGCAGCGTGCTCGTCCTGCTCTGGGGCATCACGGCGACTCGGGCGCCCTCTCGCGCTGCATTGTCGAGAGCTTGTTGAACACTCAGTATCCTGCCTCCTTCAAAGATGCCCAGAAGGAAGATGAGAAAGAGCAGGGTTACGAAAGCCGCCTCGACGACCATGAGTCCACGCTGCGAACTCGATCTATCGACGACCTGAATCGGTTGATGTGACATGTAAAGGCACGCGCCCACCGATCCCGTTTGCCCTACCCTCACTGTCTGAAGTGTAAATCTGCTGCCCAGTAGGTTTAGGGTCCTCTAGAACCACTTCGTGATTGAGAGGCCCCTGCAGGAAGGTTCGGAGGAACTTCCTCGATGGATCGTTCACTCCCGGTCACTAACCAACGGCAAACGGCCGAATGGTGTCAAGAGAGTGGGTGGCGGCGAAGGGCTGTAGAGGTGGACCGCCACCCCTTCGAAAAGTCTCTTAGCCGAGCGCAGTTGCAACATCGCTGAAGACTGCGTTAACAGCGGTCACTACCGCTGGAAAGGCTGCGGAAACAGCTAGTGCCACCAGAACGAGCATCAGAGCGTACTCCATGACCGTCTGACCCGACTCGTCTCGGACGAGACCCTTCACATTGTTTCTGAGCCCAACCAGTCTCTTCATCAGTTTCTCCATGTTGTCTGTCTCCTTTCGTTGTTTACGTTCCCCCTCCTTATCGGCCGTTCTGGAACAAGGTGTGTGACGAACGTCACCCTTTAGGTACCCTTTTCGAGGAAAATTAAAGTCGGGAGCCCGATTACTCAGGAAAAAACTTTTTCCTCCAGGGCAGGTACCGCCGATTCATGGAAGCCTGAAGCGCAAGCGAGGGGTTGGGGAGCGCCACAAATCTTCCCAACTGGGTGCTTGCCTGTGCCTCAGGCCCCTTCATCCACGCATCTCGCTTCACCCCAACCCCTCGCTCGCGCCTCAGGCTTCCGGTACGCCGCCAAGGGCCGAAGAACTGGCCACCCACCGGTTTATGTTTCAGATCAGGGCCAGAGATTCCCTTGAAACAACTACGAAACCAACAGGTATAATAGGCTATAGTGAAAAAGAATCGAGCTCGCAAATACGTCGTGGTCGGGATGGTTTTGTTGGCCCTGGTGGTTGCAGGATATTACTACCTGGGAAAAGGGTCCGGCCAAGACGAAGAGGAGTACCTCACGGTGGACGTCACTCGTGGGTCCGTGCGCCGGACCGTGAGTTCCACCGGCACACTGCAGGCGGTCATTACCGTTCAGGTGGGAAGTCAGGTTTCAGGACGCATCCTGGAACTTTACGCCGACTTCAACAGTGTGGTGAAGAAGGGCCAGACCCTGGCGATCATCGATCCCGCCAACTTCGAGGCGCAGTTGGAGAGGGCCAGGGCCTCTCTGGCAACGGCTCAGGCGGCGGTAAAGAGTTCCGACGCCAATCTGTTAAACCGCGAGGCCGAACTCATTAGCAGCAAGGCCAATGTCGAGGGGGCGCAGGTCACGCTGGAGGAGGCAAAGCGTCAGCTGACACGAAGCCGACAGCTTTCCAAAGATAGGGTAATATCACAGCAGGAACTGGAGACCGCCCAAGCCGCTACGGACCAAGCCGACGCACGCCTCAGTCAAGCGAAGGCTCAGGTCAGCCAGGTGGAGGCGTCGATCCGATCCGCCCAGGCCCAGCGTGACCAATCAGCAGCAAACGTCAAACAGGCCAGCGCCGAGCTCAAGATGGCACGGGTCAACCTGCGCTACACCGTCATCACCTCACCCATCGATGGGGTCGTCATCGAGCGAAATGTGGATATCGGTCAAACCGTGGCCGCCAGTTTCCAGGCTCCGATCCTCTTCCTCATCGCCAACGACCTGGGCAAGATGCAGGTGATCGCCCAGATCGATGAAGCCGACATCGGCGCGATCTCTGAGCTGGCCGAAGTAGACTTCTCCGTAGACGCCTTCCCCCGACAGACCTTCAAGGGAACAATCTCCGAGATTCGACTCAGCTCGAAACTACCGAATACTTCCAGCACAGCTGCGGCCGCGGGTACCGGAGGGGGGGCCACCAACGTCGTCGTCTACAACGTGATGGTTGACGTCGACAATCCGCAGCTGAAGCTCAGGCCCGCGATGACGGCAAACGTCACCTTCACGGTGGCCCGCGAGGAGGACACGTTAAAAATCGCCAACGCTGCGCTTCGCTTTCGCCCGGCAGACAAGGATCGAGAAGAGATCGAGAAAATGTTGTCTCCGCTGTCGGCTTCGGCCTCGACAGAACGACCACGGGAAGTCGTCGCGTCGACGTCAGCTGCATCCGAACGACCACCTGATTCTGTGAGAGAGGGAGGGAGACGGCGCGGACCGAAGGGGCGTCGCCCAAAAGGAAGGGGCCAGGGCCGTGGCCGGAGGGGAAGAGGACCAGGTACACCCTCCTCTCTGGGCCCAGGGGGGGAGCGAGCCAGCCTCAAACCGATCATCCGAACCTCGACAATCGAACAGTACGGAATTCAGGCCGGTCCCAAGATCCACTTCCCGGCCGCGGAACAGATCCGAGCCAGAGGCGCTATCCTCTGGATCCTGCAAGATGACAAGCCCGAACCGCGTCGCGTCAAGTTGGGGATCACCGACGGACGAGAGACTGTCATTGTGGCAGGAAATCTAGAAGAAGGTGACAGAGTCATTACCTGGAAGTTGGACGAGGAGGTCAGCTCTTCGCAGGCCGCATCTCCCTTCAGCGGAGCCTTCGGTCGCCGCCGTACCAGAAGCAGTGGCAACAGATCCGCTGCCAGAGGAGGCGCCCGACGGGGTGGGGGACGCTAGTCTTGGCTGAAACAGCTCCTTCGAAACATCTCGAGCCCGCCAGCAGCAAACCAGTAGCGCCAAACGCGCAGGCCCGGGGTCTCATCTCACTCGATCAGGTGTGGAAGATCTATGACACTGGTGAGGTGAGGGTCGAGGCGATGAGAGGGATTTCGCTGGAAATCCCCGAGGGGCAATTGATAGCAGTCATGGGGGCATCGGGTTCGGGCAAATCGACCATGCTCAATATCCTAGGATGTTTGGATCGTCCCACCCGGGGAATCTATCTTCTGGACGGAATCGACGTCTCCACCTTTTCAGCTGCTCAACGAGCAGACATTCGTAACCAGAAAATCGGCTTCATGTTCCAGAGCTTCAACCTGCTCCCCCGCACCTCGGTCTGGGAGAACGTAGAGGCACCCATGCTTTATTCTGGAGTGCCCAAGTCAGAGCGGACCAGACGCATTGAAGAAGTTCTGGAAATTGTGGGCATCCCCGAAAAGGCAAAGGCCTTACCGAACCAACTCTCGGGCGGCCAGCAGCAGCGTGTCGCTGTGGCCAGAGCCCTGGTCAACGAACCTTCTATTCTTCTAGCCGATGAACCTACCGGAAACCTCGACAGTGCCACGTCAGAAGAGATCATGCGGTTCCTTAGAGATCTCAACTCACAGGAAGGAATCACCCTGGTGATGGTGACCCATGAACGGGCAATTGCCGCTCATGCCTCTCGCGTCGTCGAGATGAAAGACGGAAATATCGTGAACGACTCAATGAACGAGTGAGGAGCTGAGTCGAGAGGCTCACTACCTGGGTTTCTCGGCGGCCTCACCTTTGTGGAGCAAAGTGGAATGAGCTTTTGGATGATCCTACGAATTTCCTTCAAGGCCTTGGGTCGCAACAAGATCAGATCCTTTCTGACGATGCTCGGCATCATAATTGGGGTCGGCGCGGTGATCGCCATGGTGAGCCTGGGAAAGGGAGCCCAGCGGCAAGTTCAAGAAGAAATCGCGGCGATGGGCACGAACACCCTCTGGATTCGTGCGGGCAGTAGGCGTTCCTGGGGTGTGCGCAGCGGCTCAGGCACGATGAATACACTGAACGCGGCCGACTTCGAAGCCATGCAGACTGAGTTGCCGACGGTAAAGTTGGCAAGTCCAAGTGCCTCTACCATGGGCCAGGTTGTCTTCGGAAATCAGAATTGGAATAGTCGCCTCGAAGGCTACAGCGAACAATATCCCGAGCTTCGCAACTGGAAGGTAGTGCAGGGGACCTTCTTCGAAGAGAGCCACGTCAAGGCTGCTTCGCGCGTGGCAGTGCTGGGCCAGACGGTCGTAGATGAACTTTTCAGCGGAGGGGATCCGGTGGGTCAAACCATCCGCATCAAAAACCTCCCCTTCCAGGTACTCGGCGTTCTGGCAAAGAAGGGATCCAACAACTGGGGGCGGGATCAGGACGACACAATCGTGGTTCCCTACACTACCGTACAGAAGAAATTTCAGGGAGGCGTCCTCTACGTCCAGTCCGGCTTGATCGGAGCCGTCAGTGCCCGGGCCAGCTTTGCCGCCCAGGAGCAGATTACGGATTTGCTTCGGCAGAGGCACAACCTAGGACCTGGCGAGGAGGATGACTTCAGGGTGCGGAATCTCAGCGAGTTCGCCGAGGCAGCCGAGGCCACCAACGCAGTCATGACCGGACTGCTGGCAAGCATCGCGGCGGTTTCACTGCTGGTCGGAGGTATCGGCATCATGAATATCATGCTGGTATCCGTTACCGAGCGGACTCGTGAGATAGGAATCCGAATGGCTATCGGCGCACGACCAAGCCATGTCCGTATTCAGTTCTTGGCTGAGTCTATCCTCCTTTGTCTTTGCGGCGGTGTGGTAGGCCTGACCGTGGGGGTTGGAGGAGCCTACGGGATCTCTCAGATAGCGGGCTGGCGAACTCTCATCGATCCTAACTCAATCGTCGTGTCGATTGTCTTTTCGGCGGCGATCGGGGTCTTGTTCGGCTACTACCCTGCACACAGAGCCGCTGCCTTGGATCCGATCGAAGCGCTTCACTACGAGTAAGGGTTCGTGCAAGAATAACTTCGCAGATGTGGCGCTCAGACTTGCGTCAGATTTGGTCCCGAACGATTGAGCGAAACCGCAGACGTAGGCAGGCCAACGTTGAGGATTTCGCGATTGAGGAGCGGCCAAAGATGGTGTGAAGATGAGATGCCAGAATGTGAAGTTATTTTTGCGCGAACCCCAATGTAGTCGCGCGAAATAATCCTCGACAATGAAGTTCACCCTCGCCACAGGGCTGTTGACCGCAGTCATGATCTGTGGCTGCCAAAGAGACGCCCCCTCCAACCCTGTCCTCGAGATCGGGCACAGGAAGCAGCTGTTCATCGACGACTACGTCGTCTCCTCTACTCGGGGCATCAACCGAGTTCTTCATCCGCTCCAGCGTTACTCGGGCAATCCTGTCATCGTGGGCGACGCGCCCGGCGAACGTTGGTCCGTCTCACCCAATGGACGAGCGGTGCTATTCGATGAAGAGACGAATGAGTTCAAGATGTGGTACATGACCTCGCAGGTCGATCCAAAGGCCCACGCCGGAATTCAATATAAGGTGTCCTACGCTCTGTCCGAGGACGGATACCAGTGGACCAAACCCAATCTGGGTCTGGTCGAATGGGAAGGTTCCAGCGAAAACAACATGCTGCCCTGGGGCACCACTTGGATGAGACGAGCCAACGTGATCAAGGACTTGCGGGATCCGGATCCGAGTCGTCGCTTCAAGATGACCTACGTGGACATCTTCGACGGTAAATCAGCCGTCACCAAAGCCTATTCCAGGGATGGCATCCATTGGCTCTTGAACGGAGATGGTAAACCCTGGTTCCGGAAGCCTCACAACGGAAACCTTCTGGGCTGGGACCCGCGGATCGAGAAGTTCGTCTTCTACGTACGGATGTCTGGAAGTCCCAACTCCGTCGGTCGAGCTACCAGCCCTGACTTCGAGACCTGGTCGGATGCCGAAACCGTGCTCGCGCCGGATCCTGGCGAGTCTCAACAACATTTCAAGGGCCTGGCCTCCTTTCTCTACGAGGGGGTTTATCTGGGCTGGCTCTGGGTCTTTGAGAGAAGTGGAGATGTGTGGGTCAGAGCTGACTCGGAATTGGCGTTCAGCCGAGATGGCATCCACTGGAGCCGCCCCTTCCCCGGCGGCTTCATCTTGAGCAAGGGCGAATCTGGCTCCTGGGATAGCGAGTTGAGCATTCCGGTGGCACCCGTGGTCCATGACGGCAAGTTGTGGATCTACTACTGGGGAGAGAACATCCCCTACGGAGCATCGAGCCTTAAAAGGATTCAGGAAGGTTGGATCGAACAGGGCGAGCGAAAACAACGGGCAACCGGACTCGCTCAGCTGCGCCTGGACGGGTTTGTGTCGCTGACGGCTTCGACCCAGGACGCAGCCGTTACCACCAGGACCCTAGCCGCGGTCGATGGACATCTGACCGTCAACGCCGACATTCGAGGCCAGTTGAGGGTCGAGATCTTGGACCGGGAGGGAGAGCCCATCTCCGGTTTCGGAGCCGCGGATTGCGATCCGGTGATCACTGACTCGCTGGCTCATGTGATCAGCTGGAATGGCCAGACAAGCCTGAATCAACTCCAGGGACGGATGGTTCGAATCCGCTTCTATCTGGAAGATGCCGATCTGTACGCCTTCCAGTTCGCTCCTGCAGAATAGCTTCAGCTCAGCCCCGCCCCCGGCTGCGCCGGCTCGCACCGGAAAGAGACTTCGCGTCAGGGCGTGGCGGCGGTCTCCAGGCCGCTGTGCATCGAGCCAAAGGCTCGAAGGAAGAGGACCTTCGGCCGGCGTGGCGGTGGCTTCCAAGCCGCCGTATTCCTTCCGTCGAGCCTTTGGCTCGAAAAACGGCGGCCTGGAGGCCACCGCCACGGTTTTCAGAAAATTGCTTGGATAATTCTCTATCTAACTATAAATAAATGGGTTACGACGCTTCTCTGTCGGAAATAGCAAATGAAGTTTCAGGTTAGCGCGCTCCCTTCGGGAATGAAACTTTGACACCAACGGCTTGCAAGATTCACTCCCGCATTCAGGACATCCCAGGTCGAAAAAAAAGCGACGCATTCAAGGGTGAAGCTGCCGAATTCGTAGAAGAGTTCGGTAATCAATAGGGATGCACCGACGACTGGCAGCTGCTCCATAGATAGGTGTCGGATGGGGATGGATCGGATCAGAGTGAACATCAAAAGCTCCTTTTCAACGTGCCACACGCGAGTTTATCAGATCATTTAGCCCTTCTAGCAACTTCGATCTCGGTAGGTGGAGCCGGCAGCGCCGAGGGCTTGGGAGTTTCCTGAACCAGCGACTTGACGGCGCTGCTTCCATCTTTGACAATCTGGAGGCTCCACGGCAGGTCTGGGAGGAGCTACTGCCCAGACAACCTGTCCTTTTAGCCCGGATCCGAAGATTCGATGACA
>JAKZYH010000369.1:0-3215 GCA_047514575.1 Acidobacteriota bacterium | reverse complement strand
GGAGACAGCGGAACTTGTTCGGAAGACGGCTAAAGCCTTTGTTTGTAGGGGGATAGGAGTAGAGTGATTATAATCTTACAGTTAAGCGAGCTTTAAGTCCTTTGGAATCAACAACATCAAACCGGACACTAGTGATCTTGGAATTTGGAATCAGGTGGCAACCATGAAGAGCATGACCGCGTTCGGACGGGCCGAGAAATCATTAGAGCGGATGGACGTAATCGTGGAAATTCGGACCCTCAACGGTCGGTATCTGGATCTGAAGCCCCACCTTCCCAAGGGTCTCATGTCCTACGAATCGAAGCTGCGGAAAGAGGTACAAAGCCTCCTCCACAGAGGACGGGTGGAGGTCACGGTTCATCTTGTCCCGAAGGCTACTGATCGTTATCAGGTAGATCAGGCGGTCGTCCAGAATTACATGACACTGAGCCAGGAAATCCAAGCCCAGGGAATTGAGGGCCAGTTGAATCTCAACGGTTTCCTGCAGCTACCCGGTGTGTTGACCTCGTTGGATTCGGTGGATGATGGAGAGTCCTTCTTATCCGACCTGCTCGAAGTCCTGCGAGATGCTCTGGAGCAGGTGGTGGAAGGTCGCGCAATTGAGGGCAAGAATCTGAAGACCGAGATCGACAGCTACCTCCGCACTCTGGAGCAGCTACTTGAGGGTATCAGGGCCGGCGTAGAAGGGGTCTTCCAGTTCCATCGTCAGAAGCTTCGAGAGCGCATTGATGAGCTCGGTGTAGAGGAGGTCCTGGATGAGAGCCGTCTGGCCCAGGAACTCGTTTATTATGCTCGCCGCTCTGATATCTCCGAAGAGATCACGCGTCTGCAGAGCCATATCGATCGTTTCCGTGATACCTCTGAGGGTGCGACCAAGAGCGTTGGGAAGAACCTTGACTTCCTGTGTCAGGAAATGAACCGGGAGATTTCCACCATACTGGCCAAGAGCCCTCTTCCAGAGACCTCTGACTTCGCACTGCAGGCCAAGGGTGAGATCGAGAAGATAAGAGAGCAGGTACAAAACGTTGAGTAAAGGGAATTTGTTCGTGATCAGCGGACCGTCGGGTGCGGGAAAGACCAGTCTCGGCCTCAGGTTGGTAAATGAAGAATCCAGTCTCCACTTCTCGGTGAGCTATACCACTCGAAGACCTCGTCGTGTCGAGAAGCACGGGATCGAGTATTTCTTTGTTTCGGAAGATGATTTCAAGGGAATGGTGTCGCGCGGGGACTTTCTAGAACATGCTCTGGTCCATGGTCACTATTACGGGACCAGCCGCAATCACGTTCTCTCGGCACTGGAATCAGGAGACGATGTATTGCTCGATGTCGATGTGCAGGGGGCCCTGCAGATCATGGAACTGAAACAGATACCTGATGCGGTGACGGTGTTTGTTCTTCCTCCCTCCCGTCAGGTCCTGGAGCAGCGACTCAGGACACGGGGACTGGACGATGCCAGCGCGATCGAGGCGAGGCTGCATAGGGCAAGGGAGGAGATCGCGCTCTTCGGTCGCTATCAATACGTTATAATCAATGACGATTTTGAGAGGGCGCTACTTGAGCTCAGATCAATTGCCCAATCGGCAGCGGCATCGATGAGAAGCAGATCGACCGAGGCCGAGCGGGTGCTTAAGACTTTCGAGGAGATTAGATGATCATCAAGATACCAAAGGAATACGATAGCAAGTTCCGTTTCGTCCTGGTCGCAGCAGAACGAGCCAAGCAGATTCAGAACGGGGCTCCGCGGCGCATGGAGGTTGAATCCGGAAAGTCTGCCTATGTCGGGATCCGTGAGGCAGAACAGAATCTGGTGAAGTGGGAGATTCTGGAAGAAGAGAGCGAAGAAGCCCTCGAACCCGACGACGAACCGCAAGCATGAAGATTATCCTGGGGGTTAGCGGTTGCATTGCCGCCTACAAATCCGCGATTATCCTGAGGCTCCTGCAAGCCCGGGACTTCGATATTTTCCCCGTGATGACCCGGAGCGCCCAGAAGTTCCTGACTCCCCTGACTCTAGAAAAGCTGTCGGGCCATCCGGTAATCGCAGGACTCTTCGAGGAGCGATCGCCGGCGATTGAGCACATCGAAGTGGCGCGCCAGAGCGACCTTCTTCTGGTCGCACCCGCAACGGCCAACATTCTGGCGAAGTTTGCGCATGGAATAGGCGACGATTTCTTGAGCACCCTCTATCTTTCGACGGTGACGCCCACCGTGGTTGCTCCAGCCATGAACGTAGAGATGTGGCGTCATCCCGCGACTCAGCACAACCTACAGTTGTTACGAGATCGAGGTGTCCTGGTAGTGGAGCCCGGATCGGGTTACCTGGCCTGTGGAGAGGTCGGAGAGGGACGTCTGGCGGAGCCCGAAGAAGTCGTCCAGGCAGTGGTCGATGTGCTGAAAAGGCCACGCACGTTGAGTGGCAAGAGAGTGCTTGTTAGCGCTGGACCGACCATCGAGGACATTGATCCGGTTCGCTATATTTCGAATCGTTCCTCCGGCAAGATGGGTTACGCGGTTGCGCGCGAGGCTCAGGATCGGGGTGCGCAGGTACGGCTCATCTCCGGACCCACTCACCTGGAGCCCGCGGAAGGTTTGGAAGTGGTGCGCGTCCGTTCCAGTAAGGAGATGGCAGCTGCGGTCCTGGAAGGTTCCGAGAGTTCAGACATCGTGGTAATGGCTGCGGCGGTGAGCGATTTTGCTCCGGAGCGCACCTTCGACGAGAAGGTCAAAAAGGCAGAGTCTGCACAGGAAATCCTACGGCTCCGTCGGACTACCGATGTGCTGGAAGAACTGGGACGCAGGAAGAGGGAGGGGCAGTATCTGGTAGGGTTTTCCGCGGAATCCGAGAAGATTCGAGAACATGCCCGAATCAAGATTGGCCAAAAAAGATTGGACCTGATCGTAGCGAACGACATATCGCACGAAGACACCGGTTTTCAGTCAGATCGGAACCAGGTCGTCTTCATCGACTCGGCAGGCAACGAAGAGGAGTTCCCCGTACAGTCCAAGGATGAGGTCGCGCGCAATCTGTGGGAAAAGATTGAGGGCGAGCTGTCCACCCGACCCGTCGCTGTAGCCTAGGCTGAAACTTGGAAAGTCGAAGGTACAAGATACAAGGTACAAACAAGCTCCAAATCACAAGCATCAAGTTCCAAACGATCGCCCACCATCACGTTCGGCGATCCGACAGAGCCGCGAACGACTTGAGCCGTTAGCAA
>JAKZYH010000368.1:0-12428 GCA_047514575.1 Acidobacteriota bacterium | reverse complement strand
CTCCCTATCGCACCTATCCCTTTGAAATCATGGCACTTTTCTGCCCCCAACACAAAGGAACTTCAGCTTAGACGTTGTGGGCAGGGCCGTTTGCGGTAGTTCACTCGACGTTTCCGGGGAGAATTGGAATATCCGCTGGCGAAAGCGGCCGTTCGATTTCGTTCTAATCAGGCAGTATGGGGTGTCCCTGGGCGGGCTCCTCCCGAGTTTCTCCGAGTTGTTAGCAAAATGTTAGAGAATGGCTGCTTTGGAGGGTAGAATCGACGGGACAACACTAAACTAAACTATTGATTAAAATACCCTTAGCTGATTATCCCTCCAGATTTACCCTTTGGTGCTTGTGATCCGGTATTTGTTTGTATCCCGGACATCCTGGACCTTGTATCTTGGAATTCACTCTCGGCCTAATGGATCAACGACTTCGGACTCTCCAGGTGGGGCTTGATGAACTGGATGAACTGAGCGCCGGTGGCTCCATCGACCACGCGGTGATCCTGAGAAAGACTCAGATTCATCATTTCGCGGATGACAATCTCACCGGAGCGCACAACAGGCCTCTGCACGATCTTGTGCACCCCCAGGATCGCAACTTCGGGAAAGTTGATGATGGGGGTTGCCATGATCCCTCCCAGGGCTCCCAGACTGGTAATCGTAAAGGTTCCGCCTTGAAGATCCTCTAACTGTATCTGCCCTTTTTGGGCCGCCTCTGAGAGCCTGGTAATCTCCACAGCGAGTTCCTGAATATTCCTGCCTTCGGTGTTCTTCACTACCGGCACCAGGAGTCCCTCCGCCGTCTGGGTGGCAATCCCGATGTTGTAATCCCGCTTGAACTCGATCACGTCGGCTTCCTGGTTCAAAGTCGAGTTGAGTAGGGGATACTCTTTGAAGCCGATGACCAATGCCTTCATGATGAAAGGCAGATAGGTCAAACGCACCCCTTCGAATTCCGGCGACTTTCGGTATTGTTCTCGGAGCTGCACCAGCTCCGTGACATCGATCTCTTCAACATAGGTAAAATGAGGCGCCGTGATGACGGACCGTACCATGTGGTCTCCGATGCGCCTGCGGATTCCTCGATAGGGAAGCGTCTCTTCGCCCTCCGTTTCCGCAGCCGGTGCCTCCTGAAATCGCTCTAGATCTTCTCGACTGACTCGCCCCCCAGGACCCGTGCCGGTTACATCGGAAAGATCCACGTTCATGTCGCGCGCCAATCGGCGTATGGCTGGCGTGGCGAGCACCGGGCCACCTGTATGCTGGGGGACCGGTTCAGCCGGCACCGGGTGGGCTGGAACCGGGTGGGCCGGGACCGGAACAGTGTCGCCGAGAGAAACCTGAGCCTCCTCCACAGGAGATTCTTCTCCGCTGGTATCGATACGGACCAGGGTACTTCCCACCTTGACGATATCGCCCGACTCACCGAAACAGCGCGAGACGGTACCGGTCACCGGGGAACTGATCTCAACTGTGGCCTTGTCGGTCATGACCTCAACCATGGGTTGATCCTCGTCGAGCTTTTCCCCCGCCTTAACCAGCCAGCGGACAATTTCCCCTTCGACGATGCCTTCACCAATGTCTGGAAGCTTGAATTCGAATGCCATTCATTCCTCAATCAGCTAAAAATTGACACTGTCCCGCAGAGCCCTGTGAACGCGTTTCAAATCGGGCAGATAGTACTCCTCCAAAGCGTAGGGAAAGGGTGTATCGAAACCCGTCACGCGGAGAATGGGAGACTGCAGATGCAGCAACGCTCGCTCGCTGATGGCGGCGGATAGTTCCGCTCCGAATCCACAGGTCCTGGGAGCCTCATGGACAATCACCACCCTACCCGTCTTCTTCACGGACACCAGGATCGTTTCTATGTCGTAGGGCATCAGGGTCCGGAGGTCGACTACCTCGGAGGAAATTCTGTCCTCGGTTTCCGCAGCTTCTGAAGCCTCAAGGACCGGGTAGACCATCGCCCCGTAGGTCAGGATCGTCACGTCAGAACCCTCTTTAATCACTTTGGCACGACCCAATTCAACGCTGTAGTCTCCCTCGGGAACCTGACCTCGGGCAGCCCGATAGACTCGCTTGGGTTCCATGAAGATCACTGGGTTTGCATCTCGGACCGCAGCGATCAGCAGGCCCTTGGCATCATAGGGGTTGGAGGGAATGACGACCTTGAGCCCCGGCGTATGCACAAAATAAGCCTCCGGGCTCTGAGAGTGGTAGTGACCACCGCGGATGCCTCCTCCATAGGGCGTCCGAATTACCAGGGGACAAGTGTACTGCCCGCCGGAACGGTAACGCATCTTCGCCAGCTCATACACGATCTGATCGAAGGCGGGATAGATGAAATCGGCAAATTGAATCTCTGGAACTGGACGAAAGCCGTAGAGAGACAGGCCGATAGCAGTTCCGATGATTCCGGCCTCGGCAAGCGGAGTGTCGAAAACCCGCTCGGACCCGAACTCGTCCAGGAGTCCTTGAGTAGCGCGAAACACGCCCCCGAACTTGGCAACGTCTTCGCCCAGCACCACGACTCTAGGGTCACGCTGCATCTCGGTGCGTAGCGCGTCATTGACTGCCTGGATGATGTTGCTTGTCGGCATCAAGAGTTTCCCTGGGACCTCTAACGCGAAACACTAGCCGACTCTTCGGCGGTCCTCAGGGATTCAAGCTGTTCTCGAAGGTGCCAGGGAAGCGTATCGAAGACATCTTCGAAAGCCGTTTCGAGAGCTGGAGGACCAATTGCTTCTGCCTTCTGCAGATTCTCCTGGATCTCCTGCTTTATCTCATCTTCGAACTGGGCGTCCCCATCCTCAGTCAAGTGGCCCTGGCTGATCAGATACGATCTGAGTCGAAGAATGGGATCCTTGTCTTTCCACTCCTGCACCTCATCATCGTCCCGATAGGCTCGTGGATCGTCTGAGGTGGAGTGACCTCCCTGTCGGTAAGTCACGGCCTCGATCAGAGTCGGCCCCCCGCCCTTTCGAGCCTTTTCGGCGGCTTGCTGGGTGACAGAGTAGACAGCAAAGATGTCGTTGCCGTCCACCTGGACCCCCTCGAAGCCATAGGCCTTGGCCTTGATAGCGAAGCTCTCAGACATGGTCTGGGCACGGGCGGGAACCGAGATGGCCCACTGATTGTTGCGGCAGAAGAATATTGTAGGAGCCTTGTAGACAGCGGCAAAATTGGCAGCCACGTGGAAGTCTCCCTGAGAAGTCGCGCCATCGCCGAAGTAGACCAGGACTGCTTCCTCTTTTCCCGACAGCCGTGCCGCAACCCCCAAACCGGTAGCATGCGGAATCTGACTGCCAACGGGACTGGAGATCGAAGTAATCCGCAGGTCAGGACGGCCGTAGTGATTGGGCATCTGCCGACCCTTGTTCTGATCACGTGAGTTGCCCACGAATTGGCAAAACAGGTCGAACAGGGGGTAGTTCCTAACCAGGGCAGCTCCCAATTCCCGATAGCAGGGAAGGATCCAGTCCTTTTCCTGTAGCGCGAAAGCACTGCCTATGATGGACGCCTCTTCTCCCACCGATCCGACATAGAAACCGAGTCGACCCTGGCGCTGTAAACGAACCATCCGCTCGTCAATTCGGCGATTCAGCAGCATCAAGCGGTAGAGCTGAGTCTGCTCATTAGGAGTGAGGGACGGGAGCCGTGCACCTTCTGCCACCCTTCCACTAGGGAGAAGGATTCTGGTCATCGCCTTTGGCATGTGTCTAGGGATTATATCTCTCCCATGAGGATGCGACAAGGCACGGCGGGTGAGCCCAGCGGTTTCTCAAACCGGTATTGGCTCAGGGTGGAAAGGACTGAAAACGCAAGGATTTGTGGCGAGAGCGGGGGAGAAGAGGGAGAGGAGGTGAATTGAAGAAGGCTCTAAGCGTACTAGACTCGTTTGTGAATCCTTCATTTCCGAGGGGATCCAGAACGTGCCTTCGGGTGGGATTCGCGGTAGATCTTGAGCAGTTGCTCGATGGAGAGGTGGGTGTACCTCTGAGTCGAGGAGAGACTCTCGTGACCCAGCAGCTCCTGAATCGATCGGAGATCGGCGCCGTTGTTGAGCAGGTGGGTGGCGAAGGAATGCCGCAATAGGTGAGGGTGGACGTCCAGCAGAAGGGCTCCCTTCTGGACGTACTGATCCAGGTTCCGCTGGAAGGATCGAGCGGTGAGACGTCCGCCCCGGAGGTTCAGGAACAGAGGGCTGAGTTCTTGCAGGGTTGCCCCGCGTTTCAGCAGGCGCCCTCGCACCGGCAGGTAGGATTTCAGTGATTCGTAGGCCTTTTCTCCGAAGGGTACCAACCGCTCTTTCTTTCCCTTTCCTCGAACCTTGACCAATCGCTGATCCAGTGAGAGGTCCTCCAGATTGAGCTGGACCAGCTCGCTCACGCGCAGCCCGCTGGCGTAGAGCAGCTCTATCATGGCGCGGTCCCGGATGCCCCGGGGGATCTCCGTATCCGGAAGCTGAAGCAAGGCATCCACTTGTGAGGAGGACAAGAATCGAGGTGTCTTCTGGGGCAAGCGTGGTGTCTTCACCAACTTGGCGGGGTTGGTCTGGATCTTTCCTTCGCGATGCAGGTAACGGAAGAACGACCGCAAGGCCGATAGCTTCCTGGCGATCGAAGTCTTTTGGTTTCCACCCTGGTGAAGGTGACTTAGGAAATCGCGCACGGTAATGTGATCGATCTGTTCCAGTCGGATGATCCGCTCCGACTTGCCTGCCTCAAGGTAGTCGATAAATTCTGCCAGATCTCTCGCGTAGTTCTTGACCGTGTGCGGAGAGTAGTTCTTCTGGTACTTCAAGTGGGACAAGAAGAGATCCACCAAATCCTGCATGAGGAAAGCTCCATTCAGTGCCTTACACGGACCCTACGTCTTCTTTGACCTTATGTTATATGCCTTCAGCTTTCGGTGAAGGTGGCTGCGCTCCATGCCTATTTCGGTGGCCGTCCTGCTAATATTTCCGTTGTGTTGAAGGAGTTTCGCCTCCAGGAATCGGCGCTCGAATTCTGCCCTGGCTTCTTGCCAGGTCGCTCCCACCTCCCGCTCCTCTAGAGGAGCGGGCCCTTCGAGAATCGAATCGGGGAGATCAGACAAGCCAACCTCGTCGCCCGGCACCATGATGACCCAACGCTCCACCATGTTCCTGAGTTCCCGTACGTTGCCGGGCCAACGGTAGCGATGAAGCAGCTCCAGGACCTCGGGAAGGATCAGTTTCTTGGGCTTCCCGTAGCGCGGACAAAAGAGGTCCATGAAGTAGTCGAGAAGTTCCTGGATATCCTCTCTGCGCTCACGAAGAGGCGGTACCTCGAAGGGGATGACGTTGAGCCGGAAGAAGAGGTCTTCCCGAAAGTTTTCTTTCTCGATTGCTTTTTCCAGGTCCCGGTTGGTAGCGGCAATGACTCGGACGTCCACTTCCGCTGGCTGATTCCCACCTACCGGGTAGAATCGCTGATCCTCCAGGGCGCGTAGAACCTTGGCCTGTGTCTTCAAGCTCATGTCGGCCACTTCGTCCAGGAAAAGAGTTCCTCGATCGGCTAGCTCAAATTTCCCCTTTCGAGTCTCAGTGGCACCGGTATAGGCACCCTTGACAGTCCCGAACAGCTCACTTTCTATGAGCTCATCCGGGATCGCGGCACAATTGACCTCGACGAACGGCTCGTCTTTTCTGTTGCTGCTTAGATGAAGCAGCTTAGCCACCAGTTCCTTACCGGTTCCGTTCTCGCCGTAGATCAAGATGCGACCTTCTGTCGGAGCCGCGTACGCCACCTGTTGACGTAGTGCCTGCATCGGGACGGAGGTCCCGATCATATTGGTCTCCTGCCGAATGAAGTTCTTCAGGCTACGATTCTCCTCCTCCAGGCGCTTCTGCTTGAGTGCATGTTCCAGGACCAGGACGACCTTCTGGAGAGAAAGTGGCTTTTCCAGGAAATCGAAGGCCCCGAACTTGGTGGCTTGGACTGCGGTCTCGATGGTGCCGTGCCCTGAGATCATGATCACGTATTGGGTGGGCCTCCGACTGCGAACCTCCTGCAGCACCTGGATGCCGTCCTTACCCGGCAGCCAGACGTCTAGAAAAATGATGTCGTAAGGTCTTTTTTCGACGAGGTTGATGCACTCTTCACCGGTCGAGGCGCAGTCCACCAGACACTCCTCATCCTGAAGGACTGCAGCGAGGGTGCTGCGAACGCCCTCTTCGTCATCAACGATTAGCAGTTTTGCCTTGCTCATACAGGTTGCTACGGTTTACCGCTCTCCGTCACCAGGTGCGGCTTGACTCAAGATGGATTCTACGAGATGGGAAGCTCCATGATGAAGCGAGTGCCCTCTGGATGATTCGGTTCCGCCCGGATGAAACCATTGTGCTCGGAAACGATCTGCCGCACGATTGCCAGGCCCAGACCCGTCCCCCTCTCCTTGGTTGAAAAGTAGGGAAGGAAAAGGTGCTCGTAGTCTTCGAGAGGAATGCCGACCCCGTTGTCATCAAACTCGATTGCTACCGAGTGCCGTGCCTCATTGAATCGCGTACGAATGCCGATCCGCCGCTTCGAAGCCGAACGGGTGAGGGCTTCCAGAGAATTGTCGATGAGATTGAAAAAGACGCGCTGAATCTGTTCCGGGTCCAGTTTCAGATAATCGATTCTGGGATCAAAAACCGTTTCCAATTTGACACTCTCGAGAGCCCCGTCGTAGCGCGACAGGGTCTGCTGAATCAAGGGGTGTAGCTCGACCCTGATCGGTTTGCAGGTCGGGAGTCTGGCAAAGCGAGAAAACTCCTCGACCAGGGATCTCAGCATCTCGGCCTCGGCGACGATGATGCGGACGCCATCATTGAGGACGGGCTCGAATTCCTGCCGACCCTCCCAGGGTGGAGCCGATTTACTCGTCTTCTCGAAGCGATTCTTGACCCTTTCGGCCGACAGTCGGATCGGAGTCAGTGGATTCTTGATCTCGTGCGCCAGGCGGCGTGCCACCTCCTGCCAGGCGGCGAACTTCTCGGCTCTGATCAACTCGGTGAGATCATCGAGCACGATCAAATGCTCTACCCCGCCCTTGAAGGCCAGGGTGTTTCGGGTAATGGTAGCTGCGACCGGCAGATGGCCATCGCCTCGCTTGAAGGTGACCCGCTTGCGATAGGTGCGATAGAGGCGGGCGTGACGTTTCATTTCCTGAAACTCTGCGTACAGCTCTCGGTTCAGGACCTTCTTGATAGGACGGTCCAAAATCGAGCTAGGGCTCGCACCAAACATCTTGAGGGCCGCCTCGTTGGCGGTCCGAATGACCTCGTCCTCGTCGACGCTGACAACACCGGTGGTGATGTTCTGGAGGATGGTTTCGATATAGCGTCTGCGTTCGTCAAGATGTTCGTTGGTGGCCCGGAGCTCGGAGTTGGCTTGTTCCAGCTTCTGCCGACTCTGATTGATTTCGTCGGCCATTTGATTGAAGGAGTTAACTAGAATGCCAAGCTCGTCTGGAGCCTGCAGCTGAACACGATAGTCGAGATTGCCGTCGGCGATTTCCCGGGACCCGGCAGCGAGAGCCTCCAAGGGCACGGTAATTCTCCTGGCGATGTAGGTGCCCAGCCAGACAAAGCCGAAAACCACCGCCAACATGGTCAGGCCCAGTATGGCAAAGTAGTTGAGTTCTACTTCCCTGAGCAGCTGTGACATTGCCTCGTAGGTCTGGGATGCCGTCTGGATCTCGGCTGCGTGGAACATCACGCTCTCGGGCACCACGAAGCGCAAGGCGATTCCGCCGAGGATGGAGCCGTCCCGGTCAAGAGCGGGTACGCCGACGATTCCGCGGTCCTCGAATCGCTTCTTTTCGGAGTCCGGATGGTGTTGCAACACGTAGTGTTCACGGCCTGCCAGGAGATCTTTCAATGCCTGTCCGATGGAGGCGTCGTCCCAATTGCCCAGGCGGTAGACCGGTTCCCCCTCCGGATTGAAGACGGTCACTGCTTCAAAACTAAGATTCTGAAGGCTATCCGTCAGTGCCGCGGTGGGGATCATCGTTTGCCAGTCCACTTGAGTGATCAAGTATCGTGCGGCTACCAGGCTGACGTTCCGTCTCTCCTCATAGTACTTGGCTGATATGGTCTGGGACGAGGCCAGGAGCTGTTCTGAGGGAGCCCTGAACCAGAGTTTCAAGTTCTGATTGATCAGTCCTGAAGCCAGGAAGAACATGATGACTGCGGGGAACAGAGAGAAAATCGTCAGAGTCAGCACAAGCTTGCTCTTCAGCCTGCTTCCAGGACGTTGTGTCTGATACTCGAAAAAGAGCTTGATCAGGTTCCTGGCCAGCACGAAGGACAGGATCAGGATGATGGTGAAATTGATCGCCCAGACAACCGCCCATAGAGTAAGATTCGAGAGAAAGCCCTGACTGCCCACAGAAGTCGGATTGAGAAAGATGACGGCGACGATGACGAGCAGGATGAAAAAGGCGAGAAGCCCGGAGCTGGTATAGATCTTTCGCGGTAGCTCAGCCTGTTTCATCTTGCGTCATCCACTCGGGAATGCCAGGGAGTTGGGGGATGGAACGCTCAGCCCCTTTTGGGATTCCCTCCCAGGCTGGCAGAGTTTTCAACTCTTGTGTATTGTAGCATTTCGTTGCCGGATGCCACGGCTTCTGGCCAGTAGAGGCCTCCCTATCGGGGTCGAGTTCGGGTGAGTGGAACGTATGTGTGCGCAGGGCGCCAATGGGTAGCGGGACGGGAGCGGTATAGAAGGGAGTAGATGATCAGTTATGCTTCGAATCGGCGTAGACACTGGGGGCACTTTCACCGACTTCGTCGTAGTGGATGGAGATCGGGTTTCAGTCTTGAAGCTGCCCTCTACACCGAATCGTCCGGAGCGCGCCGTTCTCGAGGGACTGACCCGCATTCTCGAGAACCGCAGCGACTCGGGTTTCCTGGCGCAGCACGGGTCGACGGTCGCTACGAACGCATTGCTGGAGCGAAAGGGCGCCAAGACGGTCCTGGTCACTACCGAAGGGTTTGAGGACATCTTGGAGATTGGGCGCCAGAATCGGCCCCACCTCTATCGCCTATCGGGCTCTCGCTCGAAGCCTCTGGTAGCCAGGACCAAACGCCTCGGGGTCAAAGAGCGCACTCTCTCGGATGGCACTATTGCGACGCCTTTGGAGGAGGGGAGCCTGGAGTCGCTCCGCGCCCGGATCCGCAAGCTTGCACCCGAGTCGATTGCCGTGGTCTTGCTTCACAGCTACCGAAATCCCAGTAACGAGATTCGGATCCAGGAGGCACTCCAGGCGAGCAAGCTTCCAATCTCGCTTTCACACCAGATCCTACCCGAGTTTCGCGAGTACGAACGCACTTCCGCGACGGTCATCAACGCCTACCTTACTCCTATAATGTCGAGCTATCTGTCGGCCTTGAGTGCAGATCCCCAGGTGAAGAAGGGGCGTCTCACCATCATGCAGTCCAATGGCGGAACCATGCCGGCTTCTTCCTCTCAACTGGAACCGGTCCGAACGCTTCTCTCGGGTCCGGCAGGCGGGGTGCTTGGAGCCTTCAGGATGACACGGCTTGCCGGATATGACAAGACGATAACCCTGGATATGGGAGGGACTTCGACCGATGTCTGTCTCTGCGAAGGTGGAGTTTCGACCACCAACGAGGCTGTGATCGATCATCTCCCGGTACCCGTGCAGACGATCCCGATTCATTCCATCGGTGCTGGAGGCGGCTCGGTTGCGTGGATCGATTCGGGGGATCTCCTGCGCGTGGGGCCTCGCAGTGCGGGTGCTCACCCGGGGCCGCTCTGCTACGGCAAGGGCCGGGATGTGACGGTGACGGACGCCCACCTGCATCTGGGGAGGATTGACCCGGAGTGGTTTCTGGGGGGTGAGATGAAGCTGTTCCCCCGCCGGGTTCTGGGAGGTCTTGAACGCCTGGGAGGTCGGATCCGGTTGGCCAGCCGGCCTCTGACGGCCACGGAAACTGCCGACGGGATCCTGGAAATCGTCAACACCCAGATGGAGGCAGCACTCCGTGTGATCTCCCTGCAAAAAGGCTACGACACGCGCGACTTCACGTTGGTGAGCTTCGGCGGTGCCGGCGGGCTCCACGCCTGCGATCTAGCGCGGTCCCTGAAAATTCCTAGAGTCCTGGTGCCAGCCAATCCGGGCCTGATCTCGGCCATGGGTATCGTGGGCAGCGATGTTGTCAGAGACACTTCGTTGACGACTCGGTTCTTGTCGAGTGACTCCAGAGCAAGCCAACGTCTTCAGGAGGCCTTCGCTCCGCTCCTGGATCAGATTCGCGGACAGTTGAAAGATGAGGGCTTTGAGCCCTCGCGGGTCACACTCGAGAAGACCTTGGACGCCCGCTACATCGGGCAGTCCTATGAACTCAATGTTCCCTACACTGCGAACTTCGTTCAGTCCTTTCACCGCGCGCACGAAAAGCACTATGGATTCGCCAGCCTGGACCAACCTGTCGAGATCGTCAATATCCGAGTCCGCGGCTCAGGCCGCCATTCGGAACTCCCTTTTCCCCGATCGTCTCCCACGTCCGGAGACGCTCCCCAGGAATCGGTCGTGCGCGAAAGGAAAGTGTTTTTTGACAGGGAACCGTTGAAGACTCGCTTCTATTCGCGGGAGCGGCTGCGGCCGGGTCACCGGATTGCCGGGCCCGCCGTGGTGCTGGAATACAGCGCGACGACGTTGATCGCTCCTGACTTCCGCGCTGTCGTGGACGAGTGGTTCAATCTGCTGTTGGAGCCTCAGACGGCTGGGTCCTCACCGCGTCGAAGTAGAACCTGATAGAGAAAGACGCCCGCCGCTACCGAGAGATTCAAGGATGCGACCCGGCCCTTCATGGGCAGGGCCGTCAGAAAATCACAGTGTTGCCGAACCAGTCGGCTCAATCCATCCTGTTCCCCGCCCACGATCACGACCAGCGGCAACGAGGTGTCGATCTGACCGACGTGGGTGGTCCCAGCTGGATCCAGGCCGACGATCCAGAGTCCCTCTCGCTTGAGCTTCTCCAGAGTCTGACGAATATTTCCGATACGGGCGATCCTCAGATGTAGAGCTGCTCCCGCGCTGCATTTGACGACGGTAGGAGTGACGGGGCACGCTCGTCTTGAAGGAATCAAAACTCCTTCGACGCCCACCGCTTCCGCCGTTCGAAGCAGCGCTCCCAGATTGTGTGGGTCCTCGACCCCCGCCACGATCAGGAGCAAGGTTGGATGCTGCAGCAGAATTTCCGATAGTTCTACATACTCTATAGGTGAGACCTCGGCCACCACTTCCTGATGGTGGGGTGTCGAGGCTTTCTGTCGTAGGACATCCGGGGACTCGAACCGCACCGGAACTCCGCGGTCGCGGGCAAGCTCGATGATCTTCTGAAGACGGGCGTTCGTTTTTCCTCGTTGGACAAGTACGCGCTCCAGGCTCCGATCCTCGGACCTGAGAGCTTCCGTCACCGAATGGGTTCCGTAGATAACCATAAAGAAAGCGTTGTGGCGATCAGCGACTTCAGTATCTCACTAAATGGTAGAACCCGTGGGAAGAGGATGTGCGCCCGCTAAGCTTCCTCTGAGCTGAAGCTTCAAAGAATCGTCGGAACGTCTGAGGGTCGCACGTCGGAACGTCCGAGGGTCGCACGTCGGAACGTCCGAGGGTACCGCCAACGGGTGAACTACCCGCGTTACGGAGCCAAGTCCGACAGAGCCGCGAACGACTTGAGCCGCTAGCAAAATGAGCCCAGGTTCCGAGGAGAGAGCCGGACAACTCTTCCCCACCGAGTGACGCACAGATCCCCAGTAGCCGGAAGTTTCCTTCTCGAATGGGGCCAGGGTCTGGGGGAGCCCGATCAACTCTTGGAACCAGGCGAGCCAACCTATGAGGATTGGGATTCCAACTTCCAAGGCCAGAATTGCACTCGGAGTCCCGAATCTGACAGGAACCGATTTTCCTTGTCAGAAAACTTGCTTTCCTGCTGTAGTTTGACTAAGATTTCTGCATCCAGTTAGAATGAGGCATCAGTAATGATGGGCAACACAACCCAGATTGAGCGTCGTCTTTTTACCTATTGTCTGGCTCTCGGAGTCGTGATCGGGCTTCTGGTTTTGCCCGCTGCAGCGTCTCCTCTAGGACAGCTGAGCGGGATCATCCAGGACCAGTCAGGACACCCTGTCCCAGGCATCCTGGTGACGCTTCTGGGACAGTCGTCAGATCAGGTTTTGCCTATCCTGACGCGGAGCAACAAGCTTGGTCAGATCTTCTTCAAGAACCTCCAGATGGGCACCTATCAGGTGCTGGTCAAGAGTTCGCAGTATGTTTCTCCTCGGAGGGAACAGACTGTCAGGATTCTTCCGGGCAAGACGGCCGGACTAACCCTGGTCCTCCAAGATCTCTTCGATCTGGAGGGGTCTGACGGCCGCAACGTCAAGCTGAAGACTGTGCTGCGG